>NZ_JANNML010000087.1:0-22763 GCF_031397825.1 Nocardioides sp.
CGTCAACGACTCCCCGAAGACCGACGAGCACCGATAGACCAGCGACCCCGCGAGCGCATTGCCCAGCGTCCGCGCGATCGGGTAGCCGAACCGGCTCCCCGCCGTCGCCACCCGCAGGTCGCAGTGCGTCGCGACCGCCAGTCCCCCACCGACGCACACCCCCGACACCGCGGCGATCGTCACCTGCGGCAGGGCGAAGAGCATCTCGAGCAGCTCACGGATCCAGTCCTCGTAGGCCACCGCGTCCTGCGACAGGAAGTCCGAGATCTCGTTGCCCGCGGCAAACGCGCGCCCACCCTCCCCGCGCAGCACCAGGACGCGCACGGACGAGTCATCACGCAGCTCCTCGCACAGCGCCCGCATCCCGGCGTACATGTCGCGCGTGAACGCGTTGTGCCGCTGCGGCCGGTTGAAGGTGACCTGGACGACGCCGTCCCGGCGCTGGACCTGCAGCTCTTCGCTCACGACCCGGGAGCGTACGGCGTCGCGAACAGCTGTCCGGTCTAGGCCCGCACCCCGGGATTTTGCATCCGTCCGACGAATGGGGACCGGACCCCCTACTGTGCGGCGGATGCTCCCTCAGAACCGCTTTGGATACCTCGACGGTGTCCGCGGCCTCGCGATCGCCGCCGTCATCTGCGTCCACTGGGGCTACCAGTACACGCCGATCGGCGGCGGCGGGTACCTCGGGGTCGACGTCTTCTTCGTGCTCAGTGGCTTCGTCATCACCATGGTCCTGTGGCGATCACGTGAGACCGGGTCACTGCCGACACTGTGGTGGTCGTTCATCGTGCGCCGGGTGCGGCGTCTCTATCCCGCGCTGGTGGGCCTTGCCGTCCTCGGCCCAGCCCTGTGGGCCGTCACGCCCGGGACACCGCTGCCGGTGTCGACGGTCGTCGAGCGCGCGGGTCTCGTGCTCGCCCAGGTCACCTGGGTGGGCGAGCTGGACGGCGTCATGGACCCTTTCCGCCAGACGTGGAGCCTGGGCATCGAGTGGCTCTTCTACCTGGTCTGGCCGGTTGTGCTGATGAGCGCGAAGCGCCGCGGCGTCCGTCCTCTCCAGCTCGCCAAGGCATCGGCGGTCGTCGCGCTGGCCCTGTACGCCGGGTCAGCGCTGCTGCTGGACACCCGGGTCTTCTACTTCCTGCCACCGGCCCGGTTCGGCCAGATCCTTGTCGGCGCCGCGTTAGCACTGTGGTTCGTGGAGCGGCCGCCGACCGTCCGGTCCCGGCCACGTGGGCAGGCCGTGCTCGCGCTCTCGTTGGTGGCATTCATCGTCTATGTCCTGATCGGACCCGGTCCGTTCGGCAACGGACCACGCATTGTCGGGGTCCCGCTGGCCACGACCGTCGCCGTGCTGCTGATCCACCACGGGTACGCCACCACTGCGGGACCTGTGCACCGGTTCCTCGGCAGCGGGCCGGTCACCGGCCTGGGACGAATCAGCTACAGCCTCTACTTGTGGCACTGGCTGCCGCTCTTCCTCCTGGACAAGGACGAGCTCGGGCTTCCCTTGCCGGTGGTGGGTCTGATCGGGCTGACGCTAGTGGCCTTGATGACGACCCTGAGCTACCGCTTCCTGGAGCTGCCGTTCATGCGCTCGCGGAGCGATGCCCTCGCGCCGAGAACGCCCGCGATAGGCGGCGACAGGACCGCCGTGACCTGAGGTCGGCAGCAGCGTTGTAGCGGTGGCACACCACCTCGGGGAGTGCGTCACGTCCGGATCACGTCGAGGAAAGGCAACGGATCGATGGCTGGTCCCGGCCCACAGAAGCCACCGCGTTCGACGCCCAGTGACGTCAAGCGCCCCCCTCGATCCTCCCGGGAGGTCGCGCGCCTGGTCGGCTTCCTCATGCTGCTGGTGACGATCATGATCGCGCTGCTCGTGGGCACCACCATCTACCTGACCCGTTCCCTGGGCAGCGAAACGCCGCTGGCGGACGAGCCCTCCGGCCAGGTCCCCCAGGTTTCCTCGGTCGACCAGCCCCTCGACGAGGTGCCCACCGACGGGGTCGTGAACTACGTGGCCCTCGGGGACTCGTTCAGCGCCGGTCCCGGGATCCCGGCACGTCGCACCGACCCAGTGGCCTGCGACCGCTCCACCAACAACTTCCCGGCCTACCTGGCCGACTGGCTCGCCGTGGCGAGCTACACCGACGTCTCGTGCACCGGCGCGCGCACCGAGCACTTGGTCAATCCGCAGCGGCGACCCGACGGGACCGAGGTCCCCGCGCAGGAGGACGCCCTCACACCAGGCACCGACCTGGTGACGATCACCCTGGGCGGCAACGACTTCAGCCTCATCCAGCAGCTCATCGGCACCTGTTACGAGTTGGCGCCCACCTCACCCGAGGGGACGCCGTGCACGGACGCATTCAGTGATGGCTCAGACAACCTCCTGCTGGAGAACGCGGCGTCATTGGAGGACAACGTCGTTGCGGTCATCCGCAGGGTCCGCACGCGGGCCCCGCGTGCTTCCATCGTCGTCGTCGGCTATCCACACCTGTTCCCTGAGTCCGGCACCTGCTCGGAGCTGAAGTTCGCAGCTGGTGACAGCGCGTTCGCCTCGTCCGTGGTGGAGGCGGTGGCCACCAGCGTCCGCAAAGCCGCAGAGTCCGAGGGTGTGCGCTACGCGGATCTGCTCAGCATCACCGAGGGCCATGACATCTGCGCCGATGACGCCTGGTTCGCCGGGGCCACCCCCCTGCCGGGAGGTCCCGCCCCCTGGCACGCGACCCAGGAGGGGATGCGCCAGGTGGCGCGCGCGATCTTCGCCCAGCTCACCGACGCCGACGCGCCGGACGAGGACGTCGACGCCGCGCCGCCCACCGGGGCCATCGTGACCAACTCCTGAGTCAGGCGCTCCTGGTCCGCTCACTCACCGAGGCCCCTGCGGGGCCACCGCGCAACCGCCGCTCGAACGGTCGTTCCACGACGGTGTGGAGCAACGCCGCGAGGGCGAGGGAGACGGCGAGGGCGAGGAGCACGGTCACCCACTCCAGCGCGGCACCGAGCCCCAGGACCTTGACGGCCTCGTGCTGCACCTTGAGGACCGAGGCCTGGACCAGGTAGAAGGCGAAGGACCACTCGCCGAGGCGGACCGCCAGAGGTGAGGTCCAGATCGACCCTCGCCCGGACACGTCACGACCGGCGGCGGCCGCGATGACCAGGGCGAAGCCCGCCAGGGTCGCCAGGTTGACCGTGGCCCACACGGGCAGCACTCCCGACACGGCGTACAGGGCAGCGGTGAGCGCGAGTGCGGCGCCGAGACCCGGGGCGGGTCGCCAGCCGCGCCTCATCGCCAGGGCGAGGAGGATCCCGACCACGAAGTCCGCGAGCCGGGTGAGCGGGAGGACGTAGATGAACCAGCCGGCCGTGGTCGCGTCGGCGCTGGCCGGCTGGAGCACGAGCGCGGGACCGAGCGCGAGGACGGCCGCGAGGACGCCCAGCCCCACAGGCCCGCGCGACGACCGGGCGACGAGCAGGAGCAGGGGGAACACGGCGTAGAAGAACATCTCCGCCGAGATCGACCAGCCGGGGCCGTTGGCGCCGTAGTGGATCGCCTCCCAGGGCCACCACGCCTGGACGGCGAGGAACGAGGGCACCGCGTTCAGCAACGGCTCCCCGACCTGACGGGTCCCGAGCACCTGCAGCAGCAGCGCACCCACCAAGCACACCCAGTACGTCGGCGCGATGCGCGCGAAGCGGCGTCGGTAGAAGGCGACCGGGGTGTCCTCGGACCGCAGCGACCAGGTCAGCACGAAGCCGCTCAGCACAAAGAAGAAGGAGACCCCGGTGTAGCCACGTCCAGCGATCGCGAGCGCCACGTCACGGACGTCGCCGGGGGTCGAGTGCACGCTGGCGTGGAACGCGAACACCGCGAGGGCCGCCGGGAAGCGCAGACCCGTGAGGGAGTCCAGTCGGGGGGAGGGCACGCGGCACGCTATGCACGTCGAGGCGGCCGGCGCGGCAGAACCGATCACCGGCCTAGACCGCCGCGACCCGTGAGTAACGTCGGGTCGGGCGTGTCGTTTCTCAGACACTCTGCATCCACCCCCCATTCACGGATGCAGCGCGAAAGGACGCCCATGCTGCAGCCCGAGCGGTTCCTCGTCGAATCCGTGCTCGTGGATCCTAGCGAGGCCAGCGATGCCGCCCTCGTGGCTGCGACCCGTCGCGGGGACGTTGACGCCGCCCGGGTGCTGCGCGCACGCCACCAGGATGCCGTGCAGGTCCTCGCCGACATCGTGACTCCGGCCGCCCTAGTCCACGCGTGGGACACCCTCGTGGCAGACCTGCGCGCCGGCAAGGCGCTCGAGCACCCGCTCCGGCTTGCCTGGATCCTCGGCACCCTCAAGTCCGACCACACGACCAGCCACACCCCCTCTCGTGCACCGATCTGGGCCGCGTTCTCCTCCCTGCCGGTCGCCTGGCAGACCGCGCTCTGGCATCACGTCGTCGAGGGCGACGACGAGCAGAGCATCGCCCGACTGACGGGCATCGACCCCCTCGGCGCTAAGCGGGCCGTCCAGGCGGGCTGGGGCACCCTGCGACGGGTCACGGCCCGCGGCCACGCGAGCGGCGACAGCGCGGACTGCCTCCGCATCGCCGCCCACGTGCGGTCCGACGTGACCACCACGCTCGAGACGGCCTTCATCCGCAAGGTGCGCGAGCACGCTCGCTCCTGCGACGACTGCCTGCCGCTGACCCGCGACATGTTCCAGGTCGAGTTCACCCTCGCCGACGTGCTGGCCACCTGTGTGCTCGGTTCCCATGCGTCGGAGTACCTCCGGACACGTCGCCGGGGAGCCCAGCTGAGCTCCAACAGGCTGCCCCGCACCGCGCTCCACGTCGCACGCCGCACGCGCGGACCGCTGATCGGCGTCACCAGCACCGGGCTCGCCGCTGCGGCGGTCGCCGCCGCCTTCGTGGTCCAGACACCCGGGCTCGGCGGCAGCCAGGCCGACCCCCTCGGAGAGGCCCCGCGCGCCGCGATCCTGCAGTCACCGAGCTTCGTCCTGCAGGACGTCGACGGGTCCGGCGCCACCAGCATCAGACTGGCCTCGTCGACCACGGGGACCACGACGGCGCAGGCCCAGCAGGCAGCAGTCGGCCCCGACGGCCAGGGCTCGACCGCGCCTCCCGGCGACACCCCGGTCACCGACCCGGGCGACCTTCCCGAAGGCTCGACCGACGTCCCGGTCGAGGGCGGACCGGGCGAGGACGGGAGCGGCAGCAGCGAACCCGACCCCGTCGATCCGCGGGACCCTGGCGGCCCCGACGAGGGCAGTGATCCCGACGGCGGCACCGGCAACCCACCGCCGCTGCTGCCCGACACCTCGCCGGTCCAGGTCCAGGTAGACGAGGACCGGGTCGAGGTGGTCGTCAACGTGCCAGCGCCGGGAGTCGACCCCATCGAGGTCACGCTCCCGGAGCCGCCGCTGCCCGACCTCCCGCTCCCCGCTCCCGTCGGTGGTCCCCTCGAGGGCGGCCTGGGCGGTCTGGGTGGCAACGGCGGAGCAGGCGAGGGCTGAGATGTCTCTGCCAGCGCTGGTGGCGCCGGGAAGACGCCCCCTGGCGGTGCGCCGGCCCTGGATCGGCGCCTTCCTCGTTGTCCTCGAGCGGATCGCCTGCGCCCTGGCACTCCTGGCCCTGTCCCCGCTGCTCCTCGCGATCGCCTTCGCCGTGCGGGTCGACAGCTCGGGGCCCGTGCTGTTCCGCCAGCTGCGGGTGGGGCAGTACGGGCGCACCTTCCGTATCCTGAAGTTCCGCACCATGCGCGTCGGTGCCGACGCCGAGCTGCAGCAGCTGCTCGAGGACCGCGCCAGCGAGATGACCGCCTACGTCAAGATCACCGACGACCCACGCATCACCCGCCTCGGTCGCTTCCTCCGAGCGACGTCGCTGGACGAGCTGCCCCAGCTCGCCAACGTCGTCGCCGGCCACATGAGCCTGGTCGGGCCCCGACCGCAGACCCCGCACGAGTCCGAGCTCTACGGCGTCACCGACTGGCGCCGGCTGCTGGTCCGCCCAGGGATCACCGGGCTGTGGCAGGTGTCCGGCCGCTCCGACCTCTCCCCCACAGAGTCGCTCGAGCTCGACGCGACCTACGTCCGCGACTGGACCCCGATGATGGACCTGCGCCTGCTGCTGCGCACGGTCAAGGTCGTGCTCACCCGTCGCGGCGCCGTCTGACGACACTGCGAGCCGGCTGGTCCGCGACCGAGCGGAGGACGCGTTCCCACTCGGGGACGATCGTCTCGTAGGAGAAGCGCTGCACGGCGACGAGCGCGTTCGTGGCGAGGGTGGTGCCCAGGGCGGGCTCCTCGACCAGTCGGTCCAGCGCGCAGCCGAGGGCTGCCGCGTCGCCGGTGCGGTAGAGCAGGCCGGTGACCCCGTCCTCGACGATCTCCACCGGTCCGCCGCTGTCCGCGGCGACGACCGGCACGCCCGCGGCCATCGCCTCGACGACGACCTGGCCGAAGGGCTCGGGCTTGGTGCTCGTGTGGACGACGACGTCGTGGGAGCGCATCGTGGTGTGCACGTCCGCCACATGACCGTGGACGCGGACCAGGTCCTGCAGGCCGAGTCGGCCGACCAGCTCGAGCAGCTCCCGCTCGTAGGCGCGGTCCTTCTCGAAGGCGACGCCGCCGTAGAGGTGCAGGTCCGCCGCGCCGGACCCGCGAGCGGCCACCAGTGCGTGAAGCGCCTCGACGGCGAGGCACTGTCCCTTCCACTCGGCGATGCGCCCCACGCAGGCGATCGACAGACGTCGCCCGCTCCGCGGCACAGGTGCCACGTCGCGCACCTCGGTCGGGCAGTAGACGACCGTCGAGCGGTCACGAACCCACAGGGGCAACGTCGCCCGGGTCGCCTCGGAGTTGGCGATCACGTGAGTGGCCAGGCCGGAGGCGATGTTGACCAGACGCAGGTTGACCGCGTTGAAGCTGTCCCGGTCGGCGCGCACGTGGGCGTGCAGCACCGACGGCCGTCGCAGCGCCCGCGCCACGGGGACCGCCAGCACGTGAGCCTTCGCGGAGTTGGTGTAGACGACCTCGGGCCGCACGTCGCGCATCACCGTGGCGACGTCGCGCACCACCCGGGGGAAGCCCCTGACGCCACGCCGAAGCCCACCACCGTCGGCGGTCACCCCGGCCAGCTCTTCGGGCAGGGCACGGACCTTCACGTCGGCGCCGGCGTCGCGGAGCCGGTCGGCCAGCGGACCATCCTCGAGGAGCAGGACGGTCGCCTCGACCCGGGAGTGCTCCAACATCCCGGCCAGGAAGAGCTCGGCGCCGGACAGCGCCGCGCTGTGGCCCACCACGAGGACCCGGGTCGTCACAGCGCGGCGTCCTCACCCGGAGCCAGGACCGAGCGGACGTGGCTCCAGGTGGCGGCCGCCGGGTCGGCGTCCGCCACCGTGTGCAGCAGCGAGCGCACCGACGTACGGCGCGAGGCGTCGGGGTCGACCCCGTCCAGCAGGCCCTCCAGAGCCGCGAGAAGGTCGGCCCTGGTGCCGACGACCGGTCCGGGGAACCACTGCTCGTGGGGCTCGAGAGCCAGACCCCGATTGCGGCGGTAGTCCTCCAGGTCCGGGCAGAACGCGATCATCGGCCCATCGCACAGCAGGTAGTCGACCCACAGCGAGGAGTAGTCGGTGACGAATCCGTCGGCGACGGCGAGCAGCTCGTAGAAGGTGAGCCCCCACTCCTCGAGGTCGGCGTTGGTGGCGCGTCGGACCGCCGGGTCGAAGGTGGGGACGTCCTCGCTCGCTGCGGGGTGCGGACGGAACCACAGGGTGGCCCCGTAGCGGTGCAGGCAGTCGAGGAGCGCGGCGTCGTCGAGCGCGAGCTCCCGCTCGAGGCTGCCCGGGTCACCGTCGGTGCGGATGAGACCGGTCACCGAGGTGCGGTAGGTCGGCGCCCAGACCAGGTGGGGACCGGCACCGGGCACCCGGGCGGTCGCGTCAGTCGGAGCCTCGAGGAGGAGCTGGCGCGGGCTGCCGACCACGTGGATGTGCTGGGGGTGGAGCGCGAACTCCGCGCTGCGCAGGGAGCGCGACAGCTCGCTCGAGACAGGCACCCAGTCGAAGTGGCGGGGCGGCTCGTCGACGAAGGGCCCGATCAGCTTGCCGAACTCGCCGTGCCACAGGCCGACGACCTGCTTGGTGCGGCCGCGGGCGTGGGAACCGAAGAGACCGTGGGTGCACACCGCCACGGCGGCCCGCCAGTAGCGCCAGAGCCCGCGGACCGAGCGGCGTGCGACCACGTTGACGTCAACGCCCAGCGCGCGGGCACGGCGCCGGGCCGCAGGCGCGTCCTCGGCGAGGAGCGTGAGGTTGAGGTCGGCGGGAGCCGCGCGCAGCAGGGCGACCACGCTGTCGTCCAGGTCGGGCGAGGAGTGGAGCACCACCGAGGGCGTGGGGGGCACGACGCGGTCCGTCCAGCGGATGATGCGTTCGACCACGGCACGGCCGCCAGGGCGGGCACTCGTCACGTCACGACCCATGTTTCTCGTTCGGCCCCGGCAGGGGATCGCCGAACGCTACCATCGCGAGGTGCCCACAGGGACTGACGAAACTCCACCGTCCGACACATCCGGCTCACCTGGCGACACGTCCCCCGAGGCCCCCACCGGCACGGTGAAGCGCTCGGTCGGCGTGATCATGATCCAGGGCCTCAACTCCCTCACGACCGTCATCCAGATGGCGCTCTTCGCGATCGTGCTCCCCCGCAGCGACTTCGACGAGTACGCCGTGTGGGTGACCAGCGGCATGTTCCTCGTCGGCCTCGCCCAGGCCGTCGGCACCGACCGGGTGCTCATCGGCAACCGCACGTTCTCCGACGGCGCCAGCTCCGGGCGCGTCCTGGCGCTGGCGGTCACCCTCGGTCAGCTCGGCGTCGCCGCTGGGCTTGGCAACGTCGACCTCCTCCTGTGCTCGCTGGCGATGTTCGCCTACGTCACCTACGACTTCCAGCGCTACGTGCGCTGCTTCACCGAGGCCAAGCACTTCCTGCGTCGCGACCTCGTCGTCGTCGGCAGCCAGGTCCTCCTCACGACCGTCGCCTGGGCCGTGTGGGGAGACAACGGATGGCTGGTGCTGACGTGGTGGCTCGTCGCTCTGCCGTTCTGGTGGGCCTTCGGCGGGCCCGACCGCGGCCGCCTGCGCGAGGGCGTCACGGTCCTGCGTCTCGACGTCCGCGAGTGCCTGCCCCTGCTCGCCGACGCGGTCCTGGCCGGCGTGCCGCTGGTCGTCGCCCTCGCGCTGGTGCAGGCGCAGGGCGCGGAGGGCGAGGCCTCGGCCGCCCGCATGGCGTTCACGATCCTGGGGCCCATCACGGTGCTCGGCGTCTCTGCCCGGCGGTTGGTCTACCACCAGGTGGCGCAAGGTCCCTTGAGCCGCGCCTTCGCCGTCAGGTGGGTCGGCGTGGTCGCCCTGACGTTCGCCCTCTGCGCCGGCCTCCTGGCCCTGACGCGCACCCAGCTCTATCCCTGGGCGTTCCCAGGCTTCGTCGGGCTCACCTGGCTCGCCATCCTGGGCTTCGCCACCAACCACTCAGCGATGCTCGCCACCTTCCTCCCGGCCGCGAGCCTGCGCGCCGAGCGCCGGTCGTCCGCCGTCGGCCTGTCGCGGGTCGTCGCCAGCATCGCGTCGGCCGGGGCCGGCGTCCTGCTCTTCCCCTTCACCAGCCCCGCTGACGTCGCCTGGTGCGTGGCCGCGGGATCGATCGCCTACGCCGCGTCCCTCTTCGTCGCGCGCGCCGTCATCCGCACCGAGGAGCCCGCGCCCGTTGAGTCCTGACCGCACCTTCATCACCGCCGAGTGGTTGTCCGAGACCGGTGGGTCGGAGCGGGTCGTGGAGCAGTTGGCGGCTGCCCTCCCCCGCGCCAGTGTCTTCACTCCGGTCGCGTTCGCCCACGGGGCCCCGTCGATCGACCGTTCCCGCATCCACGCGGCCTTCCGGCACCCCGAGCCCCTGATGCGGCGCCGCGAGGCGGCTGCGGCCATGAACGCCGTCACGTGGCCGACCTGGGGCCGGACCCTCGACCGGAAGGCCGACCTGGTCCTGGCCAGCCACCACATGTCGAGCCACTGGACCGCCATCTACTCCGACGTGCCCCACCTGTCCTACGTCCACACCCCGGCGCGCTACGCGTGGTTCCCGGAGCTGGACGACCGGGCCTCGAGCAGCATCCCGGCGCGCGCCCTCGGCGCCCACATCCGACGCATGGACGTGCGCGCGGCGCCACGCGTCGTCGCCTACGCCGCCAACTCCCACGCCACACGGGAGCGGATCCAGCAGGTGTGGGACCGGGACGCCGTCGTGATCCACCCGCCCATCGACCTCGAGCGCTTCGCCGGTCTGGAGCCCCGTCCCGATGCGACGCCCTTCCTCCTCGGTCTGAGCCGCTTCATCACCTACAAGCGTCTGGACTTCGTCATCGAGGTCGGCGAGGCGGCCGGGCTCCCGGTGCGGATCGCCGGGGGCGGCGCTTTGGAGGGCGAGCTCCGCGAGCGCGCTGCCCGGGCCTCCGTACCGGTGGCGGTCCTGACCGGCCTCACCGACGTGGAGGTCGCCCAACTGCTGGCCGACTGCACGGCCCTGGTCTACCCGGCGGTCGAGGACTTCGGCCTCGTACCGGTCGAGGCCATGGCCGCCGGACGGCCGGTGCTGGCCCTCGACGTGGCCGGAACCCGCGAAACCGTGCAGCACGGCGTCACGGGCTTCCGGTTCCCCGAGCTCGACGCGCGCGCCTGGGGGGACCGCGTCGCGGACGCCGCAGCGCTCTCGGTGCAGGACTGTCGCAGCCGCGCTGCGTCGTTCGGCGCGCCGGCGTTCCGGCAGACGATCGTCGACTGGGTCGCGGCATCGGTCTGACCGCCGCTCCAGGTCAGTCCTGGACTGTCACGCCCCAGCGCAGTCGCGGCTGGTGGTAGCCCTCGGGCCAGGCAAGGACCGGCGCCTCGTGCGTGGTGAGCAGGTGCAGCAGCAGGTCGTGCGGAGCGGCGAAGTCGTGAGGCTCGAGTGGCTCGGACAGCTCCACCGACAGGATCCCCTCCGGGGAGCACCGCGAGAACAGCATCAGCACCAGCGCGTTCGTGTCGATCGCCATGCGCGCCGCACCAGACGACCCGAGCCTCTCGGCCCCGAGGAACGTCAACTGCGAACGACCGGGAACGTCGGTCGCGACCGCGAGCACCTCACCCCGCTCCAGCACGGCCTTGCTCCCGGCCATGCCCGACGAGGCCGGCACCGTCCAGTTGCCGTTGCGGCGACCGACCCGGATGTGCTGGCGCAGGAACGTCGGCGCGTCAGGGGCGAGCATGTCGTCGGAGACCAACATCCCCACGGGCTCTCCAGCCCAGGCCAGGGAGGCCATGGCGCCCTCGTAGTGGCCGTGGTGGAGGAACGAGAGCACGACCCCGCGGCCGGTGGATCTTGCGCGCGTCAGAGCCTCCAGGTTGCTCACGCTCTGGCGGGCGATCAGTCGCGGGTGGTATCGGAGCTCGGAGCGGAGCACGTCCCGCTCGAGGTAGGCATCGGTGGCACGATCGATGTCCTCAGGCTTCACCGCCCCGAGGAGGAACTCCATCTCGGCGCGTGCTTTGGCGACGGCCGGGTCACTGGCGCGCTTGCGCTTGACCCGGGCTCTGGTGATCGCCGGGACCAACCGGTCGGGCACCGCCGAACGGGCGAGCATCGCCACGCTCGCTTTCGGGGGCCTCTTCGAGACGCGCTGTTGGTCCCTGGTGGAGCCTGCGTGGTCAGCCATGCCGCAGTCCTATCGTGCCTTGGCGCCGGGCGCCCGGTAGTCGTACTGGTAATAGGCGCCCGAGCTGAGGGCTACCTGGTTGAGCACCGCGCCCACGATGTTGGCGTCGACGGCCCGGAGGCCGAAGAGCGCCCGCCGGAGCTCGTTGCGCTTGGTGCGCTTGGCGCGACAGACCAGAATGACCGCGTCCGCCACCACTGCCGTGACCGCGGCGTCGGTCACGGCGATCAGCGGGGGCGTGTCGATCACGACGCTGTCGTAGGTGCTACGCAGGTCCTGGATCATCGCCCGGAAGGCCTGCGAGCCCAGGAGCTCGCTCGGGTTGGGCGGGACCGGACCGCTGGTGATCACGTCGAACTCGTCGCAGGACTGCGTGACCTCGGAGATCGCCGCCTTGCCTGCCACGACGGTGGTGACGCCGACGTCCGGGACGAGGCCGAGCAGCTTGCCGATGCTCGGGCGGCGCAGGTCCGCCTCGACGAGGACCGTGCGCTTACCGCTCTGGGCGAGCGAGGCCGCGAGGTTGGCGGCCGTCAGCGACTTGCCGTCGCCGGGAAGCGCGCTGCCGACCAGGATCACCTTGGGCGGGTTGTCGGGATCGACGTAGCTGAGGTTGGTCCGCAGCTTGCGGTAGGACTCCGCCCAGACCGCGTTGGCCGGCGAGTGCCCCAGGATCGGGTCAGAGCCGACCTCGCTGTTGGTCGGCACGCTGGCCAGCGTCGGGAGCCCGATGGTTTCCTGGATGTCTCCCTCGTCCTTGATGGACGTGTCGAGCGCCTCACGCAGGGCCGCCGCAGCTAGGCCCAGGACTAGACCACCCAGTAGGCCCACAATCAGGTTGAGCAGGGGAATCGGGGTCCGAGGACTGTCGGGCGCGATCGCCTCACGCGTCACACTCACCCGCACAGGAGAGGCACGGTCCTCGCGGGTCTTGTCGAGCTCCTCCACTATCGCCGCGAGGTTCGTCGACACCGAGTTGGCGATGTCGGCCGCCAGCACCGGGGACGCGTTGTCGACGAAGACCTGGATCAGCACCGTGTTGGGGGGGACCTCCGCCGACACGTCCTCGGCGAGCTCGGCAGCCGTGAGCTCCAGACCCAGCTCGGCGATCGTCGGCTCCAGCACCAATGGGCTGTCGACCAGATCGGGATAGGACTTCACCCGCTGGGAGGAGAAGTTCGCTGCCGAGTTGAGCTCGATCGCACTGTCAGCCGAGTCGAGGGCGACGAAGAGCTGGGTGCTCGCCCGATAGCTGGGCGTCACCTGTTGCGTGACGCCGGCGGCGGCCAAGAGACCGACGACGACGAGACCGATCACGATGCGCCAACGGCGGGCGAGCATGGCCAAGAGGTCGAGCATCAGCACCCTTCGGGAGGTGAGTCGGCGCCGACGAGCGTGCACTGGTCAAGGAGCCGGATGAGACGATGTGAACGAAGTATTCCGCACGGTGGTCGACTTCGGAGCCGTGTTCAGGAAGACGGCCGCAGGGCGTAACCACCCACCGCCTGCACAGTTGAAGACATCCGCACGCGCACCTTGATACGCCACGTGGGAGCCGGTCCCTCGCGGTAGGGTGCCGGCACATGAGTGGCAGGCGGTCGTGGTGAACAAGGACGCACGGGCGCCGTCGGCTCGTCGCACCACGATGCCTCACCAGTCCTTCGTCAACCACGAAGCGGCTGGTTCCGCCGCGGTCGTCGGCTTCGCGGCTTTGTCCCTTGCAACTCTGGGGACGGTCCCGCTCATCCCCTGGCTCGTCAACATGCAGGGCTCCCATGCGCTTCTTGCCACTACACATGTCTTCGTGTGCGCGCTCGGCGCTGCCTATGCAATCCGAGGTCGGTTGCGTCCCTGCCTGCTGGTTGCCAGCGTGTTCCCTTACTGCTGGCTGGTCTTGCCCTCGATCTTTCAGATCTCGCACGTGGAGGCAGCTTGGGGCGACCCGGGTGTGACCCTCGACTACTCGGCGACCATACGGGCTCAAGGGGTCCTGCTGCTGGGTCAGGTATCACTGCTCGTCGGCTACCTCGCAGCCGCGACTCGGCGACGACCTCCAGGCGAGAGGTGGGAGGTCGACAGCGCGGGGCGGTCCCGACTCTTGACGATGTCTGTCGTCCTGCTTTTGGGGGCGATCGCGCTCGTGCCCCTGGTGATCGGGGCAGCTGGCGGGGTCGGCGCGCTGTTCACCTCGCGCCAGGGCTTCAACCAGGCGCTCGCATCCGGGGGCCTGTCCGACGGCTCATCGAGCGCAGCGGCCCTGGTCAAGATCGTTCCGAGCTCGTTGGCGACGAGTGCCGCCGTCCTGGCACTCTGGCTGGTCCGAAATCGGGCGCCCCAGGATGAGCGCCCCTACCGCGCCAAGGTCGTTGCCGCAGTGGCGGCAGCGCTGCTGCTCGTCGTGGCCAACCCTTTCGCCTTCACCCGATATCTGGTCCTCGCCTGCTTCGGTGCCGTGGCGATGTCCTACTTCACTCCTCGCAAGCAGCTGGCGGCCGTGGCGGCCCTGGGCGCGAGCCTCGTGGCATTCCTGCTGGCCTACCCTGCAGCCAACTTCTTCCGCACGGGGACGACCAGCTCGACATCGGGCTACCTGCTGGCTACTCCCGACTTCGACGGCTTCCAGCAGACGATCAACACAGTCAACTACGTCGACGTCGAGGGAATCTCTTGGGCCAGCCACATCGTGTCTGGCCTCTTCTTCTTCGTCCCACGTGAGCTCTGGAGCGCCAAAGCTGTTCCGTCGGCGTTCCCGGTGGCCCAGGAGCGGGGCTACAACTTCCTCAACCTCTCCATGCCGCTCCCGTCGGAGGCCTACCTGGACCTCGGGTGGATCGGCGTCGTGCTGATTCTTGGCCTGCTCGGCGGCGCCTGGGCCACGCTCGACCGAGGCTGGCTGGACCAGACCCGACTCGCCGTCCTCGCGGCGTACGTCGCCGTGGCACAGGTCGGACTGTGGCGTGGCCCCTTCGGTTCCCTGGTCCCGATCTTCGGCTTTACCATCGGGTTGCTTCTCGTCGCAACGGTGCTTTCCGGGGAGGGTCTCGGCCAGCGCTCCAGACGGCGACGAGCATCGCTCACCCCGTAGCGCAGGGGTCAGCCCAGGGACCCGATGCGGCGTTCGACCCGCTCACGCACGTCCCTCGTGACAGCGGCGACATCAGCCTGTTCTGGCAACGTCAGGGTGCGATTCCAATAGCTGTTGGCCTCGTTGACGTTGCGGTGACGGTCGTGGGCTCGCGCCGACGACGGCTCGGCCGTGCCCTCGTCGCGGTAGAGGCGAACGATCTCCTCGCGGGTCGCCTCCTCGAAGCGCAGGCCGACGGTCGCGAACATCTGCTCGTAGGTCTCGAGCGGCGAACCGATCAGGGCCCGCGAGTTGGCCCAAAATACGTCACGGTCAAGGGCGGTCCCTGCAGGCAACGTCAGGTCGAGGTAGCCGTAGATGAGGCGCCACAGCAGGGCACCGTTCATGGCCGAGCTCTCGGTGGAGCGCTCCCACGGGACCGACGCGTCGAGGTAAGCGGCTCCCGGTGTCAGCTCGGCCAGGTGCCGGCGTACGCGGTCAAGGTCGAAGCCCCAGCCCAGCCGCTTGAAGCTCGCGGCCGCTGCCTCGGGAGAACGCACCGTGATCACGGCCGGGAGACCCAACCGCTCGCGCAGCAACGGGACGAGGAAAGAGGCGAAGGGGTCCTTCCACACGACCGTGCGCAAGGTCGGGTCGAGCCGGCAACGGACCCCGGACACCCGGCTCCGGCTGCCCGTGACCGTCTTGACCGCCCGACGCCAGGCCGGGTCGCTGCGCCAGATGCCGCTGCGCAGGCGCAGGTCCAGCCCGAAGACCTGGTTGAGCTGTCGGGTGAGGGTCGTGTCCGGCCCGCTCGGACCGGCGAAGAGGAAGTAGTCGTCGACCGAGTGCAGCCCCGACAGCGGGTTGAGCGGCTCGTAGAAGTACGCCGCCCGTGGCGCGCTGGCGAGCACCGACCCGACACCCGTCGTCCCCGACCTCGGCATACCGGTCACGAGGACGAAATCCCTATGCCTACGGGGGTATCTGAGTTCCGCGGCGGTCATCCGCCGGCTCGCCCTGGCTGCATGACAGCGGAGGTTACCGCAGGTCAGGCACCCGATCCGGTCGCGTTCCGGAGGAGCTGTCCGGATGCTGCGTTGTCGGGACGGCACCCTCCCCGCGCCCCTACGATCGGGCCGTGATCGGCCTCATGTCCCGGAGATCCGCGCCGCGACACCAGGGCGCCCCCAGCAGCCCCGACGTCGCCCGTGAAGCGGGCTGGAAGCGGGACGACATCCAGGGACTGCGCGCGCTCGCGGTCCTCCTGGTGATCGGCGACCACGTCTTCGGACAGCCGGTGGGTGGGTTCATCGGCGTGGACGTCTTCTTCGTGCTCTCCGGCTTCCTCATCACCGGGCTGCTGGTGCGCGAGCACCAGAGGCATGGCCGGATCAGTTACCTGGACTTCTACCGGCGCCGGGTGAGGCGCATCGTCCCGGTCGCCACCCTGGTGCTGGTCGTGACGATCGCTGCGGCCTACGTGATCTTCAACGAGGCCAGGGGTGAAGGCGTCGCGCGCGACAGCGCCTGGGCCTTCGCGTTCCTCGCCAACTGGCACTTCGCGGACATCGGCACCGACTACTTCCTCGGCGGCGGGCCGGTCTCCCCGGTCCAGCACTACTGGTCCCTCTCCGTGGAGGAGCAGTTCTACGTCGTCTGGCCGACCGCCGTGGCCGCCGTGTTGTGGCTAGGCAGGCGGCGTACGACGCGCACTTCGGCTCTCGCGATCGTCACCGTCCTCGCGCTGGCCGCGTCATTCGGATACTCGCTGTGGCACTCGATGTCCGACCCGACCGCTGCCTACTTCTCCACCGTCGACCGCGCGTGGGAGCTCCTGGTCGGCGCCCTGCTGGCCGTGACCGTCCCACTGCTGCGCCGCATCCCCGACGTGGCCCGTCCGCTGCTCGCGTGGTCGGGCCTGGGCCTGATCGTGCTGGCGGTCCTCGTCGTGTCCGAGGACCGTCCCTTCCCCGCGCCCTGGGCCGCCCTGCCCGTGTTCGGCACGGCCCTGGTCGTGGCGGCCGGCGCCGGCGGCACCCAGCGCCTGCTGGCCCCCCTGGTCAACCCGGTCATGCGCTACATCGGCGACATCTCCTACTCGCTCTACCTGTGGCACTTCCCCGTCGTGGTGCTCGGGCTCGCCTACGCCCCCGACGGCGGGATCGCCTACCAGGCAAGCGTCCTGGCGATCACGGGCGTCCTCTCGGTGATCTCCTACCACCTGGTCGAGGACCCGATCCGCCGCTCCAGCTGGCTTGAGCCCCGCTGGCGCCGGAGCCTCTCGTCCGGCCCCACCAACCACTCACGCCGCCTGGCCAACGGCTGGCTGGCCGTCGGACTCCTCGTCGCCCTCCCGATGACCTTCCTGGCACTCAACCCCTCGCCGCCGGCGGCCGGGGAGCGCATCCTCGCCGAGGCCCCGAGCGGCACCGGGCAGGGCGCGCCGGACGGTGGCACCCCTGAGGGCAGCGCCGTGAGCCAGACCGGGAGCGAGAGCAACCTCGCCTACCTGCAGGAGCGCCTCGCCCAGTCGCTGCGACTGGAGGACTTCCCGGCCCTCGCCCCGGCCATCGACGACCTCGGTATCGAGAGCTGGTACGAGGAGATGAAGGCGACCGGCTGCCTCAGCGTGCCCCCGGGCGGGCTCGATCAGTGCGTGTTCGGCAACCCGGCCGCGGAGCCGCTCGCCGTCGTGGTCGGGGACTCCTTCGCCATCTCTTACATGCCGGCTATCCGAGCCGCACTCGGCGAGACCTTCCGCATCCAGCAGCTCACCCTGCAGGAGTGCCCCGTCTGGGACGCTCCCACGACCCACCTCAGCGGTGCGCCCTACCCCGAATGCCCCGCCTACCGCAGCTGGTCCTGGGACGAGGTCGACCGGCTCGACCCCGACCTGGTCATCATGGCGACCTCGCACCGCGACGTCGGCGCGCTGGTGTCACGGGCCACGGGGCAGGAGGCCGTCACGGAGGTCGAGAAGGGACTGACCGCCTCGCTGCGCCGGCTCTCCGGGCCGGACCGCCTGCTCGTCATGCTGGCACCGCCGCCGGGCGCCCGGGACCTCCAGACCTGCGTGACCTCCGTCGGCTCCCCCGACGACTGCGAGACGGAGATCGACACGGGGTGGTACGACGCCACGGACCTGGAGAAGGTCGTAGCAGACGAGCAGGGCGTTGCCTACGTGGACACGAAGGAATGGTTCTGCGTGGAGCAGTACTGTCCCGCGTTCGTGGGTACCACGCCGGCGTACGCCGACGGGAGCCACCTCACCCTGGAGTTCTCGCGCCAGCTCGGCCCCGTCATGTACGACGCCCTCGCGGCCGCGGCGGCCGCGCGCCCCTCCGGCGGCTGACGGCACTCAGCCGTGCAGCAGCGCCTTCGTCCGCGCGGTGAGGTCGACGAGCGCCGCCTCCACCGCGGGACTGACCGCGGCCATGTCGAGGAAGCCGTGGACGAGACCGTCGTAACGGGTCCGGTCGACCGGGACGCCAGCCGCGGTCAGCGCGTCGGCGTAGGCCTCGCCCTCGTCGCGCAGGGGGTCGAACTCGGCGGTCACGAGCAGCGCCGGCGCAAGTCCCACGAGGTCGCCCAGCAGGGGTGAGACCGCGGGGGTGTCGACCTCCTCGAGCGTCGGCCCGTAGTGGGCGAAGAACCACTCCATCGTCGAGGTCTCCAGCAGGTAGCCGGCGCCGTTCTGCGAGCGCGAGGGGTAGTCGCCCAGCACGTGCGTCGCGGGGTAGATCAGGACCTGCGCCCCCACGACGTCGCGGTGCTGCTGCGCGACTACGGCCGCCAGGTTGCCGCCGGCGCTGTCGCCGCCGACGGCCAGCAGGTCGGTCCCGCCGAGCTCGTGGAGGTGTTCGGCGGTCCACAGGACGGCGGCCGAGGCGTCCTCGACCGCTGCCGGGTAGGGCGCCTCGGGCGCGAGCCGGTAGTCGACGGAGACCACCACCGTCGACGCCCCCGAGCACAGCCGGCGACAGATCTGGTCGTGCGTGTCAAGGTCGCCGATGACGAAACCACCGCCGTGCAGGTAGACGAGCGTGGGCCACGGGCCCTCGCCCTCGGGCCGGTAGACGCGCGCGGCCATCCCGGCCGCCTCGAGGTCCTCGACGCTCCCGACCGGGATCACGTCTGCGGGCTGGACGAGGTCGACCGACATCGCGCGCAGCGCCTTGCGGGCTGCCTCCGGCGTCCCCCCATGCATGGGGGGGTATCCAGCGCCGGCGATGAAGTCGAGGAGGGACTTGGTCCCGGGATCCAGAGGCATGCGGCCGAGGATAGCGAGGCCCCCGATCTGGCTCCTGAAATGCTCAAGACCTCCGCAAGTACGACCGATCCGGGGGCCAGCGCTGGGACCGTCGAGACGCTCCCTTCGACACTCACCGAGGTCACCATGCCCGTTCCCACCCCCGTGCTCCCCACCGCCGACCGCCACGTCGTCGGCCGCTTCTCCGGCGGCCCGACGCCGCAGCTGACCGCCGAGGTGCTGCGAGCCGGCGGCGCCCTCGCCTGGTTCGACCGTCAGGTCGACGCGGGCGCGCCCTCCGCGGGCGCCGACGCCTTCGCCGACTGGTGGCCCGACCTCCACCTGGCTCCGTCAGCCGTGTGGCAGCGCCACATCACCGACGTCAGGGGCGGTCATCGGGTGACCGAGGACTACCGCAAGCAGCTCATGCTGCGCCGCATCCTCTCGCCCCTGCAGGTGCTCGAGGTCATGACCGACTTCTGGGAGAACCACCTGCACGTCACCACGGCCCAAGTCGGCACGATGTTTCCCTGGCGGGCCGACTACGGCCGGGTGATCCGCAAGCACGCGCTCGGGCGCTTCGACGTCATGCTGGCCGAGGCGATCACGCATCCCGCCATGCTGACCTACCTCAACGGCTCCGGCTCGACCGCGAGCCACCCCAACGAGAACCTCGGGCGCGAGCTGCTCGAGCTGCACACGGTGGGCGTCGGCAGCTTCACCGAGGATGACGTGAAGGGTGCGGCCCGCATCCTCACGGGTTGGCGGGTGCAGCTCGAGCCACGCTGGTCGAGCGTCTTCGTCGCCCGCGACCACTGGCTCGGCCAGGTCCTGGTCAAGGACTTCCTCGACCTCAACGTGCTCTCGAGCGCCTCCACCCTCACCGCACGCTTCCTGCGTCACCTGGCGCATCACCCGGACACGGCGACCCACCTCGCGCACAAGCTCGCGGTGAAGTTCGTCCGCGACGACCCGTCGCCCGCGCTGGTCGCGCGTCTCGCGAAGGTCTACCTCGACGAGGACACCCGGATCGCGCCGGTCCTCAAGGCACTCGTGCGTGACCCGGAGTTCCGCCAGGCCACGGGTGCCAAGCTCCGCGATCCCGTCGAGGACGTCGTCGCAACCCACCGAGTCCTGCGCACCGTCTTCGCCCCTCCGTCAGACCCGGACGACGCGTCGGCAGCGAACTCGATCATCGAGGCCGGTGAGCTGCTCGGCCAGAGCCCCCATCTCTGGACCCGACCCGACGGCGCCCCGCAGGACAACGCTGCCTGGGCCTCGGCATCCCGGGCGATGGGCTCCTTCCAGGTGCACTGGAGCATGGCCACCGCGTCCTGGCCCACCCAGGGCATCACCTACCGCCCGATCCGCTCCTGGGTCCCCCGCTACCCCATCGTCTTCTCGGAGCTCGTCGACCACCTGGCGCGCAACCTGCTGGGGCGCCCGTCCGACGCCTCGCTCCTCGACGCCTGCGTCGTCGTGACCGGCGTACGCCCCTCCGCGAGCATCACCAGGACGCACACCGTGGTGACCCGCGGTCTCCCCTCCCTCCTGACCACGGTGCTCGACAGCCCCGGCCACTACTACCGATGACGACAAGGACCACGGCCATGACCGACTCCTCGTGCTCCTGCCCCGACCTCACGGCGACCGCCCTGTCCCGCCGCGCGATGCTCCGCTCGACCTTCGCGGCCGGGTGCGTCACGACCATGGGGTCGGCGGTCGTCTCCGTCGCCGCCTCCGGCGCTGCGGCCGCCGCCGACCCAGCCTCCTCCGTGATCGTCGTGCTGTCGCTGCGGGGGGCGGCCGACGGCCTCTCGCTCGTCGTGCCCCACGCCGACCCGACCTACTACGCCGCCCGGCCCACCATCGCGGTCCCGAGCTCGGCCCTCCTCGCCAAGGACGGTTTCTTCGGACTTCACCCGGCACTCGCAGCGCTCCTGCCGATGTGGCAGCAGGGCAAGGTCGCGGCGGTCCACGCCACCGGCCTCGCGGTCGCCAACCGCTCGCACTTCGCGGCCATGGAGGAGCTAGAGGACGCCGCTCCGGGCTCTGCGACACGCAGCGGCTGGCTCAACCGGCTGCTCTCCCTCGACAGCGACACCCCCTCGGCCCAGGGCCTGAGCGTCGGCACCACCGTGCTACCCGAGTCCTTGGTCGGGCCGGCGGAGAGCATGGCGGTGCGCAAGCTGTCCCGCCTGCGGATTCCCGGCAGCGACCCGAGCATCGACCCGGCCGCCGCGCGGCTTCGCTCGCTGCGCGCCCTGTGGGGCGGCTCCGACCAGGAGTTCGGCGGCGCGGTCCGCTCCGCCATCGCCAGCAGCGAGCGACTGCTCCCGGCGCTCTCCCAGGCCGACCGCACGGCGTCCTACCCGGCGACCGACCTCGGACGCGCCCTGTCTGCGGTCTCCCGCATCGTGCGCGCCGACCGCGGCGTCAGCGTGGTCACCGTCGACCAGGGCGACTGGGACATGCACACCAACCTCGGCACCGTCTCGCGCGGCCCGATGGCCAACAACTCCGCGTCGCTGGCCGGCTCGATCGCGGCGTTCTTCGCCGACCTCGGCCCGATGGCCGACCGGGTCACCCTGGTCACGATCACCGAGTTCGGCCGCAGGATCCAGGAGAACGCCAACCGCGGCCTCGACCACGGCTGGGGCAACGTGATGTTCCTGGTGGGCGCCGGCGTCAAGGGTGGCTATCACGGCAGCTTCCCCACCCTCTCCGCCGACGTCGACAGCGACCTGACCGTCACCACCGACTACCGCAGCGTCCTCGCCGAGGTCGTGACCTCGCGCACGTCGGCCTCGGTCGCCCAGGTCTTCCCCGGCTTCCAGCCCGAGGTCGTCGGCGCCATGGGCCCCGTCTAGCCCGGCGGCCGCTTCAGCGACGCAGGGACCGGCGGATCCCGTCTTCGAGCGCCGCCGCATAGGCCCGCTGCCCGGCGTCACTCGTCATCCGACGCGTGTCCCTGCGATCGCGCATGTTGCCCAGCTCGACCATCACGGTCGGCACGTCGGAGAGGTTGAGCGTGGCAAGATCGGAGCGGAGGTCGAGACCGTCGCCGCCCGCGACGTAGTTCGCGACCTGGAACCCGTGGGCGACCAGTGCCCGGCGTACGTCGACAGCCAGCGAGCGCGAGGGGCGGAAGATGTCGTGGGTCCAGCGACGCCGGTCCGTCGGCGCGATCACGTGGAAGCCCCGAGCCCCACGGGCATAGGACCCGTCGCCGTGGATGCTGATCTTCAGGTCGGCCCCGATCCGGTTGCCGGCCCTCCCTCGCTCGTCCACGCACGGCCCCCACCGGTCCTGCCGGTTGCTGTGCCGCGTCATCACGACCTTCGCCCCCAACTCCACCAGCCGCGCCCGCAGCCTGCCGGCCACCCGCCAAGCGAACGTCGCCTCCGGAAAGCCAGCGTGAGTCGCGGTCCCGGTCGTGTTGCACGGCTTCATGAACCCACCCGCCGGCACCTGCCGGTTGATCTTCCGCGGGAAGTGGTGGTTGCCCAACTGGTGCCCCGGGTCGATCACCACCACTCGTCCGGCGAGCGGCTTCGCCGCATCCTCCGCCGGTCGAGCAGCCACCCCGTCCCCCGCCGGTCGAGCAGCGACGAGCGCCAGCGAGGAGCGCCCGTCGAGACCCAAGGAGAGGCCAGCGGCCAGCACCACCGC
>NZ_JANNML010000239.1:0-7401 GCF_031397825.1 Nocardioides sp.
CCCCTGGTCTACGACTTCAGCGGGTTCGACCCGAAGTACGACGAGATGACCTACGCGACGCCCGACGCCACGGCGCTGGCCAAGCGCATCACCGCGATGATGCCGGCCACCGAGCCGGTCCACCAGCACTCCTCCCGTGGCCTCGACCACGGCGCCTGGGTGCCGCTGAAGATCATGTATCCCGACGGCGACGTCCCCGTCCTGCAGATGTCGCTGCCGACCCAGGACCCGGCGCGGTTGCTGGCGATCGGTGAGCGCCTGCGCCCTCTGCGCGACGAGGGCGTGCTGATCATCGGCAGCGGCTTCCTCACCCACGGTCTGCCCTTCCTCACCGACTTCCGGCTCGACGCCCCGGCGCCCGGCTGGTCGAGGGACTTCGACGCCTGGGCCGGGGAGGCCCTCGCCCGCGGCGACGTCGACGCGCTGGCCGACTACCGCGAGCTCGCACCGGGAATGCCCTACGCCCACCCGACGGTCGAGCACTACACGCCGCTCTTCGTCACCCTCGGTGCGGCGACCACCCCGGACGAGCCTGGGCTCCAGCGGATCGACGGGTTCTGGCTGGGGCTGTCGAAGCGGAGCCTCCAGGTCGCCTGAACAAGCGCGGAGTGACGGTCGGTGACGGCGAGCGACGCAGAGCGGTGACCCACAGGCGATCCCGGGGCGCGACATCGCCCGAGAACCACCCCTCAGCGGATGCCGGTCCGCCGCATCATCTTGAGCCCCGACAGCATCGACTTCACGTAGGCGTCGTAGTCCTGCCCCGGCTGCGCGCCCATGACCTGCTTCTTGAGGACCGCGAGGTTCTGCACGTCGGTGTACTTCAGCAGCCCCTGGTCACCGTGCCGCGCGCCGACTCCTGACTGCTTGACGCCGCCGGAGGGGGTGCCCTTGGAGGCGAACGCCGTGGCCAGGATGTCGTTGACGTTGACGTTGCCCGACTGGATCCGCTCGGCGATGGCGCAGGCGCGGTCGAGGTCGGCGCCCCAGACGGAGGCGTTGAGGCCGTAGTCGGTGTCGTTGGCCAGCGCGATCGCCTCGTCGACGGTGCGATAGCGGTAGAGACCGACGACCGGCCCGAAGGTCTCGGTCGCGCCCGCCAGCATGTCCTTGGTGACGCCCTCGAGGATGGTCGGCTCGAAGAACGCCGGGCCGAGGTCGGGCCGCGCCCTGCCACCCGTGACGACGGTGGCGCCCTTGGCGACCGCGTCCTCGACGTGGGCCTGCACGCGCTCCTTGTGGTCGGGCGAGACGAGCGAGCCCATCTCCGGGCCGAAGTCGTACGACGCCCCGACCCGCAGCCCCTCAGCAGCCCGGACGAACTTCGCCCTGAACTCCTCGTAGCGCGACTCGGGCAGGTAGATCCGCTCGATGTGCATGCAGATCTGACCGGTGTTGCCGAACACGCCGAAGACCGCGCCCTGCACGGCCTCGTCGATGTTGGCGTCGTCGAGCACGATCATCGGGTTCTTGCCGCCGAGCTCGAGGCAGGCGCCGATCAGGTTGCGACCCGCCCGCTCGCCGATCACCCGACCGGTCGCGGTCGAGCCGGTGAACATGACGTAGTTGGCGTTGTCGATCAGGGTGGGGCCGACGTCGGGCCCCTCGCCGCACACCACCTGGAAGAGGCCCTGGGGCAGCCCGGCCTGCTCGAGCATCTGGATGCCGAAAAGGGGTGACAGCGCCGTCTTGTTGTCGGGCTTGAGCACGATGCCGTTGCCGGCGATCAGGGCGGTGATCGCGTCGGACATCCCGGTGGCGAAGGGGAAGTTCCACGGCGCGATGACGCCGACGACCCCCTTGGGCTGGCGGATCTCCGTCGACGTCGTGAGGAAGGGGACCGGCCCGCCGCGCTTGGTCGGCGCGAGCAGCGACGGCGCCCGCTTGATGTAGTGGCTCATGACCATCGGCGGGTCACAGCTCTCCTCGATCGCCATCCGCCGGTTCTTGCCGGACTCGACCTGGATCAGGTCGGCGGTCCTCTGGGCATTGTCGAGGAAGAGCGCGTGGGCCTTCTTGAAGACCCCGAGCCGCTTCTTCAGCGGCCACTGGGCCCACTCGCGCTGGGCGGCGCGGGCGGTGACGAAGGCCCGCTCGATGTCCGCCGGCGTCGACTGCGGGAGCTCGACCAGCACCTCGCCGGTGTAGACCTCGGTGAGCTTCCAGGTGCCACCACTGGTCGAGGGGACCCGGGCGACCAGGGTCTCGAGGAAGGCGTCGGTCACCGACGCGGGGCGCTGCACGGTCATGGGGCTCAGCCCTTCCCGAGCACGAGGTCGGCCCCGCGCTCGCCGATCATGATCGCCGGGGCGTTGGTGTTGCCGCCGGTGATGGACGGCATGACCGAGGCGTCGCAGACGCGCAGGCCCTCGATGCCGCGGACCTTCAGGTCGGGCGAGACGACGGCGAGCTCGTCGACGCCCATCCGGCAGGTGCCGACGCCGTGGTAGACCGACGTGGCCCGGTTGAGGATCGCCTGGCGCAGCGCGGAACCCTTCAGCTCGGCACCGGGGTGGATCTCCTCCTTGACCGCGCCACCGAAGGCGGCGCCGCCCATGATCTCGCGGACCATCTCCGAGCCCTCGCCGAGGACCTCGAGGTCGGCGTTGTCGGCGAGGTACTGGAAGTCGATCAGCGGCGCGGTCGTCGGGTCGGACGACGCGAGGCGCAGCGTCCCGCGACTCTTGGGGTAGATCAGCGTCGTGAGCACGGTCAACGAGGTGCGCGGGTCGACGTCGTGGCGGATCGGCTCGTCCTGGTTGGGCGAGACGTAGGACCACGGCAGCAGGTGCAGCTGGAGGTCCGGCACGTCGGTCGCCTGCGAGGTCCGCACGAAGGCCACCGACTCGAAGACCGAGTTGGCCAGGAAGGTGGTCCCGGGGCGCAGGACCTCCTTGGCGATGCCCTTGGCGAAGTACATCGCGTTGCCACGCATCGTGGAGGACGTCGCGTGGAAGGTCAGCGCGTGGAACATGTGGTCGTGCAGGTTGTCACCGACGGGCAGGTCGGCGACGACCTGGATGCCGTGGTCCTTGAGGTGCTGGGCGTGACCGATGCCGGAGAGCATCAGGATCTGCGCGGAGCCGACGAAGCCGGCCGAGAGGATCACCTCCTTGCCGGCACGGATGGTGCGGCGGCTGCCGTCCTTGTCGGTCACCTCGACCCCGGTCGCGCGACCGGACTCGATGACGACCTTGGTGACCAGCACCTCCGACTGCAGCTGCAGGGTCGGGACGTCGAGGTTGTGGATGTAGCCGCGTGAGGCGCTGTAGCGCAGGCCGTCCGCGGCGTTCTGCTGCATCCGGCTGACGCCCTCCTGGGACTCGCCGTTGTAGTCGTCGAGGACCTTGACCCCGAGCGCGTCGGAGGTGGCCTGGATGAACTGGAGGGTGCCCTCCTGGGGCGCCTTGTTGCGGGTGACCCGGATCGGGCCCCCGGCGCCGCGGTAGTCGTCGGCCCCGTCCTCGAAGTCCTCCATCCGGCGGTAGGCGTCGTTGACGGTGTCGGCGTCCCAGCCGGTGTTGCCCTCGGCTGCCCAGGAGTCGAAGTTGGCACGGTTGCCGCGGACGTAGACCATGCCGTTGATCGAGCTGGACCCACCGACGACCTTGCCGCGCGGCACCGGCATCTTGCGGTCCAGGAGGTGCTTCTGCGGGGTGGAGTAGTAGCCCCAGTCGACCCGCTTCTTGATCTCGGGCACCGCGTGCATCGGACCGATCATGCCGGGCTTCTTGACCAGGAACTGCTCGTCGCTCTTGCCGGCCTCGAGCACGATCACGCTCGCGCCCGACTGAGCGAGACGACCGGCGATGGCGGCTCCCGAGCTGCCGGACCCGACCACGATGTAGTCGGCCTCGTTCTTGTGCGGCGCCTTCTTGGCCATGTGTCTCGTCCCTCGCAGTGGTCGTGGTGATGCCGGCCGCAACTGTAACGCGTTCTAGTTTGCTCCGTACAGGCCTTCCCGAGGAGGATCACGAGCGTGAAGATCCTCTCGATCCAGTCCTCGGTGGCCTACGGACACGTCGGCAACTCCGCCGCCGTCTTCCCTCTCCAGCGCCTGGGTCACGAGGTGTGGCCGGTCAACACCGTCCACTTCTCCAACCACACCGGGTACGGCGAGTGGCGCGGTCCGCTGCTGGCTCCCGGCGACGTGGCCGACGTGATCGCCGGCATCGGTGACCGTGGGGTGCTGGGCAAGGCGGACGCCGTGCTGTCCGGCTACCAGGGCGACCCCGCCGTCGGTGCCGTCATCCTCGACGCCGTCGCCACGGTCAAGGCGGCCAACCCCGCCGCGGTCTACTGCTGCGACCCCGTCATGGGCGACGTAGGTCGCGGGATGTTCGTGCGGCCCGGGATCCCGGAGTTCATGCGCGACACCGTCGTGCCCGCCGCCGACGTCATCACGCCCAACCACTTCGAGCTCGACTTCCTCGCGGGCACCACGAGCACGACACTCCACGAGGTGCTGGCCGCCGTCGACGTCGTACGCGAGCGTGGACCCCGGGACGTGCTCGTGACGAGCGTGCTGCACACCGACTCCCCCGCCGACACCCTCGACGTCGTGGCGGTCTCCGACGACGGAGCCTGGGCCGTCACCACGCCGCTGCTGCCGATCACCCCCAACGGCTGCGGCGACGTGACGGCCGCGCTCTACCTCGCGCACCTGCACAGCACCGGTTCACCGCAGCGGGCCCTGGAGCGCACCACCGCGTCGATCTTCGCGATCTTGGAGAACACGCTCGCCGCAGGCACCCGCGAGATCCAGCTGATCGCCAGCCAGGAGGCGATCGCGCACCCGACGACGCGCTTCGAGGCACGGCGCCTGCGCTGAGCGGAGCGGCACCCCTGGCCCCGAGGTACTACGCAGCTCGGGACCTTCGGCCCGATGCCCGATCGCATCCCCGCTTCGTAGGCTGGGTGGATGCATCCACGTCCGGCGGGCCGCCCATGAGGACGGCCTCGTCGGAGCAGGCCCGCTACCTCCGCCTGCTCGTGGACCACCTGCCTGCCCTGGTGGCTTTCTGGGACCGCGACGAGCGCAACGTCCTGGCCAACCAGGCCTACGTCGAGTGGTTCGGACGCACGCCGGAGGAGATCGAGGGGATGACCCTTCGCGAGCTCCTCGGCGAGGACGTCTACCGGCTCAACCGGCCCTACGTCACCCGCGCACTCGCCGGCGAGCGGCAGGACTTCGACCGCACGCTCGTCGACCCGCTGGGGCGCACCCGCCACAGCCAGGCGTCCTACGTGCCGGAGATCGTCGACGGGGAGGTGCAGGGCTTCTTCGTCCTGGTCGCCGACGTCACCGCGAAGGTCGAGGCCGAGCGAGACCTCGACGAGGCCCAGCGGATCGGTGGTCTCGCCTCGTGGAGCTGGGTCCCCGGAGAGCCGTTCGCGCAGTGGTCGCCCCAGCTCTTCCGCCTCGCCGGCCTCGACCCGACGGGCGTTCAGCCGACGGTCCAGAGCGGCCTGGACCTGGTCCACCCCGATGACCGGGAGATGCTGAGCGACTCGCTCGAGCGGGCGGTCGACGACCCTCGGGACCTGGAGCTGCGCTACCGCGTCGTGCGCGCCGACGGAGAGATCCGCCATGTGCTGAGCCGCCGGCGGGTCGAGCGAGCGCCCGACGGCACACCCCTGCGCCTGCGCGGCACGATCCTCGACGAGACGACCACCCACCTGGCCAATGTCGAGCTGGCCCGGCTCAACGACCAGCTGACCCAGGCCAACCGCCTGCTGTCGGACACGATGGGGATGCTGGGGCACGACGTGCGCCAACCCCTCGCCGTGACGCTCGGCTACCTCGAGCACCTGCGAGGCCATGTCGCCGAGATGGAGCCGGAGGTGATCGAGACGCGCCTCGACCGCGTCCACTCGGCCGCGCGGAGGATCCGCCGGCTGCTCGACGACGTGCTCTCGATGGCCACGCTGGACTCCGGGCAGCTGACGGTCGACCGCCAGCCGGTCGGGGTCGACGACCTCTTCGCCGACATCTGCGCCGAGCTCGGCGAGGTGGATGCCACGTCGCTGATGGTGGTGCCGAGCTCCGCGACCGGCCTGATGGTGCGGGCCGACGCGTTCCACCTGCGCCAGTCGCTCGTCAACCTGGCGGTCAACGCCAAGCGCTACGGCGAACCGCCGCTGGAGCTGTCCGCCCGCCTGGTCGACGGGGGCGTCGAGCTCGCGGTGAGCGATGCCGGTGCCGGGGTCCCCGAGGAGCTCCTCCCCCGCCTCTACACCCGGTTCGCCCGCGGGGAGAACCAGTCCGCGCGCTCGACGGGCAGCACCGGCTTCGGGCTCTACCTCGTGCGCCAGCTGGTGGAGGCCAACGGCGGCACCGTGGGCTACCGCCCGGTCGAGCCGACCGGCGCGTGCTTCACGATCACGCTGCCCGCGGACCAGGACGAGGAGTCAGCGGGCCAGCCGACGCAGTGACCGCCACAGCTGGAGGTCGGCGTGCTGCTCCAGGAAGCCCTGCGCCTCGGGACTGAGGCTCCGCTCCTGAGCCACCACGTCGGCGTACCTCGCGTGTGCGGCGGCGAACGCCGTCTCCACCTCCGGCGTGGTCTCGAGATCCAGCCCGGTCAGGACCCGACGCAGCGCGCTGGCCCCGGGGTCACCGAAGAAGGAGGCATGCTCCACGACCGCCACCTGCTCGGGCCGGAGCCGCGCGGCGCGGCGGATCCGGGCGTTGTGCTGGTTCCAGAACTCCACCGCCCTGCGTGCGTCGAGGCTCTCGGGCCAGCCACGGTCGGTCACCGTCGTCGCGCGCCGGTCCCACGACGCCGCCACCTCGGCGACGTCGCGCACGATGCACACGAAGTGGGCCGTCGGATGCTGCTCCCAGAGCACCTGGAGCCGCGCCACGGTGAGCTTGTCGCCGACGTGGCTGGCCTCGTCGAACTGCGCGTCCATGCGGTCGTAGTGGACCCGCCAGCGCTCCTCCGCGTCCGGCACGATGTTGGTCAGCCCGTCGCTGAAGTCGAAGAACCGCTCCCTGGTGAAGCACTCGGGCGTGAGCTCACCGATGCGCTTGCCCCACAGGGCCTTGTAGCGCTCCTGCCCCACCACGACGCGTGGGTGGGAGCTCAGCAGGGAGGCCAGGGTCGTCGTGCCCGAGCGGCCGACACCGATCACGAACAACGGCGTCGTGGTGGTCACGACCAGATCCTAGGGGCCCGCCACCGACAGAGCCGCGTGAGAGAATCGAACTCTCGACATTCGCTTTACAAGAGCGACGCTCTGCCATCTGAGCTAACGCGGCATACGCTTGATGTGCGCGGCCACATGGTAGTCGGCGCCTTCCGGGTCGTGGGGGGGGGGGGGCGCGCGGGGGGGCGGGGGGGGCCCCCACCACCAACCGGCCCCCCCCCCCCCCCCGGGGCCCCGGGGGCCCGCCCC
>NZ_JANNML010000135.1:0-18131 GCF_031397825.1 Nocardioides sp.
CGCATCACCGACGCCGCCCTGGTCGCCGCCGCCACGCTGTCCGACCGCTACATCACCGGGCGCCAGCTTCCCGACAAGGCCATCGACCTCGTCGACGAGGCCGCGTCCCGGCTGCGCATGGAGATCGAGTCCTCCCCGGAGGAGATCGACCAGCTGCGACGCCGCGTGGAGCGGCTCAAGATGGAGGAGTTCGCGCTGGCCAAGGAGTCCGACGCCGCCTCCGTCGACCGGCTCGAGCGGCTGCGCGCCGACCTCGCCGACCGCGAGGAGGAGCTGCGCGGCCTCGAGGCTCGCTGGGAGCAGGAGAAGTCGTCCCTCGAGGGCGAGGGCGAGCTGCGCCGTCGCCTCGACACCGTGCGTGTCCACGCCGACAAGCTGATGCGCGAGGGCCGGCTCGACGAGGCCAGCGAGATCCTCTACGGCCAGATCCCCGAGCTCGAGCGCAGGCTCAACCAGGTCGAGGCCGACCAGACCTCGACCGTCGAGCCGCTGGTCGGCGAGCAGGTGGGCGCCGAGCAGATCGCCGACGTCGTCGAGGCGTGGACCGGCATCCCGACCGGACGGATGCTCGAGGGCGAGACCGCCAAGCTGCTGCGGATGGAGGAGGTCATCGGAGAGCGGTTGATCGGCCAGGAGGACGCGGTGCGCGCCGTGAGCGACGCCGTACGCCGCTCCCGGGCCGGCATCGCCGACCCCCACCGCCCCACCGGCTCCTTCCTCTTCCTCGGCCCGACCGGCACCGGCAAGACCGAGCTGGCCAAGTCGCTGGCCGACTTCCTCTTCGACGACGAGCGCGCGATCGTGCGCATCGACATGAGCGAGTACAGCGAGAAGCACTCCGTCGCGCGGCTCGTCGGTGCCCCTCCGGGTTACGTCGGCTACGACGAGGGCGGCCAGCTCACCGAGGCCGTCCGTCGGCGCCCCTACGCCGTCGTCCTGCTCGACGAGGTGGAGAAGGCGCACCCCGAGGTCTTCGACGTGCTGCTGCAGGTGCTCGACGACGGCCGGCTCACCGACGGCCAGGGCCGCACGGTCGACTTCCGCAACACGCTGCTGATCCTGACCAGCAACCTGGGCTCGGCCTACCTCGTCGACCCGACCCTCGACGCGGACAAGAAGCGCGAGGCGGTGCTCGCGACCGTGCGGGCGAGCTTCAAGCCCGAGTTCCTCAACCGGCTCGACGAGATCGTGCAGTTCGAGGCGCTCTCGCCCGAGGCGCTGACCCACATCGTCGACCTCCAGCTGGTGCTGCTCGAGCACCGCCTCGCCGTGCGCCGGATCAGCATCGAGGTCAGCGACGCCGCCCGTGCGTGGCTGGCGGAGACCGGCTACGACCCGGCCTACGGCGCCCGCCCGCTGCGCCGGCTGATCCAGAGCGCGATCGGCGACCCGCTGGCCCGGCTGCTCATCGGCGGCGAGGTCGCCGACGGCGGCACCGTCCGCGTCGACGTGGCCGAGGGGGAGGTGTCGGGGCTGAGCCTGGCCGTGGCCCCGTCGACCGCGTGACCAGCGCTTTGGGAGACTGGGCCCCATGAGCGACAAGCCCCTCGAGCGACCACGCCAGGTCACCTTCGCCGCCGCCCTGATCATGGGTGGGTCGGCGCTGATCGTGGCGTCGGTCTTCGAGCGGATCGCGGGGCTCGGCACGCTCGAGACCCAGCAGGCGATCGACACCTTCCTCGCCGAGCCACCGGGCGACGGACTGGGTCTCTCGGCCGCGTCGGTCGAGTCGATCCTGCGGGTGCTCTGCATGGTCGCGGGCGCCACCGCGACAGCGACCGCGATCCTCGGCTTCCACGTCCTCAAGCGCACGCGGTCGGCCCGCCTGGGGCTCGCCGTGCTGGCCGTGCCGCTGTTCGTCAGCGGCATGGCCGTCGGTGGCTTCCTCGCCTCGCTCGTCGTGGCCTCGTCGGTGATGCTGTGGTTCCAGCCGAGCAAGGACTGGTTCGACGGCATCGTGCGCCGCCCCGCCGACGCCGAGCGCACCGTCGGTCCGGGCGCCGGCCGGGCGGGGCAGCCCGTCGAGCCGCCCGCGCCCCCGAGCGGGCCGCGTGCCGTCCAGGGCTTCGGCTCGGCCCCCTCGACCACCTCGTCCCCCGCGGGCCTGGCGACGGCGACGCTGCCGCCGCGCCACCAGGCGTCCGACACGGCGCGTCCCGTCGCCCGTCCGGGGGCCGTGCTCTGGGCCTGCCTGGTCACGTGGGGGGTCTGCGGCCTCGGGATGATCTTCATGGCGCTCAGCGTGCTGACCCTGCTCGCCGTGCCCGACCTGGTCTTCGACGAGATCGACCGGCAGAGCCCCGACCTGGCCGCCGAGGGGCTCTCCCGCTCCTCGATCATCACCGGCACCTATGTCAGTGCCTCGATCGTGCTGCTGTGGGGCGCGGCCGCCGTGACCTTCGCGGTGCTGACCTTCCGGCGGGTGGCGTGGGGTCGCACGGCGTTGATGATCTGTGCCGGTGTGGCCGGTGTGGTCTGCCTCGTCGGGTCGCTGTTCAGCATCGTGCTGGCGCTGCCGTTCGTGGCGTGCACGGCCACCTTCGCGCTGCTGATGAGGCCCGAGGTGCGTGCCTGGTTCGCCTGAGGGTGCAGCCGCTGGGCTCGTGTGGTTGAGTTTTCGCATGAGTGACCCGAACTTCCCCTCGGCCGACAACCCCTACGGCACCCCGCCTGCGAGCCCCAATCCCTACGGGCAACCGGCCGGCGAGCCGTCGTACGGCCAGCAGGCGCAGCCCCCGGCCGTTCCGGCTCCCTACGGTCAGCCGAACCCTTACGGGCAGCAGCAGCCCTACGGCCAGCAGCCCGCCTACGGGGCGCCGACCGGGGATCCCGACAAGCGCCCCGGCACCGTCACCGCCGCGGCGATCGTGGCGATCGTGATGTCGACGATCTCGCTGCTGATGTTCCTCGTCGTGACCGTCGGTATCTTCGTCGCGCGCGACGAGGTCGAGGACGCGATCAACGACGAGCTCGCCAACCAGCAGGGCATGGGCGACATCTCCGCCGGTGACCTGACAGCCGTGGTCCTCGTGGTCATGCTGGTCTTCGTCTTCTGGTGCGTCAGCGCGATCGTGCTCGGTGTCCTCACGCTCCGGCGTCGCAACTGGGCGCGCATCATGCTCGTCGTGTCCTCGGCCGTCACCGCGCTGTTCAGCCTGCTCGGCATCACCTCGGGCATCTCGGCCCTCACGCTGATCGCGGCCATCGCGGTGATCGTGCTGCTCTTCACCGGCGGCGCCAACCAGTGGTTCGCCAAGCGTCAGCCCGACCAGCTGCCGACCGGCACGTCGCAGCCCTGGGGCTGATTGCCTCGGGCGTGCCGGGATGGCGCGCGCCTCGGCAGCCGCTCCATCAAGGTATGTCGATGAACCGCCACTCCCCACGGTCGAGCGGCTGGCTGACCGATGGACGGGGTCACTTCCCACGGCGACACGCCACTTCCCACGGGGTGCACACCGTGGGAAGTGGCGTGTCGCCTGCATCCCTTGATGAAGCGGCCGAAAGGCTGATCGCCCCTACGCCCGCAGCTCAGCCTCAGCCAGCCGTCGTACGCCGGCGGCGATGGTGTCGCGCTCCTTGCAGAACGCCCAGCGCACCAGCTGACGACCGGCGTCCTGGTCGTCGTAGAACACCTGGGCCGGGATCGCGACCACGCCGGCGCGCTCGGGCAGCGCCTGGCAGAAGGACAGCCCGTCGGGCCAGCCGAGGTGGCTGATGTCGGTGGTGGCGAAGTAGGTGCCCTCGGGCGGGCGGACCGGCAGGCCGGCCTCTGCGAGTCCCGAGCAGAGCAGGTCGCGCCGGTCCTGCAGGTCGGCCGCGAGCCGGCCGGGGAAGTCGGGCTCCTCGTCGAGGGCCTGGGCGACGGCTGGCTGGAGCGGTGAGCCGGAGGTGAAGGTCAGCCACTGCTTGGCGGCCAGGACCGCGCCCACGAGCTCGGCCGGGCCGGTCGCCCAACCGACCTTCCACCCGGTGAACGACCAGGACTTGCCGACGCTCGAGAGGGTCAGCGTGCGCTCGCGCATCCCGGGCAGGGTCGCGATCGGCACGTGCTCGTGGTCGTCGAAGACCAGGTGCTCGTAGACCTCGTCGGTGATCACGACCAGGTCGTGCTCGATCACCAGGGTGGCGACGGCCGCCAGCTCCTCACGGGTCAGCACGGCACCGGTCGGGTTGTGCGGGCTGTTGAGCAGCACGAAGCGGGTCGCCGGCGTGACAGCGGCGCGCAACGCAGCCACGTCGAGCCGGAAGTCGGGGGCGCGCAGGGTGACCGGGCGCCGCACGCCACCGGCCATCTGGATCATCGCGACGTAGGAGTCGTAGTAGGGCTCGAGCACGATGATCTCGTCGCCGGGGTCGACCAGGCCCAGCAGCGCGGCCGCCACCGCCTCGGTGCAGCCGGTCGTCACGACGACCTCGGTGTCCGGGTCGAGCGAGAGGCCGTAGTGGCGCTGCTGGTGCCGGGCGATCGCCTCGCGCAGCGCGGGCACGCCGATCCCGGGGGCGTACTGGTTGGCCCCCGACCGCAGCGCCTGCACCGCGCGGGCGATCGTCGACGCCGGACCGTCCACGTCGGGGAAGCCCTGGCCCAGGTTGAGGGAGCCGGTGCGGATCGCCAGCGCCGACATGGTCGAGAAGATCGTGGGCGGGATGCCGTCGAGCCGGTGTGCGAGCGCCATGCGTTTCACCCTACGGGGGGCCGACATCGCCAGCCGCTAGCCTCGTCCCGTGACCAACGACGCCGCCCCGGACCTCACGCTCGCCGCCGACATCGACGACTGCTCGCGCCTCTCGGGGGAGTTCACCCTGCGCTCGGGCCAGGTGTCGTCGGAGTACTTCGACAAGTACCTCTTCGAGGCGCAGCCGGCCCTGCTCGCCCGGGTGGCCGCGCAGATGGTGCCGCTGCTGCCCGAGCGCACCGAGCTGCTCGGCGGGCTCGAGCTCGGGGGCATCCCGATCGCGACGATGGTCAGCAGCCTGACCGGCACGCCGGGGCTGTTCGTGCGCAAGAAGGCCAAGGAGTACGGCACCTGCAAGCTGGCCGAGGGACCCGACGTGGCCGGTCGCTACGTCACGATCATCGAGGACGTGATCACCACCGGTGGTGCGGTGCGCGACGCCACCAGGGCCTTGCGCGAGGCCGGGGCGGTCGTCGAGGTCGTCGTGTGCGCGATCGACCGCAGCCCGGCGGGGGAGAACCCGCTGGCCGACGTCGGGCTGGAGGTCCGGGCCGTGCTCACCAAGGCCGACCTGGACGCCGCCCGAGATCAGGTCGGGCGCTAGGCCTTCTCGGCGCCGCTCTCGTCGACGTCGGCGTGGTTGAGCTCGCGGCGGTGCTTGATGCCCTCGTAGGCCAGCGGCGCCACGGTGAAGACGAGGATCGCGATCATCGCGTAGTCGATGTTGTCGCCGATCGCGGGGAAGGTCCTCCCCAGGAAGTAGCCCAGCATCGTGATGCTGAAGACCCACAGGACGGCACCGACGGCGCTCCACTGGAAGAAGCGACGACGGTCCATCTGGGTCACGCCGGCCACGACGGTGATGTAGGTGCGCACGAACGGGACGAAGCGTCCGATGACCAGGGCCTTGTTGCCGTGCTTGTCGAAGAACGCCGAGGTGTTGTCGAAGTACTTCTTCTTCAGGATGCGGCCGTCGCGGTGGTAGAGCGGCGGACCGATCCTGCGCCCGATCTCGTAGCCCACGACGTTGCCGACGAACGCCGCGATCGTCATCAGCACCAGCGCGATCACCAGCTCGACGATCGGGGTGCCGATGCCGAAGATCTCGATCTGCTGACCGGCGATGAAGAGCCCGAGCGCGAAGAGCAGGGTGTCACCGGGGAGGAACGGGAAGAACAGTCCGCACTCGACGAAGATGATCGCCAGGCTGATCCAGATGAGGCTGCCGCCGAAGTTCTCGAGCAACCACTCGGGCTCCATCCACTTGATGCCGAGCAGCAGGGGATGGAGGTCGGGCAGCACGGCCAGGAGGCTCACGTGAGAACGGTACCTGCCGTAGGGTCGCCGCCGTGCCCGCTCCCACCCCTGAGATTCCCCTGGTCCGGCGGGCGGCGTGAACAGTCGATGAACGACGACGACCGGCGCGCGCCCTACGACCCGATGCCGCACGGACCGGCCGAGGTCGGTGTGGGGCCGTGGGTGGGGCCGTGGCCCGAGGGAGAGCAGTACGACGAGCAGCTGCTGGTCGAGGGCGACCGGCGCAACGTGGTCGACCGCTACCGCTACTGGAGCATGGCGGCCATCGTCGCGGACCTCGACCTGCGCCGCCACGACTTCCACGTGGCGATCGAGAACTGGCAGCACGACTTCAACATCGGCACGATCGTCCGCTCGGCCAACGCCTTCCTCGCCGCGGAGGTCCACATCGTCGGCAACCGCCGGTGGAACAAGCGCGGCGCCATGGTGACCGACCGCTACCAGCACGTCCGTCACCACGCGACCGCCGCGGACCTGGCCGCCTACCTGCGGGAGCACGACGTACGGCTCCTGGGCATCGACAACCTGCCCGGCAGCGAGCACCTCGAGACGATGGAGGTGCCGCGGCGGGTCTGCTTCCTCTTCGGCCAGGAGGGGCCCGGTCTCTCCGAGACCGCCCGTGAGGCCTGCGACGGCACCTTCTCGATCGCGCAGTTCGGCTCGACCCGGTCGATCAACGCCTCGGCCGCGGCCGCGATCGCGATGCACGCCTGGGTGCGCACCCACGCCGACCTGTCCGCCGACGACAACTGGCGCGGCTGAAGCGGTCGGTCTTGGCCGTCTCAGTGTTGGGCCAGCACCTGCTGGAGCCGCTCGACGCCGCGGCTGGAGTGGCTCTTGACCGTGCCCTCGGCGATCCGGAGCTCGGCCGCGGTCTCGGCGACCGAGAGCCCGAGCCAGTGCCGCAGCACCACGACCCTGCGCTGCATCTCGGGGAGCTCCTGGAGCGCGTCGAAGAGCGCCGAGCGCTCCTCGGGCGGCAGGCCGGTGCGGACGGCGCGGTCGTGCCCCTCGAGGCCGACCTGCTCCCGGCTGCGCCACGGCCGGCGGCGGTCGTCGATGTCGGCGCGCACGATGATCTGGCGCGTGTAGGCCTCCTCGCGCCCGTCGCGGTGCAGCCGCGGCCACGCGACGTACAGCTTGGTCAGTGCGGTCTGGAGCAGGTCGTCGGCGCGGTTCCAGTCACCGCACACGGCGTAGGCGATCCGCCGCAGGTGGACCTGACGGGAAGCCACGAACTCGGTGAACTCGGCGTCCCGAGACGAGGTGCTCATCGCAGGCCCTCTCCGCCGGCGTACTGCATGCGGGCGTAGGAGAGGAGCTCCTCGAAGGTCGCCCCCACCACGTCGATCGGCGGGACGTAGATGACCTCGAGCGTGCCCTCGACGATCCGCCAGACGACGAAGTAGCCCTGGCCGTCCTCGGCCGCGGTGACGAGCGCGGCGCCGGTCGGCTCGCCGGGCGCCGCGAAGGCGGGGCCGAGCCGAGGGTCGTCGGTGCGCTGGAGGATCTCGCTGCCCGGGCTCGCCACGACGTCACCCGAGCCGGTCAGGACCACGGTCTCCGGCCAGCCGCTGTCGCCACCGGTGGTGAGGTCGACCTGCTCGGCGACGTAGTCGGCGAAGCTCGCCCAGCCGTTGCTGGGCACGGATGCGGAGTAGGTGACCTCGTCCTTGCCACCTCGTCGGCGCAGCTCGATCACGACCCACGACCGTCGGCCGTCGTAGGTGATGTCGAGGGCCGCGGAGGCCTGAGGAGGCGTGTAGGCGAAGGGGTTGTCGATGCGCTCGTGGACGACCGAGCCGGGGCGGACCTCGAGCACGCCGTCGCGGTAGCGGACCGGTCCCATCTCGTCGGTCCACGGGGCGCTGGCGGGCTCCACCGGGGCGGTGGTGTCGGCCGTCGGCGTCGGGTCGGTCGCGACGTCAGGAGCCGAGTCCGGCGGCGCCGTGCCGCCGGTGACGGAGAGGACCACGGTCAGCGCGACGGCTCCCGCCGCAGCGCCGACCGCGCCGGTCAGGCCGCGACGTCGGCGCAGGGCGCTGCGTCCGGCGGCCAGGTGGTCGTCGACCGGCCGCGGCGCGGGGCCGTCGCCGAAGCTGCGCTCGAGCTCGTCGGTGAGGTTCATACCTGGTCTACGGGCCAGGCCCCTGATCGGTTGTCACGAGCGAGGTCCCGGAGCAGCCGCCGGTGCGTGAGCTCCAGGACCGCCTCGCGGGCGGGCAGGTCGGCGAGCAGGTAGGCGGCCCCCAGCAGCCCGCTGGGATCGAGGCGCACGGTCTGGCGGACCAGGCATCCCTCCACGTCGGGGAGGACATCGGTGAGCAGGGTGACAGTGCCGGGCGCACGCACGGCGGCGACCAGCACCAGGTGCCGCTGCTCGAGGTCGGACTCCTCGACCCGCCAGAAGCCGGCGCGGTCCCCGGTCGCGAGCAGGTCGGTGGCGGGGGGCGGCCAGGCCCGGCCGGCGCCGCCGACGAGCCGGTCGAGCCCGCCGCGTACGACGAACGGGGCGGCGTCGGCGTACCACTGCGGGCCGGCACGGCCCGACGCGACGACTGCCCATGCCTGCGGGGCGGGCATGGGCAGTCGTGACTCACGCGTGGTGGTCCTGAGGGTGCTCCGGCGGCGCATGCCCCGAGGCTACGTGCCAGGGCCGGGACCGGGTCGGTCAGGCGCGGCGGCGGCACTCCCCGAGGTCGACCTGCTTGACCTGGCCGCGGCCGATGAAGACCCGCATGCTCTGCAGGACCTTGCCGTCGACCTCGCAGGTCAGGCGGTAGCTCTCACGCTTGCCCTTGGTCGTGACGACCTCGGCGTCGAAGAACGACTCCGTCAGCGTGTAGGACGGCGCGACCGACGCGTAGTTGATGACGCGCAGGACGTAGGTGCCGGCAGCCGGTTCGGGCAGCTCGACCATCTCCTTCTCGCCCGGGAGGCCGCCGGAGGTGCCGACCTCCACGAGGTCGCCGCCGACCTTGCGGAAGACCGTGAGGTCGAGGTCGTCCGGCGTGGGCCAGTCGAGCTCGGTGCGCCACAGGTCGACGCCCTGCGGGACGGTGAAGGTCGTGTCGGTGAAGCCGTTGGGGGCCGGGGTGTTCTCCTCGATCACCTTGACGGCGGTCGGCTTGTCCCCCGTCTTCTGGTAGGTGCGCGGTTGGACGACGGGACGCGTCGAGGGGTTGACGATCATCGAGAACCCGCCCGCCTTGCCGACACGGACGGGCGTGTCGATGCGGTCGCGGAAGGAGGACTCCCAGGTCGGGGTCTGGAAGGTCTTGGAGAGGCGGATGACCGCGCCCCTCGGCGCCTTGCCCTTGATGACACCGCTGAACCGGGTGTCGACGGCGTGCTCGAGCGCGACCAGGTAGGCCTCGCGGTTGCCCTTGCCGGCGTGCTTCCCGGCGCCGACGTACTCGTCGACGACCTCGGGGAACGGCGGGTGGAACTCGTTGGCGCCGATCTCGAAGGTGTAGCCGAAGCCGCCGGTCGCGTTGTAGGACCAGTCCTCGGTCGTGCCGGTGGTGTCGTAGAGCTGCCAGCCATGGATGTTGGCGTAGCCGTTGGCGGCCGTCATCTTGGCGCCGAGCTGCTTGAGCGACTCCTCGTCGGGGGCGTCGCCGACGGGCAGGCCGTCGAAGCCGATGGTGCTCGGGTTGACGCCGTTGGGGCGCAGCACGAGGTTGGAGAAGGTGTGGTTGGAGATCAGCATCGTGACCTGGCGGCTGGAGACCAGGTCCTGGATGTTCTTGGTCTCCGGCTCCGAGAACGGGCCGGCACCGCGGTAGGTCGGGTCGGCCAGGCCGGTCCCGACCTCCTGGGCGTCGGGCAGCGTCCCCGCGGCGCCCGGGCCACCCCAGAAGCCGCCGTCGTTGCGGTTGAGGTCGACGCCCAGGCCGAAGCCGCCGTTGCTGTTGAGGGTCAGGAGGCAGGTGCCGTCGGGGGTGTCCTGGCCGTCGACGACGCGGCAGTTCTTGCGCTTGTAGGTCTGACCCGGGGTCGCCAGGACCGAGGTGGTGCCACCCAGGGGGTCGCTCTCGTTGAGGGCACGCAGGTCGACGAACTCGCCGTCGGTGCGCGAGAGGGTGAAGCCGTCGACGTTGACGACCGGCACGACGATCACGCGGCCGCGGTTCAGCAGCGAGGTGATGCGCTTGTTCTTGCCGTAGCTCGTCGCGAGGTCGACGGCGAACTCCATCGCGAGCTCGCCGGAGGGCCACTCGCGGGCGTGGTGGACACCCATCAGCAGGAAGGTGGGCTGGCCGCTGAGGGGCTGGCGGACGTCGCGGCCGATCTCGACGCCGTAGACGGTGCGGCCGTCGAGGCTGGGGCGCTTCAGCGCGAACTTCTTGACCAGCGTCGGGTGCTGCTTCGCCAGCGCCGTCATGTCGGCGTTGTAGTCGTCGAGGGTGCGGTAGTCGGTGTTGCCCGACGGCAGCTTCGATCGACCCACGCGGGCGGCGTAGGCCTCGTTGATCTCGGCGATCTCGACGCCGCGCTTCACCAGGTCCGCGATGCGCACGTCGTAGGTGAAGCCCGCCCCGGTGAGCGCTGCGAGGTCGGCCGGTGTGTGCAGCACGACCTCGACGTAGTCGTGGCCGGCGTGCTCGGTGAGGTCGAGGCCGAGCTTCTGCAGGCGGGCCTTGTCGCCGCGGGTCGGGGTGTCGACCGTGACGAGCTGGGGCGCGAAGAGGTCGAGGGCAGCGGCCGTGGGCGGCGTCGCCTGGGTGGGCTGGGCCAGCGTCGTCGCCCCCAGGGCGAGCGTCACGGCTGCTGCGGCGAGTGCGGTGCGGGACCTGGTGCGGTTCATCGTCGTGCTCCCTGTGGGCGGACCGAGGCTGTGGGGGGAGTAACGCACCAGGTCGTCCCAGGTCACGCGTGATCCTCGCCTCAGGGCAGGCGCCAGGAGCCACTAGGGTGGCGTCCGACGCCCATTGTCAGCCCGAGGAGCACACCCGAGATGCCCATCGCCACCCCCGAGTCCTACGCCCAGATGCTCGACGCCGCCAAGGCCGGCGCGTTCGCCTTCCCGGCCATCAACGTCTCGTCGTCGCAGACCCTCAACGCTGCGCTGAAGGGCTTCGCCGACGCGGGCTCCGACGGCATCATCCAGGTCTCGACCGGCGGGGCCGAGTACTTCTCGGGTCCGTCGGTGAAGAACATGGTCACCGGTTCGGTCGCCTTCGCCGCCTACGCCGCCGAGGTCGCGAAGAGCTACCCCGTGCAGATCGCGCTCCACACCGACCACTGCCCCAAGGACAAGCTCGACGGCTTCGTCCGGCCGCTGGTCGACATCTCCGCCGAGCGGGTCACGCGCGGCGAGCTGCCCCTCTTCCAGTCGCACATGTGGGACGGCTCCGCCGTACCGCTGGAGGAGAACCTGCAGATCGCGCGCGAGCTGCTCGAGAAGTGCGCCGCAGCCCACATCATCCTCGAGGTGGAGATCGGCGTCGTCGGCGGCGAGGAGGACGGTGTCGCCAACGAGATCAACGAGCAGCTCTACACGACGCCCGAGGACGCGCTCGCGACCATCGAGGCGCTCGGCAACGGGGAGAACGGCCGCTACATGGCCGCGCTGACCTTCGGCAACGTGCACGGCGTCTACAAGCCCGGCAACGTCAAGCTGCGCCCCGAGATCCTCAAGCACGCCCAGGAGGCTGTCGTCGAGAAGCTCGGCCTGGCCGCCGGCTCCAAGCCGTTCGACCTGGTCTTCCACGGTGGCTCCGGCTCGAGCGCCGAGGAGATCGGTGCGGCCGTGGACTTCGGCGTCGTGAAGATGAACGTCGACACCGACACGCAGTACGCGTTCACCCGTCCCGTCGCGGACCACATGCTGAAGAACTACGACGGTGTGCTGAAGGTCGACGGCGAGGTCGGCAACAAGAAGGTCTACGACCCCCGTGCGTGGGGCAAGGCAGCCGAGGCCGGCATGGCCGCCCGCGTCGGCGAGGCCTGCGAGAACCTCCGCTCGGCCGGCAGGTCGGTCTCCTAGCGTGTGAACCCCGAGTGCTGGGGCCGCTCGAACATCAACGACGCGAGCAGCCCCAGCACCAGCACGGCCGCCGGCAGCAGCATCGTCTGCGCCATGGCCTCGGCGAACGGCGCCTGCGCCTGGAGCGGCAGCTGCGACCCGCCCGCCTCCGGGCTGAAGCCGCCCGACAGGCCCTGGGCGGCGAGGCGCGCGTCGATGAGCACCGCGATGCCGGCGGCGCCGAGCACGGCACCGACCTGACGGGTCGCGTTGTAGACCCCGGCGCCCGCTCCTGCCTGGTGGATCGGCAGGTTGCGGGTCGCGGTCGCGGAGTTGGGCGCCCACACCAGGGCGTTGCCGATGCCGAGCAGTGCCATCGGCAGCAGGATCTCCCAGGTCGCCGAGTCGGGTGTCATGACCGCCGAGAGCCACAGCAGCGAGGCGATGATCGAGGTGAAGCCGACGCCCGTGAGGTTGCGGGGGTGGACGGTGTCGGTGAGCCCGCCGACGAAGCGCGCCAGGCCGATCGTCATCAGCGCCATCGGCACCAGCAGCAGCGCGGCCCGGGTCGGGCTGAGCCCCCGCACCAGCTGGGCGTAGAGCATCAGCGGGATCGCCAGGCTGGTGATCGCGAAGCCCATCGTGGTGATCGCGACGTTGGCCAGGGAGAAGTTGCGGTCGCGGAAGAGCCCGAGCGGCACCAGCGGCTCGCGGGCGTTGACGTGCTGCCACACGACGAACCCGGCGAAGATCACCAGGCCCAGGACGATCATCCGCCACACGGTGACCTGACCGGTGATCGTGCCCCAGTCGTACTGGTCGCCCTCCTGGATGCCGAAGACCAGCAGGAACATCCCGGCGCCGCTCAGCGCGACGCCCAGCCAGTCGAAGCGGTGGCTGTTGGTCGGCAGCGTCGGCACCAGCCGCCAGGCCAGCGCGAAGGCCACCAGCCCGACGGGCACGTTGATGAAGAAGATCCACTCCCAGCCCAGGCTGTCGACCAGGACGCCGCCGAGGATCGGACCGACCAGCGTCGCGACGCCGGCGGTCGCGCCCCAGAGCGCCATCGCCTTGCCGCGTCGCACGGCCGGGAAGATGCGGGTGATGATCGCCATCGTCTGCGGGGTGATCATCGCGGCCCCGAGCCCCTGCACCACGCGGGCCACGATCAGGCCCTCGATGCTGTCGGTCAGGCCGCACCACAGGCTCGCGAGCGTGAAGACCGTCAGGCCGGTGAGGTAGAGCCGCTTGGGGCCGAAGCGATCACCGAGGCGACCGGTGATCAGCACCGGGACGGCGTAGGCCAGGAGGTAGGCGCTGGTCACCCACACCACGCTGTTGACCTCGGTCTGGAAGTCCTCGATGATCGCCGGCGTCGCGACGCTGACGATGGTCGAGTCGACCAGGATCATGAAGAAGCCGAGGCAGAGCGCGAAGAGCGCGGGCCACGGGTCCTTCTCCTCGGTGGCGGCCCGGCCGGTGCCCGGCGCTGCTCCAGGAGTGGGTTGGGTCTGGGTCACCGTCCCAGTGAACACCCCACCTGGGACACTCGGAGCATGAGTCACATGGATCTGATGGCCGGACCCCCTCCCACCCACCTCCCCGTCGACCCGGCGACCGCCGAGCTCGAGGGCTCCGCGCCCGCCGACGTCGTACGACGGCACCCGGCGTCGCCGTCGGCCTGGGCCGCCCTGGCGACCGAGGCCCGCGACGGAGGGGCCGACGACGTGACCGTCTACGCCTACGCCCGCGTCGGCTACCACCGCTCGCTCGACAACCTGCGCCGCAACGGCTGGAAGGGCCACGGCCCGGTCCCGTGGGAGCACGCCCCCAACCGCGGCTTCCTCACCTGCCTGGCGCTGCTCGCCCTGTCCGCCCGCGCCATCGGCGAGACGCCCGAGTGGGAGCGCTGCTCGGAGTTCCTCCGCGACTCCAGCCCCGCGGCGTTCGACGCGCTCCTGGGGTGAGGTCGCGCCGCGGCATGTAACACGTTGTCTGGTCATCTACCAGACCGCTGCAACGGTCTCGTAGATGAGGTAACTGCGTGTTACAACTTCTCGACCCTCAGCCCGCCGCAGCCCCGAGCAGCAACCGGACGCGCTCGGGCCCGAGGGCGACGAAGAGCGTGGGCAGCCGCGGGCCGCGGTCGGCGTCGACGAGCAGGTTGTAGAGAAGCTTGAAGAAGCCCTTCTGGTCGGCCTTGACCTGGTCGGTCGGCGGGTCGTCGAGGCCCATGCCGCGGGCGAGCTTGGGCACGCCGTAGATCAGCGTCGTCAGCTCGTCGAGCTCGAACTCGTCGGGCAGCCGGTCCAGGAGCTGGGCGAGCCAGAGCTGCTCGTCCTCGCTCAGGGTCAGCAACCGCGCGGCGTCAGGCGAGTCGCGGACCGTGGTGCGGTCCTCGGCGGGCACGAACTCCGACGTCCAGGTCATCGCCTTCGACAACCGGGGCTCGAGGTCGGTGACGGGGCCGTGGTCGTGGCCGACGCGCGACACGATCGAGGACACCAGGTCGGCGGAGCCGGCCGTGACGTCGGCGACCGACGACAGCAGCCGGAACGGCACGGAGACCGGCGAGGTCGGCAGCGGCCCCGCGGTGGTGGTGGTCGAGGCGCGCTCGAAGGCCAGCACCGCGACGTCGCGCTTGGCGGGGTCCGCCGCCTTCTTGGCGAGCGCGTCCCACTCGTCGTAGAGCCGCACGACCTCGGGCCCGAAGTCGATGTTGAAGACCTGCTTGGGCGCGCGGCGCACGTAGAGCCAGCGCAGCATCGGCGCCTCGAGGATGCGGAGCGCGTCGGCCGCGGTCGGCACGCCGCCCTTGGACGACGACATCTTGGCCATGCCGGCGACACCGACGAAGGAGTAGGCGACGAACGACGGCGCGCGGCCGCCGTAGACGGTCGAGACGAGCTCCTTGCCCACCGTGTACGACGACCCGGGCGTCGCGTGGTCGTCGCCCCCGGGCTCGAAGTCGACGCCCTCGAAGGCCCAGCGCATCGGCCAGTCGACCTTCCACACCAGCTTGCCCTCGTCCTGCGTGGCGACGTTGGTGACGCCGGTGAACGCGCACGAGTCGCAGGTGTAGGTCAGGTCGGTCGTGTCGTCGTCGTAGGCGGTGATCGTCACGGTGTCGCGGCCGCACTGGCGGCAGTAGGGACGGTAGGGGAAGCGGGCGAGGGACCCGCGGTCGGCCGCGGCGGACTCGTCCTCGTCCTCCGACGACGCGCCGGCCTTGGTGCGGTAGCGCGACATGACGGTCTCGATGTCGTCGCGCCGCGAGATCGCGGTGAGGATCTGCGAGCGGTAGGTGCCGGCGCCGTACATCTCGGTCTGCGACACCTCCTCCATCTCGCAGCCCATCTCGGCCAGCGCGGAGCGCAGCGGCGCTTTGTAGCGCTCGGCCCAGGAGGAGTACTCACCCGACGGGTCCGGCACGGCCGAGAGCGGGCGGCCGATGTGCTCGGCCCACGACGGGTCGACACCGGCCGGCACCTTGCGGAAGCGGTCGTAGTCGTCCCAGCTGTGCAGGTGGCGCACCTCGATGCCGCGCCGGCGGATCTCCTCGACCACGAAGTGCACGGTGAGGAACTCGCGCAGGTTGCCCAGGTGGATCGGCCCCGACGGGCTGATGCCGGAGGCGCAGGTGATGCGCGACGCCCCCTCGCCGGCGTGCCGGACGGCGTCGTCCGCCGCCCGGGTCACCCAGTCGGTCGGGTCGCCGTCGCTCTGTCCTCTGCCTCGTGCCACGAGCGGCAACGCTACTAGGAACGGAGGCGTCGGCTCACGGCAGCACCATGGAGTACGCCGCCGGCTCGATGTGCCACGTCCGGTTGCGCTCGGGGCCGTAGATCTCGCCGTCGGCGCTGACCCAGAACGCCTCGCCGCTCACGGAGACCTGACGAGCGTGCAGGGCCGTGACGTCGTCGGCGTCCTCGTGGCGGCCCAGGCCGAGGCGCGCGGCGTAGACGAGGCGGGCCAGCGGGCCGGTCGCGTGGGAGATCATCACGTCGATCCGACCGTCACCGGGGTCGGCATCGGGGGTCAGCTCGGTGCCGCCGCCCACCGAGGAGCCGTTGCCGAGCGCGACCATCAGCACCGGGGAGTCGAGGTCGGTGACGGTCTTGCCGTCGACCTGGACGTGCAGCCGCACCAGCGGGGGGTTGAACGCGGTGAGGGCGGCACCGATCGGGTAGCCGAGCTTGCCGAGGTTGACCTTGCCGAAGCCGACCGAGTGCAGCCGCTCCTTCCACCGTTGCCCGCGACGGCTGGCGTTGGCGCCGGCGCCGACGTGGACGCTGTTGACCACGACCTCGCCGACCTCGTCGACGATCAGGTCCATCGGGCGGGGGGTGCCGGTGAGCAGCACCCGGGCGGCCCCCTCCATGTCGAGGGGGATGCCGACCCCGCGGGCCAGGTCGTTGCCCGTGCCCAGCGGCAGCAGGCCCACGGTCGCCCCGCGCAGCTCGTTGCGGCGGTAGAGGGCGGAGATGACGGCGTGCATGCTCCCGTCGCCACCGGCCACGACGATGCGCCGGGAGGCGGCGCGGTGCAGGACGCCGTCGAGCTCGCCGGGGTTGGAGGTCGCCTGGACCTCCACCGAGGTGTGCTCGCGGAGCAGAGCGAGGGCCTGCTCCAGCGTCTCCTCGTCGGAGGTGCCGGCGTCGCTGTTGGTGATGACGAGGAGGGGATCCATGGTGCTCGGACCCTAGCCGACCGTCCGGCGCCCCGAGGAGGGTCCGGGCGGACGGATTGAGGGACCGGGCCCCTGCTTTGCTAACGTGTGGCCGCAAGAGCCCCGGCCGCTGTTGCCGGGGCTTTGGTGTTGTCAAAGGAGTGCAGATGCCCGCGATCGCCATCATCGGAGCCCAGTGGGGCGACGAAGGCAAGGGCAAGGCCACCGACCTGCTCGGTAGCCGTGTCGACTACGTCGTGAAGTTCAACGGCGGCAACAACGCCGGCCACACCGTGGTCATCGGCGACGAGAAGTACGCCCTGCACCTGCTGCCGAGCGGCATCCTGAGCCCCAACTGCACGCCGGTGATCGGCAACGGCGTCGTGGTCGACATCGAGGTCCTGTTCCAGGAGCTCGACGCCCTGATCGCGCGCGGCGTGGACGTCAGCCGCCTCCAGGTCAGCGCCAACGCCCACGTCATCGCCGACTACAACCGCAGCCTCGACAAGGTGACCGAGCGCTTCCTCGGCTCGCGCCGCCTGGGCACGACGGGGCGCGGCATCGGACCGACGTACGCCGACAAGATGAACCGCATCGGCATCCGGATCCAGGACCTCTTCGACGCAGGCATCCTGCGCCAGAAGGTCGAGGGTGCCCTCGAGCTCAAGGGCCAGATCCTGGCCAAGATCTACAACCGCCGCGCGCCCGACGTCGACGCGATCGTCGAGGAGCTGCTGTCCTACGCCGACCGGTTGCGGCCGATGGTCAGCGACACCGGGCTGCTGCTCAACCAGGCGCTCGACCGCGGCGAGACCGTGCTCCTCGAGGCGGGCCAGGCCACCCTGCTCGACGTCGACCACGGCACCTACCCCTTCGTCACCTCGTCGTCGGCGACCTCCGCGGGTGCCTGCACCGGCTCCGGCATCCCGCCGATGCGCCTCGACCAGGTCATCGGCATCGTCAAGGCCTACACGACCCGCGTCGGCGAGGGCCCCTTCCCGACCGAGCTCGACGACGACTTCGGCGAGCACCTGCGCAAGGTCGGGGCCGAGTACGGCACGACCACGGGACGGCCGCGTCGCTGCGGCTGGTACGACGCGGTCATCGCCCGCTACGCCGCGCGCGTCAACGGCGTCACCGACTTCGTGCTCACCAAGCTCGACGTGCTGACCGGCCTCGAGCAGGTCCCGGTCTGCGTTGCCTACGACGTCGACGGCGTGCGCCACGACGAGATGCCGGTCAACCAGACCGACTTCCACCACGCGGTCCCGATCTACGAGTACCTCCCCGGGTGGTGGGAGGACATCAGCGCCTGCCGCACCTTCGAGGAGCTGCCGGCCAACGCGCAGGCCTACGTCAGGGCCGTGGAGGCCATGTCGGGCGCCCGGATCTCGGTGCTCGGCGTCGGCCCCAAGCGTGACGAGTCGATCGTGCTGCACGAGCTGATCTGACCCCCTGCCGAGTCGGCGCGATGTTGCAGACGATGCAACATCGCGCC
>NZ_JANNML010000175.1:0-3038 GCF_031397825.1 Nocardioides sp.
GGTGGCACCCGGCCCGTCGTAGGGCAGGGGGTAGTGCGGGCCGGCGTTGGTGACCTTGTCCTCGCGGGCGAGGACCCGGCGGATGATGTCGACGACCTCGCGGGTGCGGGCCAGCGGCTTGGAGAACGGCTGGCCGTACCACCCCTCCACGACCTGCGGACCGCTCACGCCCATCCCCAGCACGACCCGGCCACCACTGAGGTGGTCCAGGGTCAGCGCGTGCATCGCGATCGACGTCGGGGCGCGACCGGACATCTGGACTATCGAGGTGCCGAGCCGCACGCGGGAGGACTCGCGACCCCACCACGCCAGGGTCGTGAACGCGTCCGAGCCCCAGGCCTCGGCGGTGAAGATCGCGTCGAAGCCGGCGTCCTCCGCCGCCGCGACGAGCTCCGCGGTGCCCGTCGGCGGCTGCGCGCCCCAGTAGCCCAGCTGTAGACCAAGTTTCATGGGGACACCCTCCCAGAACCCTTGCCGTGAAATCTAGAACGTGTTTCACTTTCGACCCATGAGCCGTACCTTGTCAGCGCCCGTGACGGTCGCGTTCGACTACACCAGATCCACCGGGCCCGTCCTCGGCCGCTTCCTGACGGGGCTGCGTGACGGCGTGCTCGTCGCAGGCCGTACGTCGGCGGGCGAGGTCGTCGTACCTCCGCTGGAGTACGACCCGGTGACGCACGCACAGACCACCGACTTCGTCGAGGTCTCCCCCGTCGGGACCGTCACCTCCTGGACCTGGGTGCCCGAGCCGGTGGCCGGACAGCCCTTCGACCGGCCCTTCGCCTTCGCGCTCGTGACGCTCGACGGCGCCACGCGCCCGCTCTTCCACGCGGTCGACGTGGCCTCGCCCGAGGAGATCAGCACCGGCATGCGGGTCCAGGTGCGCTGGGCCGACGAACGCGTCGGCCACATCAACGACATCGCCTGCTTCGAGCCGCTCGCGGACGAGGCATCGGCCCGCCCGGCCGGCGGTGGGCTGATGGAGGACCACCTCGTGACCGGCGTCGTCACGCCCGTGTCGCTCGACTACGTCTACGCCGCCTCGCCGGAGGAGTCGACGTTCTACCGCGGGCTCGACGAGGGCCGGATCCTCGGCCAGCGCTGCCCGACCTGCGAGAAGGTCTACGTGCCGCCGCGCAGCGCCTGCCCGACCGACGGCACCCCGACCGAGGGCGAGATCGAGCTCACCGGGGAGGGCACGATCACGACGTTCTGCATCGTCAACGTGCCGTTCCTCGGCCAGAAGATCACCCCGCCCTACGTCTCCGCCTACGTGCTGCTCGACGGCGCCGACATCGCCCTGCTCCACCTGATCCTCGGCGTCCCCGCCGACGAGGTCCGGATGGGCATGCGGGTCAAGGCGGTCTGGAAGCCCCGCGAGGAGTGGGCCTACTCCCTGGAGAACATCGACCACTTCGCGCCCACCGGCGACCCGGACGCGGACTACGACACCTACAAGAACCACCTCTAGCCACCCCACGACGTTCTTCGTTCCGCCGCTTCGCTCCCCCGCGAACAACGCCGCGGGGACCCCGCTTTTCAGAAAGGCATGTGCATGAGAGACGTTGCCGTCGTGGGCTTTGCCCAGCGACAGATGCCGGACTTCGACGGGTCACCGACCTGCGTGGAGATGCTGGTCCCGATCCTGGCCGAGGTCTACGAGCAGACCGGGTGGACCCGCCGCGACGTGGGGTTCTGGTGCTCGGGGTCCTCCGACTACCTCGCCGGTCGCTCGTTCTCCTTCGTCCAGGCGGTCGACGCGATCGGCGTGACCCCGCCGGTCAACGAGTCGCACGTCGAGATGGACCTGGCGTGGGCGATGTACGAGGCCTGGATCAAGATCCAGACCGGCGAGGTCGACACCGCGGTGGTCTACGCCTTCGGCAAGAGCTCCGCGGGTGTCCTGCGCCGCACGCTCGCCCTCCAGCTCGACCCCTACACGATGACCCCGCTGTGGCCCGACACCGTGTCTCTCGCCGGCCTCCAGGCCCGCGCCGGCATGGACGCCGGCCTCTGGGACGAGCGAGCGATGGCCGAGGTCGCGCAGCGCTCGCTCACCGACGCCGAGAAGAACGAGCACGCGATCCGCAAGGGAGGCTCCTCGGTCGAGGACCTCCTCGCCCGGCCGATGTACGCCGACCCGTTGCGCAAGCACGACTGCTCACCGGTCACCGACGGTGCGGCGGCCCTCGTGCTGGCCGCCGGCGACAAGGCCCGCGAGGTGCGGGACACGCCGGCCTGGATCAGCGGGCTGTCGCACTTCATCGACGCCTCGTCGATCTCCAACCGCGACCTGACCCGCTCCCCCAGCGCGGCCAACGCCGCGGCGGCCGTCGACCTCGACGGCGTCGAGCTGGCCGAGCTGCACGCGCCGTTCAGCCACCAGGAGCTGATCCTGCGCCGCGAGCTGGGCCTGGCCGACGACGTACGCATCAACCCGTCGGGCGGAGCGCTGACCAGCAATCCGATGTTCTCCGGCGGCGGGATCCGCATCGGCGAGGCCGCGCAGCGGATCTGGTCGGGCGAGGTCGCCAAGGGCGTCGCCCACGCGACCTCCGGCGCCGCCCTGCAGCAGAACCTGCTGTGTGTCCTCGAATCCAGCACCGGAAAGGGCGGAGCCTGATGGGCAAGCAGCCTGCAGCCGTCGTCGGCATCGGCCAGACCCACCACCGCGCCAAGCGCGACGACCTGTCGATGGCGGGTCTGTGCCGCGAGGCGATCGACCGCGCACTCCTCGACGCCAACATGACGCTCGACGACATCGACGCGATCGTGGTGGGCAAGGCGCCCGACCTCTTCGAGGGCGTGATGATGCCCGAGCTGTTCCTCGCCGAGTCGCTCGGCGCGGCCGGCAAGCCGCTGCTGCGGGTGCACACGGCCGGCTCGGTGGGCGGCTCGACCGCGATCGTCGCGGCCTCCCTCGTGCAGTCGGGCGTGCACAAGCGGGTGCTGACGGTGGCCTACGAGAAGCAGTCGGAGTCCAACGCCATGTGGGCGCTCTCGGTGCCGCTGCCGTTCAACATGCCGGTGCACGCCGG
>NZ_JANNML010000138.1:0-3869 GCF_031397825.1 Nocardioides sp.
CGTGAGCAGCTGGAGAACTTCGACGAGCGTGAGATCGACCGGATCCAGGCGATCATCCAGTCGATGACGCCGGCCGAGCGCAACAACCCCAAGATGATCGACGGCTCGCGCCGCGCACGCATCGCCAAGGGCTCCGGACGCATGGTCTCCGACGTCAACCAGCTCGTCGACCGGTTCTTCGAGGCCCGCAAGATGATGATGCAGATGGCTCGTGGCGGCGGGATGCCCGGGATGCCGGGCATGCCCGGGATGCCCGGCGCCGGCAAGCGCGGCAAGCCCAAGGCCGTGGCCAAGAAGGGCAAGGGTGCCAAGAAGTCCGGCAACCCGGCCAAGGCTGCCCAGGAGGCCGCCGCCGCCAAGGAGAAGGCCGCCGCTGCCGCCGCCAATCCCTTCGGCACGCCCAAGGAGGACATCGACTACGAGGCGGCCGCCGCCAACCTCAACCTGCCCCAGGACTTCTCGAAGTTCCTCAAGTAGGGATCGTCCGGCGTCGCGCGCACCTGAGAGCCAGAGGGAGACATGGGCACGGTCCTCGTCGTCGACGGCGCCAACGTGGTCGGTGCCCGGCCCGACGGCTGGTGGAAGGACCGCGCGGGTGCGGCGACGCGGCTGCACCTGCAGCTGATGGTGGCCGACGTGCCGCAGGACCGGGTCGTGCTCGTCCTCGAAGGTGCCGCCAAGGGCGGCGTGCGACCGGGCAGGGACGCCCACGTGCGCACGGTGCACGCCAAGGGCAACGGTGACGACACGATCGTGGCGGAGGCCAAGGCCGCCTCCGAGGCCGGTCACCGGGTGTTCGTGGTGACCGCCGACCGGATCCTGATGGGGCGCGTCGAGCGCTGGGGCGCGATGATCATGAGCCCGACCTGGCTGCTGGACCACCTGGGCTGAGTGTCGACCGGCGCGTGACGCCGGAGCGGATAGCGTCGCCCCATGAGTGCTCCGACAGCCCTGCGCTTCCGCGGCCCGGTCCTGCCCGACGGGGAGGCCCGCGACCTCTACGTCGTGGACGGTCGCGTCACCTACGAGCCGGTGGCCGGAGCGACGACCGAGGCCGAGGGCTGGATCGTCCCGGGTCTCGTCGACGCCCACTGCCACCTCGGCCTCGACGACCACGGCGCCGTCGATGACGCCGACACCGAGGAGCAGGCGATCCTCGACCGCGACGCCGGCGCCCTGCTGATCCGCGACTGCGGCTCCGCGGCCGAGACCGCGTGGATCCACGAGCGCGAGGACCTGCCGCGCCTGGTCCGGGCCGGTCGCCACATCGCCCGCACGCGTCGCTACATCCGCCACTACGCGCACGAGGTGGAGCCGGAGGACCTCACCGCGCACGTCGTACGGGAGGCGCAGCGAGGTGACGGCTGGGTCAAGCTCGTCGGCGACTGGATCTCGCGCGACGAGGGCGACCTGGCGCCGTCGTTCCCGGCAGCGGCGTTCGCCGAGGCCATCGCGGCCGCGCACGAGCACGGCGCCAAGGTGACCGCCCACTGCTTCGGCCGCGACGTGCTGCCCGGGCTGCTCGAGGCCGGCATCGACTGCATCGAGCACGGCACCGGGCTCAGCGACGACCTCGTGGAGACCATGGCGTCGCGGGGCGTGGCGCTCGTGCCGACGGTGATGCAGCTCGACAAGTTCCCCGACTACGCGGAGGCCGGGGCCGAGAAGTTCCCCGACTACGCCGCCACCATGACCGACCTCTTCGCCCGGCGTCGCGCCACGATCATGGCTGCCTACGAGGCCGGCGTCAGCCTCTACGCCGGCTCCGACGGTGGTGGGGTCGCTCGCCACGGCAACCTGGCCGGGGAGGTCATCGCGATGGCCGAGCTGGGTCTGCCGGCGTCCTACGCCCTGGGCGCCGCGTCGTGGCGCGGGCGCGAGTGGCTCGGCTTCGACAACCTGGTCGAAGGAGCCTCGGCCGACTTCGTGGTCTACGACCGCGACCCGCTCATCGACCTGACCGTCCTGCTCGAGCCGCGGTGCGTGGTGCTGCGAGGGCGGGTCGTGGCCTGATGCCCGAGGCGCCCCCACCGCGGCTCGGACGGCGCCGGGTCCTCCGCGCCGGTGGCGCCGTCGTGGGCCTGGGCGCAGCGGGTGCCGTGGGGTGGGAGCTGGCGCCGCCGTCGTTCACCGAGCGGCTGCTGGGCAAGCTCGGCATCGAGCCCGAGGCGTTCGTCCCTGACGCGCCCGAGGGGGAGGTGCGCCTCGAGCGGGTCACGTCGGCGGCGATGGGGGAGCTGGATCTCTTCACCGCAGTCCCGGCCGGGCACGGCGACGGCGCCGGGCTGCCGGTCGTCGTGGTCCTCCACGGCGCCAGCGCGACGGCCGCCGACCTGCGCGGCTTCGGCTTCGGTCGTTTCGTGACTGCCGCGGTCGAGGCCGGTGCGCCGCCGTTCGTCCTCGCGGGCACCGACGACGGTCCCGCGGGCTGGGTGGCCAGCGGCGACGTCGACCCGCCCCGGATGCTGCGCGACGAGCTGCCGGGCTGGCTCGCCGAGCGCGGCTTCGACGGAGGTCGTCGCGCGCTGTGGGGCTGGTCGCGCGGTGGCTATGGAGCGCTGCGTTTCGTGACGCAGACGCCGGACTGGGCGCGGGCGCTGGCGCTCTTCAGCCCGGCGCTGGGACCTGACGACCAGGTCCTCTCCGACCTCGACGTCCTCACGGACCTGCCGTGGGGGCTGTGGTGCGGCGAGTGGGACCCCTTCCGCGAGGGCTCGGTCGCCCTGGCAGCGGCGGCACCGGTCGCCCCCGACCCGTGGGTCTCCGGTGAGGGCGGCCACACCCGTGCCTACTGGAACAGCCACACCCTCGAGATGTTGGACGGCCTGGCGCGCTCGCTCTGAGAGGGCAGTACGCCGAGTCGGCGCAATGTTGCTGAGACCTGGCCGAGTCGGCACCGTTTCGCTGAGCGCTGGTCGAGTCGGCGCAATGTTGCGGGCGGCCGGCTGCAACATCGCGCCGACTCGGCGTACGGGGTGCAACATCGCGCCGACTCGGCGTTCGGGCTGCAACATCGCGCCGACTCGGCGTAGGGCTATGCCTCGCGCCGCGGCCGGCCGGTGGCGAAGAGCACGCCGGTGACGATCAGGACGACGAGGCCGAGCCCGCCGAGGACCAGGGGGATGAGGATCGTGGCGAAGATGCCGCCCACGAAGCTGCCGATGGCGGGGGCGGGTCCGACCTCGACCTCGCCGAGGGCTGCGGGGCAGGTGACCTCCAGACGGCCGGAGCCGGCGTCGTAGCGGGCGACGCCCTCCCACTCGCGTCCGTTGACACCACGGGTGAACGAGCCGCCGGGGGCGCGACCTCGGATCTCCGACCCCGTCGAGGCGTCGACGACCACGCAGTCGAGGTCGGGAGCGTCTGGGTCGGCCCAGAGCAGCACGTCCGACTCGGTGCCCACGACGACGCTCTGGGGCGTGTCGTCGGCGGTGACGCGGGCATCGACGTCCATGAAGCCGGTCAGCGTCCACACCAGCAGCCCGATGAACGCCACGATCGCGCCCACGACCATCGCACCCCCGAGCGCGAACCACCACGCGCTCGGTCGGCGGCGTCGCGGCGGAGGCGGGGGAGCGACGTACGGCTGCTGGCCGCCGTAGGGTGGTGGCGGGGGCTGCGTCATCCGCCCAGCCTGCCCGATTTATCAGACCTCGCGCGACTCTGGCACAATCACCGGCTGAGTCCTGCGCGGGCGGACCCTCTCACCCGGCCGTCGCAGAGCCCATCGAAGGACCGGCCCGCGTGTTCCCCACCCGGACCCCGATTCCTTCACCCACCACTGAACTCAAGGAGACACCACAACCGTGGCCGTCAAGATCCGTTTGAAGCGCCTGGGCAAGGTCCGGGTGCCGCAGTACCGCATCGTC
>NZ_JANNML010000145.1:0-6267 GCF_031397825.1 Nocardioides sp.
AGATCTCGCGGTCCACGTCGAGCGGCGTGGCGCTCGCGACGTCTGCCTTGCCGCGAGCGGTGATCACCAGCGGGCCGACTTGGCCGGCGTTGGTGTCGGCGATCTCGTCGGTGTGGGAGTGGTACATCCACATCACCGAGGACCCGTCCATCGGTCCGGGCCCGGCCCGCTCCGGCACCTTCCAGTGGTAGGTGTAGGTGGCGCCCGGCGCCACGGCGTCGTCGGCCTTGTCACCAGCCGCCGTGCCGTCGGCGTACTGCGCACCCTCGGCGCTCTTGGTGTAGAAGACCCCGTGCGGGTGGACCGACGCCGGATAGGGCGTGTTGTTCCTGAACACGACCTTGATCGTGTCGCCGACCACCGCCCGGATCACCGGTCCCATCATGCCCAGGGTGTCGTCGCACGGCCGGGTGCCGGCCGGGCAGCTCGTCGGCGGCGCGATCCGCTGCGTGAAGGAGGCATCGGTGTAGCCGCGATAGAGCGACTTGCGGTAGACGTGCCCGATCCGGGTCGGACCGTTCTGGACGAAGACCTGCTCATCGGGGTTCCATGCCCGGCCCGCGATGTCGTTGCGGTCGTGGGGGGCGTAGTCCCACAGCACCTCCTCGGCCGCGATGTAGTACGTGCGCTGCTGACCTGTCGTGCCCACCGCCAGTGCTGGCGCCTGTTGCTGAGCCGGTGCAGACGTCGCGACGACGCGCCCGGTGAGCAGAAGTACCAACAGGACCCCTCCCAGTAGTGCCTTGCGCATGACTACCCTTCCCGGGCAACGCCGTCGCTACCCTCCGGGCTCACAATCGGGCGGCGACCTTGCACGTACCTTGCGGGGACGGTTCCGATCAGCGCGGATTCAAACGTCCTCGCGGCCGGCGTTCGGGATCCGGCTCTCGGCTGAGGGCGGGGCCGCATGGCTGGTGACCTCGATGCCCCGTTGGCCATCAGGAGGCCATCGCGGTGGGTCGCACTCGCGACCAAGGTCAAAGTCAGGCCTCTCCGGCTCTCGCTTCGGCTGGGAGCGTGATGCCGACAGGGCCGACAAAACATCCCCCGTCTGCCATCTGCTGGCACCTGTCGGAGGCGCTCTCGAGGATCTCGGCGAGCACTCGCACAGGGGGCGCATGGCACCGACCCGGCTCGCATGCCGAAGCAGAGCGCGCAGTCGACGTAGCCCGCGCCACCGGCCCAGGCGCACACGCTCTCATCCTCAGGCCGCGTGTCCGTGATGCCACACACCGTCTGCGCCCCGTCTGCTCGCGGGCCACCTGAACGGCGTCACCGAGCAAGTGGATCGGCGTCAGACCGTCGTCCGAGGAGAAGCCCTCATCGACCTTGTCCTCCTCCGTGGTCCTGGTCGTGGGAGTCCCAGCCTCGGCCGGCGGTGAGCGTGCCCACGAGGGCACGGCTTGATCTGCGCTTCGGTGAGTGTGTTGGTCATCTGAGATCCCTCTCATGGAGGGCCTCACGCCTGCCGGTGTCTGCCATGGAGACGGCACGAGGCCGGTTCCACTTCTGGAGACCGGCCTCGGACCTACGTGAATGCGAGTGGGCGATACTGGGTTCGAACCAGTGACCTCTTCGGTGTGAACGAAGCGCGCTACCACTGCGCCAATCGCCCCTCTACTGCGGTCGCAGACTCTAACGCATGCCGGCGCAGCGATCACATCGCGACCCCATTGGTGTCGATTCGGTCGCGTTTCGCAAAAATAGATCCAGTCGGAGGGCAACCAATTAGGCTGACGGTGCGTCTGAGGGAGGTGAGACCTGTGTCTTGCCCTCACCGCACCGCCCTTCTCGGACAAGGAACGCCATGGCGCAACCACCAGCCGCCCCCACCGTGTCGCAGGACATCACGCTGCACTGCCTCGACGACGGCGGGCAGGACGTCGCCTTCGTCGCATCCTTCGGCTACCGCGCCGACGACCCCTACGCCGTGTGGCTGACCTTCCACATCCCCGGTGGCGACGTGAGCTGGGCCGTGGCCCGCTCGCTGCTGCTCAAGGGCCTCACGGAGCCGACCGGCGACGGCGACATCCGGCTCTGGCCCGGCCTCGACGACGATGGCCACGCGGTCGTGGTCTTCGACTTCCACTCCCCCAGCGGCAGCCTGCGCACGCAGGCCCGCTCGGTCGCGCTGCGGGTCTTCCTCGACCGCACGTGGCTCGTGGTGCCTCCGGGCGAGGAGGGCGAGCAGCTCGACCTCGACCGGCTCGTCGGGGCCCTGCTGGGCTGGTCAGAAGCCGAATAGCTCCGGCTCGCGCGCGGCCCACGCCGCTGCCGCCTCACGCGTGACCGGCCCTGGCGCCTCGAGGGCCCGTCCGTCCCATGCGTGCACACCCTGCACGTCGCGCGTCGTCGACACCAGGAACACCTCGCTCGCCTGCTCCACGACCTCGATCGGTTCGTCGACCTCGCGTCCGCCGTGCCACTCGAGCAGCAGCCCGCGCGTCACGCCCGCCAGGCACCCGCTGGCCAGCGTCGGCGTGCGGAGCTCGCCGTCCACGACGTAGAACACGTTGGAGCCGGTGCCCTCGCACAGGTGGCCGGCCAGGTTGGCGAGGACCGCCTCGCTGGCGCCACGCCGCTGTGCCTGCGCCAGCGCGATGACGTTCTCGGCGTACGACGTGGTCTTGAGCCCGGCGGTCGCCCCGCGCTCGTTGCGGGGCCAGGGCACGGTCGCCACGGCGGTCGTCATAGGCGCCGGCGCCATGGCTGCGGCCACCACGACGACCGTCGGCGCGTGGTCGCCGCGCCCCGACCCGAGGGGCGCCGGCCCTCCCGTGACGGTGATCCGCACGCGCCCGAGTGGCAGCTCCTGGTCCTCGACGACCTCCCGCACCCCTCGTCGTACGACGTCGTGGTCGAGGGGGGGCAGCCCCAGCCCGGCTGCGGAGCGGGCCAGCCGCTCGAGGTGCAGGTCGAGCGCGAAGGGCAGCCCGTCGACGACCTTGATCGCCTCGAAGACCCCGTCGCCCACGGTGAAGCCGTGGTCGGTCACCGCGACCGCGGGACCGGTCGGGTCGCTCAGCAGTGCTCCGTCGATCCATGCGCGCATGTCGACACTCTAGGAACACCCGCCCCAGGACTTCGGCACCCGCCCGGGACGCGCGGAGATGAACGGATCGCGACCCTCGGGTGGACCCGATTTTGGACACCACAGAGGGATCGGGTACGTTTCTCACGTTCTTCCGAGCGAGCCCCGGCCCGCACGGACAGACAGGCGGACATAGCTCAGTTGGTAGAGCGCAACCTTGCCAAGGTTGAGGTCGCGAGTTCGAGTCTCGTTGTCCGCTCGGAGAGGTGCTGTTGGAGGCCTGGCCGTCACGGTGGGTTGGCCGAGAGGCGAGGCAACGGACTGCAAATCCGTGTACACGGGTTCAAATCCCGTACCCACCTCCACCACAACAACTTCATCACGGGCGATTGGCGCAGTGGTAGCGCGCTTCCCTGACACGGAAGAGGTCACTGGTTCAAACCCAGTATCGCCCACCAGAGCACAGCCCCTGACGAGCGAGAGCACGTCAGGGGCTTTCTTCATGCCCGCCGCTTCACCAACGCAGGTGCTCGGGGAAGCCGGTCCAGCGCAGGTGGGCCGGCAGGTGGGCCAGGTCGTTGGAGATCACCACCGCCGGCGGGGCGTCGGGCTCGTACCTGATGACCGTCAGTCCGGCATGGCACTGCACCGGCGGCCACCACCGCCAGGTCGGGGCGTCCAGCGCGTGCCGGACCAACCACCCGATGGTGAAGGCATGGGTGATGACGACGTCGACCGGCTCGCACCCGTCGGTCGCCGGACCCGCCAGGAGCTCGACCGCCCGGGCAGCCAGGGCCGCGCCGTGGGCCGCCTCCTCCGCGGAGACGTCGGCGCAGGGCGACAACACGGCGTCCGCCCAGGCGTCAGGGACCTCGTCGCGACCAGGCACGTGCGGCACGTAGTCGCCGGCCGCCTCGATCTCCACCAGCGCCGCGGGCCGCTCGAGCTGCGCCGCCACCACCCGCGCCGTCTCCGACGCTCGCCGGAGCGGACCGTGGACGACGCGGTGCAGCGGCAGGTGCGCGAGACGGCGGCCCAGGCACTCGGCCTGCTGCGACCCACGTGGGCTCAGCCCGTCCCCGCTCGGGTCGGGCTCGGCGTGACGCGCCAGGTAGAGCAACCGTGTGCTGGCCCGAGGCATGCCGACGATCAAACCATGCATCCGATCAGGTGGCCCAGGAGCAATCAGCTCGTCGTCGAACTCCGCTGGTCCTCCCGCACGCGCGTACGTGATGATGTCGTTCGCCGCGTCCGGGCCTTCTCCTCGAACGTCCGCTCCTGGCGAGAGTCGGGCGTGGGTGTCGGAGCGGACGATCGGGTCGTGTGTCGCTCGCAGCGGCGCAGCGCGCTCTCCGGCACACGACCCGAGAGGCCGCCGCGACCCGACCGCTTCAGCCGCGTATCGGGCGGTGATTCCGCTGCGGCGGGTGCCGGGCACTTTGAGTGCCAGTGCGGTTGATCTGGTCCGCCCGGTGGACCGGATCAACCGCAATGCCTGACCGGATCCTGGAGGGACCGGCCACGGCCTTCCGGGTCCGATGTCGATGACCGCAGGACACAGCGCTGAACAGTGCGGTGGATCGCACGTGCCCGTACGTGCGATCGACCGCAATGTCGATCCGTCCGCTTGTGCCGCACGTAGTCCGCGGTCGTGCCGATGAGCGCGCCACCTGGGTGTTTCCGGAGACACGATGGACCTAGCCTCGTGAGCATGACGAATCTGGTCGACGTTGCCAGCGAGGTCGTGGTGCCCGCCCTGCGTGCCGTCTTCAAGGACGGCGAGGTGACCGCGCTCGCATTGAGCGTCACTGACGACGTGACGGGCACGGTCACGCTCTCCCTGACTGCGCAGGGCGAAACCTTCGACTACCCCGTCATCCAAGGCGGCGTTCCGGACATGGGCCCGAAGGAGTGGAGCGAGAACCTGCGCTCGCTGCTGGTCGACTTCGTCGCAGAGAGCCGGTTCGGCTGGGGAGAGAACAGGGACCTCTCACCAACGCCCCACTGAACGTCCAGACCTGCCGCTCTGCGCCCGATCATGCCGCGAGTGCACGCGCCTGACAGGCTTGCAACGTGACAGACCGCGCTGCCTACGAGGAACTGATCAGCACGCTCAACGAGTGGACTTCTGCGACCGAGGCGGCGCCGGGGCGCATCGAAGTCTCGATACCTGACGGCGGGGGGTTCCGGACTGTCACCATCGTGATGGACGAGGGTCAGTGGAGCGACATGGTCGGACCCATGTGGGGCAGCGTCACCGACGCCATGGAAGAGGTCACCCGGACCCTGATGACGATGACCCCCGACCAGAACTACCTGCTCTACGGCCAGTACAACGTCGTGCCCTCGACCGAGCCGACGTGGCCAGAGCGACCGACGTTCGTCCCTGAGCCCGGCAGCGGGGGGTGGTTCGCCTACAACCGTGACGGCAGTCGTGGCGACAGCTTCGCGGACCACGTTGAATCTGACGAGCAGGACTGAACGTCATCATGCCGCGACACACGCGCCTCGACTGGGCGTCTTTCCGCCACGACCGCGCGCGGGCGAACTGCGGAGAACGGATCGGAGGCCAGCCGGCCCTATCCCCTGACGCGCCCGGTCTCGTAGGCCCACATCGCGACCTCGACGCGGTTGCGGGCGCCGAGCTTGGTCATCAGCGCGCCGACATGGGTCTTCACCGTGCTCAGGGTGATGTGCAGCTCATCGGCGATCTCGGCGTTGGTGCGGCCGCGGGCGACGGTGAGGAGCACCTCCTCCTCTCGTTCGGTGAGCGGCTCGATCGGCTGGGTCGGCGGGGCGGCTCGCTCCAGGCCCGCCAGCGTGCTGAGCAGGCGGCGGGTGATGTCGGGTGAGATGAGCGCGTCACCGTTCGCGGCGGCGTGGATCGCCTGGACCAGCAGCTCGGGCCCGGCGTCCTTGAGGAGGAAGCCGCGCGCGCCGGCCTTGAGGGCGCCGTGGACGTAGTCGTCGAGATCGAAGGTGGTGATGATGACGACGGCGAGCGGGTCCTCGACGCCGGGGCCGGCGACCTGGCGGGTCGCCTCGACGCCGTCGATGCCGGGCATCCGGATGTCGAAGAGGCAGACGTCGGGACGCAGCTCGCGGGCCACGGCCACCGCCTCGAGACCGTCCGTCGCCTCACCGACGACCTCGATCCCGGGCTGCGCGTTGAGGATCATGGTGAGCCCGGTGCGGACCAGGAGCTGGTCGTCGGCGACCACCACCCGGATGGTCCC
>NZ_JANNML010000201.1:0-22964 GCF_031397825.1 Nocardioides sp.
TCGATGCAGTACTGCTCCTCCTCGACCATCCGCTGCAGCCCGCGGGCCTGCCCCTCGATGCGCCGCAGCCGCTTGAGGTAGGCGTCGCGGTGCTGGTGGTGCACGTAGCCGGGCTCGATCTCGTCAGGAGTGCTCACGGAAAGGAGGCTATACCCCCCACCCGTACGCCGAGCGGCGTGCGAGAAGTGCGACAGGGTGGCTGGCGTCAGAGCGCGCGCAGCCAGCGGAGCACGGCCGCGCGGGTTCGCGGGGCGGACTTCTCGAGGGGGAGGGCGCTGCCGGCTCCGGCGATGACCCGGGTCGTGACCTTCTCGCTGTTGCGGAATGACGCGGCGGTGTCCTGGGTGGCGTCGCGGCGCACGCGCGCGTCCTTGCTGCCCGACATCAGCAGCACCGGCGCCTCGACCTGTCCCGCAGTGAGCACGGAGGACAGCAGGGTGGTGGCGAGGCTGGTCACGTCGCCGCAGGGGGTCGCGTTGCGCTGGGCGATCGCACTGCGCCGGACGGCGGCCGGGGCGCTCGCGAAGAGCAGCCGCTGGAAGGCCGCCTTGCTGGCGCCGTACGACGCGTAGCCGCCGCCGGTCAGGCAGGCCGACGTCTGCTGACGGGCCTGGTCGACGGCCAGCTGGGAGGCGTTGGAGCCGGCCCAGGACATCAGCACCAGCCCGGCGACGTCGTCGTAGCGGGCGGCCTCGAGCTGGGCGATGGCACCGCCGGTGCCGTGGCCGTGCACGACCACCGAGGAGGCGTGGGGCGGGGTGAAGCCGCCTTGGGTGAAGTCGTAGATGCCCGAGAAGAGGTGCTGGACGACTTGGTGGAGCATGTGCGCCTGCGCGTCGAGGCAGGTGCTGCGGCCATCGGCGAGGGGGCTCTTGTCGTAGCCGAGGCGGTCCAGGACCAGCGATAGCTCGCCCTGACGACCCAGCTGCGTGGCGTAGTCGTAGGAAGGGTGCTGGCGCAGGTTCCAGAACCAACCGCCGGTGCCCGCGTCGTGGACCAGCACGTTCATCCGGGTGCTGCCGGCGTATCCGAGGACCTTCTGGCGCGGGCCGACGAGCCGGGCGCGGACCGGGTAGGCCTTGTTGTCCGCGGGGCAGGACAGCAGGCTGTGGCCGGTGTTTCTCAGGTTGAACGAGACGGTGCGCGAGATGACCTCGGTGCCGCTGGAGGCCGGGGCCGTTGCGGATGCCCGTGCCGGTGCGGGCGCGCCGATGGCCGGCACGGCGAGGGAGCCGAGGCCGAGGCTGAGGACGACGGTGAGCAGGGCACGGGCGCGGAGCGACATGCTGTTGAATATACGTCAATAGGGGAGTATCAAACAGACTCCCGGTATGTGATCCCGGCTACGCACTCGTCGCGGCCGCCGTCGTACGCCGGTCGAGGGGCACCGTCACCGTGAACGTGCTGCCTGCGCCGGGCGACGACTCCAGACCGATCGTGCCGCCCATGGCCGTGACCAGCTGCCGGCAGATCGCCAGCCCGAGACCCGTGCCGCCGAAGCGACGGGTGATCGAGGAGTCGGCCTGCTGGAAGGAGTCGAAGAGCCCGTCCTGCTGCTCGGCGGTGACCCCGATGCCGGAGTCGGCGACGGTGAAGCGCACGACCGGCCGGTGGGGACTGGGGTCCTGGGTGACCTGCACGCGCACCCAACCGGCGTCGGTGAACTTCACCGCGTTGCCGACCAGGTTGCTGAGGACCTGCCCCAGCCGCGTCGCGTCGCCGGACAGGTCTCGGGGCAGGGCCTGGTCCACGGTCGCGTGGAGCCGGAGCCCCTTGGCCTCGGCCGCGGGGGAGTGGTGGGCGACCGCCTCCCCGACCAGCGAGGTCAGGTCGAGGTCGACGCTCTCCAGCTCGATGACCCCTGCCTCGATCCGGGAGAAGTCCAGGATCTCCTCGACCAGACGCAGCAGGGCCCGCCCCTGACGGTCCATGATCTCGGTCAGGTGGCGCTGGCCGGGGTCGAGGTCGTTCGCGGCCAGCACCTCGACCGCCGCGAGCACGCTGGTGAGAGGCGTGCGGATCTCGTGGCTCATCGTGGCGAGGAAGAGGGACTTGGCGTCGCTCGCCTCCTCCGCAGCGCGACGGGCCTCTGCCAGGGCCGCTTGCATCAGGTTGTGCTCGGTCACGTCCTCGGCGATGCCGTAGACCCCGACCACCTCGTCGCCCACGATGATCGGCAGCCCGGTGATCCGGAGGTCCACGGTCGCGCCGCTCTTGTGGTGGAAGCCCACCTCGAAGCGCTGGGGCTCGCGGGAGACCAGCAGGGCGAAGGTGCTCAGCGTCCTCTCGAGCTCCTCGGCAGGCAGCAGCTCGGCGAAGGACATGCCCTCCAGCTCGGAGGCCGCGTAGCCGCTGATCTGCTCCGCGGCGGTGTTGACACTGGTGAAGCGGCCCTCCAGGTCGAGGGAGAACACCGCGCTCGGGTGGTAGTCGAAGAGCGAGCGGTAGCGCTCCGTCGTCTCCCGAAGCGCACGGTCGATCCGAGCGCTCCGCTCCAGCTCGACCCTCAGCAGGCGGCTGCGGCGCCAGGCGACCAGGGCGAAGCCGACCATGCCCACGAGCCCGGTGACGATCAGCTCGTCGATGTTGTAGGCCTCGTGCCTCAGCAGCCACCGCGCCCGCACCTCCGCCAGGTCGACGACGGCGGACACCACGAACGTGAGGGCCATCGCGAGCAGGACCAGGCCGACCTCCCCCACGTGCGGGCGCTGGGACGGGGTGGGGGTGTGCACGTGCCTCCTCCGTCCGGGCGGCGCTGGTCGCGTCGGTGGTCCCTCGTGTCACACCAGTGTGACCCCGGAGCCGAGGACGCGCGGGCGAATCGCGACAACCCCTCGAGGGGATGTGGGAGCTCCCAGGCGTAGGGCGCGGTGGGGTCGTGTGCCGCCGACCGCGATGGGTCGCGTTCTCCGACACACGACCGGTCGCCGGCCCCGTCAGCGGCCGGTCGCAGGTCACGCACCACCGGAGGCGGGTCATGATGGGCCGATGAGGGTGGCCCTGATGGTGACGTGCGTCAACGACGCGATGTTCCCCGAGACGGGGAAGGCGGTCGTGACGCTGCTGCGCCGGCTCGGGGTGGCCGTGGAGTTCCCCGTGACGCAGACCTGCTGCGCGCAACCGATGGTCAACACCGGCTACCTCGACGAGGCGGTGCCCGTGGTGCGCACGTTCGTCGACGCCTTCGCGGGCTACGACGCGATCGTGACGCCGAGCGGGTCGTGCGCGGGCTCCGCGCGCCACCAGCACGGGATCGTGGCGCGACGCTCAGGCGACGCGGGCCTGGCGGCGGCGCTCGCGGAGACGTCGCCGAGGGTCTACGAGCTCACCGAGTTCCTCGTCGACGTGCTCGGTGTCGTCGACGTGGGTGCCTACTTCCCGCACCGCGTGACCTACCACCCGACGTGCCACTCCCTGCGGATGCTCGGGGTGGGGGACCGGCCCCGTCGTCTGCTCGAGGCGGTGCGCGGGCTGCGGATGGTCGACCTGCCCTCGGCCGAGGAGTGCTGCGGCTTCGGCGGGACCTTCGCCCTGAAGAACGCCGACACCTCGATCGCGATGGGCGCCGACAAGGCCCGCAACGTGCGCTCGACCGGCGCCGAGGTGATGGTGGCCGGCGACAACTCCTGCCTGATGCACGTGGGCGGGATCCTGTCGCGGCAGCGCTCCGGGGTGCGCGTCATGCACCTCGCCGAGATCCTCGCCTCGACCGAGGACGCGCCCTTCGGTGCGGTCGCGGCGTCGCGATGACCGGCACGTTCGTGGGGATGCCGGCCTTCCCGGTCGCCGCCCGTGCCGCGCTGGCCGACACCCAGCTGCGCCACAACCTCGCCCATGCCACCGGGGTCATCCGCGCCAAGCGGGCCGCTGTCGTCGGCGAGGTCGACAACTGGGAGGACCTGCGCCTGGCGGGTGCGGCGGTCAAGGAGCGCGCGCTGCTCGACCTCGCGGCGCACCTGGAGGAGCTCGAACGTCGTCTTGTGGCTGGTGGTGCCACGGTGCACTGGGCGCGGAACGCAGCCGAGGCCAACGCGATCGTCGTGGGCATCACGCAGGGCCACGGCGTCGACGAGGTCGTGAAGGTCAAGTCGATGGTGACCCAGGAGATCGACCTCAACGGCGCGCTGGCCGCTGCTGGGATCGCCGCGTGGGAGACCGACCTGGCCGAGCTCATCGTGCAGCTCGGGGGCGACCTGCCGAGCCACATCCTCGTGCCCGCGATCCACCGCAACCGCGCCGAGGTGCGCGAGATCTTCCTGCGTGAGATGGCCGGTGCGGGGCGTCCGGCACCGGCGGACCTCACCGACGAGCCGGCGATGCTGGCCGCCGCGGCACGGGCACACCTGCGCGAGAAGTTCCTGCGGGCCAAGGTGGGCGTCTCGGGCGCCAACTTCGCGGTGTCCGAGACCGGCACGCTCGTGGTCGTGGAGTCCGAGGGCAACGGTCGGATGTGCCTGACGCTGCCCGAGGTGCTCATCAGCGTCGTGGGCATCGAGAAGGTCGTGCCCACCTGGGCCGAGCTCGACCCGCTGCTGCGGCTGCTCCCACGTTCCTCGACCGGGGAGCGGATGAATCCCTACACCTCCACGTGGTCCGGCGTCACGCCGGGCGACGGCCCGCAGGAGGTGCACGTCGTACTCCTGGACAACGGTCGGACCCGGGCGCTGGCCGACTCGGTGGGCCGCCAGGCGCTGCGCTGCATCCGCTGCTCGGCCTGCCTCAACGTGTGCCCGGTCTACGAACGCACGGGCGGGCACGCCTACGGGTCGGTCTACCCCGGGCCGATCGGGGCGATCCTCAACCCGCTGATGCAGGGCACCGGTGACAAGCAGGTCGACTCGCTGCCCTACGCGTCGTCGTTGTGCGGGGCGTGCTTCGAGGTCTGCCCCGTGCGCATCGACATCCCGGAGGTGCTGGTGCACCTGCGCTCGAAGGTCGTCGACGCCCACCGGAGCGACACGGTGCCGGGCGCCGAGGCGGTCGCGATGAAGGCCGCCGCCTGGACCTTCAGCGACGCCCGTCGCTTGGGACGTGCCGAGCGCGTCTCCGGGGTCGCGGGACGGGTCATGCGACGCACGTTCGGCGTGACGCTGCCCGGTGGGCGGTCCGCGTCGGGCAGGCTGCCCGGGCCTGGCGCGGGCTGGACCAGCACGCGCGACCTGCCGGCGCCGCCGGCGGAGTCGTTCCGCGGCTGGTGGGCGCGCATCGGTCGTCTCGGGGGTGGGCGATGAGCGCCCGTGACGACATCCTGGCTGCGGTGCGATCGGCACTGACCGACGCGACCCCGTCGCCGGAGCCCGTGACGTCGCCGGCCGGGGTCGCCCCCGACGACCTGGTCACGCTCTTCGCCGAGCGGGTGGCCGACTACCGCGCGGTCGTGGAGCGCTGCACCGTCGCGGACCTGTCGGCCCGCGTCGCCGCCGCCCTCCCGGCCGGCGCACGGGTCGTCGTACCTCCCGGCCTGGGGCTCGACGTCCCCGGCCAGGTGGTCGACACCGGCCTGACCTCCGCCGAGCTCGACGCGCTCGACGCGGTCGTCACGCGCGCCGCAGTCGGGATCGCCGAGACCGGCACCATCGTGCTCGACCACGGCCCCGACCAGGGACGGCGGGCGATCTCGCTGGTGCCCGACATGCACGTCTGCATCGTGCGCGAGGACCAGGTGGTCGCCGACGTGCCCGACGCGATGGGCCGCCTCGACCCGTCGCGGGCGCTGACCTGGATCAGTGGCCCGTCGGCCACCAGCGACATCGAGCTCGACCGTGTCGAGGGCGTCCACGGCCCCCGCACCCTTCACGTCCTCGTCGTCGCCTGACCTCATTGGCCGGCTTGCGGCAACGCGAGCGATGGATGACGCCCGGCTCGTCAAGCCCACCTCGACGCACCAGCGGTGAGCGGAAGGGGATGCGATGCCGCGCGCCCGGCGCATGGCGCAATGGAGAGCCGTGTTCGGGTTGCTGCGCACTCGAGGTCGTGCGAGCGCAGCGGTCCTGCAGAAGCGCTGCCCCGACTCGCCCAGGCTGACGCGGTGGAGCTGGCGCCGGCGGCAACCTGGCTACGAGCTCGTTCGACCTGGGACGTCAGGTCGTCGACCAGGTGATCGCCGCCCGGGGCAGCTCGACCGTCACGGTCGTCCCCCGACCGACGTCGCTGTCGATCCACACACGTCCCCCTTGCAGGTCGACGAGGCGCCGAGTGCTGGCCAGCCCGAGCCCCGTGCCGCCGTCGTCCTGAGCCAGCCGGCCACGGGCGAACTCGTCGAAGATGGTGTCGAGGTCTTCCGGGGCGATCCCTCGGCCCTCGTCACAAACCTTGAGCCGCACCAGGTCGATGGTCTGCTCGAAACTGATCGTGATCACTGAGCCGACGGGGGAATACTTGGCTGCGTTGCCCACGAGGTTGGTCAGGACCCGATCCATGGCTCTCTCGTCGACCGTCGCCACGGTGTCCGCGTCGGTGTCCGCGAGATGCACGCGGTGTCCCTCGAGCAGCGGGCCGAGCCCGAGGATGCAGGCTTTGGCCAGTGCCGACAGGTCCAGCGGTTCGAGGGTGATCGCGACTGCACCGGTGCGCAGGTTGACGTGGTCGGCCAACTCCTCGACCAGCTTGCTGACGTGGTCAGCCCGCGCCTGGATCCGCTGCGCGAACCGGATCCGGGTGCCGGTGTCGGTCTCCGGGCTCGACACCATCTCGGCGAATCCCCTGATGGCAGCGATCGGTGTCATCAGGTCGTGGGAGACCGTCGCGAACAGCACCCGGGTGTATTCCGCCTGTTCTGCCAGCGCACGCGCCGCGGCGCGGGACTGAGTGATGTCGCTCATGGCCACCACCGCCCCCAGCACCTTCCCCTCGGGGTCGTGCAGGGCACGTCCCTGGCAGCGCACGGTCCGCGCCGGGAGCCCATCTGGAGCAATGACCATCACGGCATCACTGACGACGCCCTCGGTGAGAGCGCGGAACAACGGCACCTCCTCGCGCCTGAGCGGGGTGTGGCCGTCCTCGGCGAACAGCGCATAGCGATCGGCCCACTCAGCAGGATCAAGGTCAGGATCGGGCGGCATACCGTGGAACTCCCGCGTCGCTCGGTTGAACGTCGTCAGGTGCCCGTCGCCGTCGCACGCCACGACCCCGACGTCGACGGTGAACAACACCGCGTCGCTCAGCGCACCTCGCCGCACGGCCTCGTCATGCGCGGTGCGTAGCTCCGTCGCCAATTCGGCCAGCCGCTCGGACGCCATGTGGCGCTCGGTGACGTCTCGTGCAACCGAGTGAATCTGCACGGTGACGCCGTGGTCGTCGCAGATCGGCGACAGTCGGATCTCCAGGCGGCGCCAGGAGCCGTCGGCGTGCCGCGAACGCACGTTTGCGGTCGAGGCTTCTCCCGCGAGGACCGCGCTGATCGCTTCGAGCATCTCGATGGTGTCCTCGGGGTGGACCCGCTCCGGTGCGGCATGTCCAACTTCCAGTTCGGGGTCGTAGCCGAGGACGTCGCGTATGGACGGCGATACGTACAGCGTGGTGCCATCAGGGGCGTGCCGGCTGACGACATCGGTGGCAGCGTCGGCCAACGCTTGGAAGTTGGACATCGCCGTCCCCAGCTGGGACACCGCATCGACCTGCTCGGCCAGTGCGCGCCGCAGATTCAGCTGGGTCATCACCTGATCGGCGAGCACCGCCAGGAGGTGACCCTGCACCTCAGTCAGACCTTCCGGCCGCGGCTCGTAGCCCAGGACGCACAGCGTCCCTAGGATTGCGCCCGTAGGAGTTCGGAGCGGGAAGCCGGCGTAGAAGCGGATGCCCGGTGCACCTGTGACGAGCGGATTGTCCCGGAAACGGTGATCCGCGGTCGCGTCCGTGACGATCAAGGGCGCGTCTGCTCGCAGGGCATGCTCACAGAACGCTTGGTCGCGCGGCGTCTCGCCTACGTCTAGACCACATCGGGCCTTGAACCACTGACGATCCTCGTCGAGCAGGCTGATGAGCGCCGTAGGGCAACCCGTCCCCTCCGTAGCAGCGCGCACGATGTTGTCGAACACCAACTCGGCCGGCGTGCCGAGGACGTTGTACCCCGCCAGTTCGGCTAGACGCTCAGGTTCGGAGATCACAGACACCCGGTCCCCTCGGTTTGGGCGGCGTAGCGCTTGAGTCTCGCACGGCCCCTGGTGTCTGCGTGGCGTTAACTCAAGTCGCTACTTCGCCAAGGTCTGTAGCCGCCTGCCGGCGACGCGTGGAAACTGACCCCCTATCGAACCCGCCCGACGGGAAGGGGGCGGTCAGTTCTCGGCCGTCGTTGACATGAGGATGTCGTCGTGGCGGTGGATCCACTCGCGGAGGTCCGCTCGATCACGCACCTCTGTTGCACGGGTATGGACGATCGAACGCGCGATCCGAGCCTGCCGTGAGGAGGCGGGACTGACCAGCGCCTTCCGGTTCCACGACCTACGGCGCTACTTCGCCTCGCTCCTCATTGCTTCCGGGCTCGACGTCAAGGTCGTCCAGGCGCGGTTGAAGCACGCCTCGGCCAAGACCATCCTCGACACCTACGGTCACCTCTAGCCCGACCGTGACGACTCCCCACGAGGAGCGGTCGCGGCTGTCCATCACGACCCGTCTCTGGGTGCTGCGCGCTCCGAGCGACGCACCACAACTCGCATGCGATCGCAGGGACCGTGCCAGCAGTCGACCACGTGGCTGCTGGGCACGGTGGCGGAGCTGTATCGAGGAGCGTGGGGTCAATCCGGTACGTAAGCCGAATGGCCGGCATGGAGCGCCTTCTTCTACTCAGCAATACGGCATCCTGACCTGCGGGTTGTCGTAGGCCCCGTCGTAGGCCCCGTGGGACTCGAACCCACAACCAAGAGATTAAAAGTCTCCTGCTCTGCCAATTGAGCTAGGGGCCCGCGATCCGCAGCTCCTCGGAGCGACGACGGACGGCTCGCGTGTCGTCGTCCAGCCCGATCGCAGGGCCAGAGTGTAGAGCGCGGTTCTCGACGGCTCAGCAGGTGGGCGAGTAGGACGCCGTGGTCAGCGCCTTGCCCGTGCGAGCCTGTCGTCCGGTCTCGAGCGTCCAGGAGCGGACCCAGTCGACGGAGAACTGGCTGCCGTTGTGCTCGGTCGCGTTGTCCAGGCCGACCATGCTGACGCGGGGCACCAGCGCCTTGCCGGAGATGGCGGTGCGCTTGCGGGTGCTGGCGATCGCCTTGCCGTCGAAGAACCACGTGGTGTGGTCGGGGGCGACCTCGACGGCGAAGTTGTGCAGGCCGCTCCAGGCGGGCGAGGCCGTCTTGGTGAAGCGCCACTCGCTGCGCGCCTGGGCGGAGCGGATGCCGACGGAGTGCGATCGCGCGCCCAGGGCCATGTCCGCGACGCGAATCGACTCCGGCGAGCAGGCGCCGGGGGCCGTCCCGTCCGGCACGAGCTCGACGCGCATGCCGAAGTCGCGCCCGTCCTGCTCGTAGACGTTCTGCCAGATGCGGAACTCCCACCGGCCATAGCGCTGCGCGTTGCCCGTCAGGCTCGCCGAGGTGGTGCCGCGGTCGCCCTGCCCCTGGTGGATCAACTTGCTCTGGAAGGCCATCGCGCCGTTGAACGTGACCACGCGACCCGAGCCGCTGGAGTAGTCGAGCCAGCGGCCCTTGAGCCTCTCGCCCTTGGTCGGCGGCGAGGTGAGTGACTGGCCGTACTCCCAGGCGAAGTCGTAGACCGGCTTGTACCACCCGAACTGCGCGCTCGCGTCGGTTGCGCCGGTCGAGTCCGTCGGTGGGGGCTCGCCGCCGGCCGCGGCGCGTCCGGACGCGAGAGCGCCGAGGATGTCGGGGAGCAGGCTGAAACCGACGTACGTCGGCCAGGAGGCCGTCCACCCGATCTGGTTCCCCCCGGTGGTGACGTCCTCGACGCGGGCCCGGAGCACGCGCTCGCCGAGCAGCGGCGCGGTCAGGGTGAAGACGGCCAGCCCGGCCACGTCGGCGCGGGCGGTGCCGATGGTGCGCCACTGGTTGTCGCTGGTCCGGTCCTGCAAGGTGATCGTGCGGCCGGAGAGGACGGGCGGCTCGAGCTCGCGGTGGGAGTAGATGTCGGCCGCGGAGTCGACCACCACCGTGTAGGGAAGCAGCGAGGTCACGCCCACGGCCGCGCTGCGTGGGTCCTGGCCGTTGATCGACAACGTGACGGCCTGCGGTCGTGCGTAGAAGCGGCGGGCTGCGGTCACCAGGGCTCCGCCGACGACCCGATAGCTGATGTCGAACATCGAGGGCGCTGGGAAGCGGAACCTGAAGGCACCCGACGCGGTCGTGACGTGATCGCTGCCCTTGACGTCGATCCACCGGTCCCCGGGGCGGTTCATGTGGAACTGCAGGTGGATCGCCCGACGGCCGGGCTTGCTGAGCTTGCCGGCGAAGGTGAGCGCCTGGCCAGCCACGTGCGCGGCCGGGGTCACGGTGAGGGTCCCGGCGCCGCCGACGCGGTCGTCGGGAGCGGCCTGGGTCGGGAGCACGGCAGCGACCAGCACCGACAGCGTCAGCACCAGGGCGGCGACCACCCGGCGTACGGCAGCTGCTGACGACGTACCACGACGTGACGAGCCCATGTCGCACCTCCCTGTCCCGCGCCGATCCCTTGGCGCCCCGGATCGACGGTAGGTCTGGAGTCGGGCGACGTCAGGGGAATCGACGTCTTCCCCGCCGAGATGGGCAGAACTTCACCAACCTGGAGTAGGCGACGGCTCCTGCATCAGCCGCGGAGCAGCCCGGCGGCGAAGACGACCGAGGCCTCGACGGGCAGGTCCGACGAGCTCACGACCGACAGCGCGCCGTCTGCCGGCTGCCACAGCACCAGCCTGAAGCCGGTCGCGCGGCCGCCTCCGAGTGCCGCCACCCGCAGCAGGACGGCGCCGTCGTCGAGGAGGGCCTGAGGCCCCAGAGCCCAGTTGCTGTAGTTGCCGTCCGTGTCGAGGACCGGCAGCGTGGCCCGGGGCGTGAGGGTCGCGCGGTCGGCGACGTAGACCGCGAAGGGCCCCTTGTCATAGGACGTGCCGACCACGGTGTCGTCGTCCGCGACGATCCTCGCCAGCCGTCCGGTCTGCGCCATGCTCACCTCGCGCGGCGTCTCGCCCGCGTAGTCGAGGAGCACGTTGGGCTCGCTCCAGTCCGAGCTCACCAGCACGTCGCCGTCGGGGTCGACGGTGCGCGAGAGCCCTGCGCGGTAGGGCCTCGACTCGGCGGCGCCGGTCTCGAGGGAGACGGCGTACGACGCCGGGCCGCTGTTGAGCAGCAGCTGGTCCTCGTCGAGGAACGACCAGCCCGTGTCGTCCCACGGCACGAAGCCCGGTGGCGGCTCGATCACGGTGCTCTCGCCGGTCGTGAGGTCGTGGACCGTGACGGCGTAGGTGTGGTCCGGGTCCTCGGTGTCGAGGTAGTAGTAGACCGCCAGCCGAGTCCCGCCGGGGCTGAGCGCGAGCCGCGGGTAGCGGCCGTCGAGCGGCACCCTGCGCCACCCGCCGTCGGTGCCGAGCACCTGCGCGGTCCCGCGCTCCTCGACGGCGACCACCGCGCTGCCCGCCGGGTCGTCGGCCAGCAGCGGTGAGGAGGGTGGTGGGTCGATGATGTCGGGCAGCGCGGGGACGACCTGGGCCGGGGCGGCGGGGAGGTCGTCCACCTCGCGGGGGTCCCACCTCGGGGTGGTCTCGAGCGCGGGCGCGGACGGTGTGCTCGGCGTGACGGTGGGGGTGAGGCCGGGGGGAACGGTTGGCGGGTTGCTGTCGGTGCGGGGGCCGGTCTGGTTGCCGACGACGGCGACCACGGCGACGAGCATCGACGTCACGGCTGCTGCTGCCGCACCGCGCCGGCGCGTGCGTCGCCGGTGGGCCGTGCGCAGCGCGACCTGCTCCAGCCGGGGGCTCTCGATGCCGTCCGTCGCGTGGTCGAGCAGCCCGTGCAGGTCACTCATGACGTTCTCCGATCAGGTCGAGCAGCTCGGGTGCGCCGGTGCGGAGCCGGGCGAGGGCGGCGGCGTTCTGGCTCTTGACCGTGCCGACGCTGACGCCGAGCACGTCGGCGGTCTCTCGCTCCGAGAGGTCGTCGAAGTGCCGCAGCACCAGCACCGCGCGCTGGGCCGGGGTGAGGCGCAGCAGGGCCCGTCGTACGACCATCGCGGTCACCGGGTCACTGCTCACGCCCTCGGGGGCCGGCCCCTCGGGGTCCGCCACCGCGGTCTCGCGGCGCCGGCGCCACCAGCTCACGTTGTCGCGCACGATGATCCGGCGGGCATAGGCAGTGGGGTTGCCCTCGCGCAGCTGCGTCCAGCGCAGCGCCACCTTGACCAGCGCCTCCTGGACGAGGTCCTCCGCGCGGTGCAGGTCTCCGGTCAGCAGGTAGGCCGAGCGCAGCAGGGATCGCTGGCACCCGGCTGCCCACTCGGTGAACTCCTGCTCCTGCACGCGCTGCTCCTCGCCGGCGATGGTGTCACGCGAAGAACGCCCCGGAGGACTCAGATGGTTGGCGCGACCTGGCCGGGGCCTGTCTGCTCCCGCCCGGATGTGATCTCATGGCTGGATGGCCTCGGAGGAGAACGACCAGGACGATGCCCCGGCCGACTCTGCGTCCGACATCCGGCGCTCGTCGACCGCGAAGCGTGTGCTCGCTGCCGCGGAGCAGCGCGACCAGGAGGCCGAGGCGCGCGATGCGGCAGCCGACGAGCGCGACGGGGCGGCCAGCAAGCGCGACTTCCTCGACCGGCGTGCTGACGACCACGACCACCAGGCCAGGCGCTCGGCCGCGCTCGACCGGATGGGCTCGAAGTCGGACCGGGCATCGGCGGCCGTCGACCGGTCCGAGCTGACCAAGGACGACTGATCAGCCGAGCACCGCACCCGGGTTGAGGATCCCGGTCGGGTCGAGCGCGTCCTTGACGCGTCGCTGGAGCGCGAGGGAGGCGGGGTCCAGCTCCTGGGCCAGCCACCCGGTCTTGAGCCGGCCGACCCCGTGCTCACCGGTGATGGTGCCGCCGAGGTCGAGGGCGAGGCGGGTGATGGCGTCGAAGGCGCGGCCGGCGGCGGCACGACTGGCGGGGTCGCGCTCGTCGTAGATCACCGTCGGGTGCATGTTGCCGTCGCCCGCGTGGCCGAAGACCCCGATCGTCAGCGACTCGGCACCCGCGATCTCCTCGACGCCCGAGAGCAGGTCGACGATGTGGGAGCGGGGGACGCAGACGTCGTCCAGGAGCCAGTCGCCGAGGGTCTCGAGGGCGGGCAGAGCCTGGCGCCGTGCCTCCAGGAGGAGCTCGGCCTCGTCGGGGTCCTCGGAGGTCGCGACGTCGACAGCGCCGTGGTCCGTGCACGCCGCCGCGAGGGCGGCGACGGTCGCGTCAGCTGCCGCATCGTCGGCCTGGGCGAGCACCATCGCGGCCACACCGGGCTCGAAGCCCATGCCGGTGCGCGCGTCGACCGCGCGCAGCGTCGTGCGGTCCATGATCTCGAGCATCGACACCGCCAGTCCGGACGCGGCGATCGCGGCCACGGCCTGCCCGGCCGAGGCCAGGGAGTCGAACGTCGCGACCAGGGTCTGGGCCGCCGCGGGAGCGGGCAGCAGCCGCACGGTGATCTCGGTGATGATGCCGAGCGTGCCCTCGGAGCCGACGAAGAGGCTGGTGAGGTCATAGCCCGCGACCCCCTTCGCCGTACGACGCCCCGTGCGCACGACGGTCCCGTCGGCGAGGACGACCTCGAGGCCCAGGACGAAGTCGCCGGTCACGCCGTACTTCACGCAGCACATGCCACCCGCGTCGGTCGCGACGTTGCCGCCGACCGTGGAGATCGCCACGGAGCCGGGGTCGGGTGGGTAGAACAGCCCGACCGCGCGGGCGGCCGCGCGCAGGTCGGCGGTCACGACCCCCGGTTGCACGACCGCGAGCCGCTCGGCGACGTCGACCTCCAGGATCGCCGCCATCCGGTGGGTGCGCAGGACGACCGACCCGACGGGCGCGTTGGCGGCGCCCGAGAGGCCGGAGCCGGCGCCCCGCGCCACCAGAGGTACGCCGTGCGCGTGGGCCCGGCGGGCCAGCTCGGCGACGTCGTGGGTCGAGCGGGGTGAGAGCACACCGGCCGGCAGCGCCCGGTCGGTGAGGCGGGACTCGTCGTGCGCGAAGCCCGCGACCAGGTCGGGGTCGGCGGTGAAGAGGTCGGCGCCGAGGTCGCCGAACGCGGCGGTGACAGGGTCGACGTCCATGCGCTCAACCCTGCCACGCCGGCTCGTTTCCCGCGCCGTCACGAACCTGTCGCGCAACCTTCATGGGTGCCAGGCAGAAACTCAGGTCCGGGGAGTTCTAACTTCCGCATGACTTGCTAGAGTTGGGAGTGCAGAAGGTGCAAGTTCCAGCAGGTCAACGGCCGCGGAGTTTGTGATCCGACGGCGTTTCTGGTTTGTGGTGTTGCCAATCACGGGTCGGAGCGACGTTTCACCGCATCTGATGCGGGTCGCTGATGTGGCGGCTTTCGTTCCGATAACAGGAGTACCAGCAACATGGCTCAAGGCACCGTGAAGTGGTTCAACGCTGAGAAGGGCTTCGGCTTCATCGCGCAGGAGGACGGCGGCGACGACGTCTTCGTGCACTACTCGGCAATCCAGACCCAGGGCTACAAGTCCCTGGACGAGAACCAGAAGGTTGAGTTCGACGTCACGCAGGGCCCGAAGGGCCCCCAGGCGGAGAACGTCCGTCCCGTCTGATCTCGGACGAGACGCATAGTCTTCAAAACGAGGCCCCCCTCCTTCGGGAGGGGGGCCTCGTGGTCTTCTCAGCCGGTGCCCTCTGCACGAGATCGGGGTGCTGGCCATGGTCACCGCGGGGCAGCGTGGCATAGCCCATAGTGACCAGGGGGCCCGAGCCCGTTTGCGCGTACGCTGGCGGGGGAAGGCTTGCTCGGATACACGCCCACCGACCAGTTAGGGGTCCCTCGTGTACGACCAGTTCGACGTGACGCTCGAAGACGTCGACCTCCTCGGCGAGGTGGAGCTCACCACCAACCTCATCATCGCCGCGAGTGAGTCCGACGACCATCTCTCGCCCGACGAGATCGACCAGATCCTCGGAGTCAATCCGCAGCCGCCCCAGCCGCGGCGCGAGGCCTGATCCTCCTCCCCGATCGACGCTGACCCGCCGGCCCCTGCGGCGGTGGGTCTTTGTGTGCCACTCGACGCATACCCAAGGGGGGTATATGGTGGGGGCATGAGCGACACCAGCACCTGGACCATCACCGGCATGACCTGCGGCCACTGCGAGGCCTCCGTGCGCGAGGAGATCAGCGAGCTCCCAGGCGTCGAGAGCGTGGAGGTGTCCCACACCGCGGGGACCGCCGTCGTCACGAGCGCGGCCCCGCTCGAGCGCGCGGCCGTCGCCGCAGCCGTGGAGGAGGCGGGTTACGCCCTCGCGTGACCCGATGACGACATGAGCACCTCGTCGAGCACCCCCGTGAACGGTTCTGTGGACACCTCCGAGATCGAGTTGGTCATCACCGGCATGACCTGTGCGTCGTGCGCCAACCGCATCGAGCGCAAGCTCAACAAGCTCGACGGCGTCACCGCGACCGTCAACTACGCGACCGAGAAGGCCAGGGTCGCCTACCCCGGCACCATCAGCACCGACGACCTGCTGGCGACCGTCGAGGCCGCCGGCTACGGCGCGGACCTCCCGGCTCCTGCCGGCGCTGCGGTAGGGGCCGACGCCGACCCGGACGCCGATCCCGAGCTCGACGCTCTGCGCCACCGGCTCCTGGTCTCGGTGGTGCTCAGCGTGCCCGTCGTCTTGCTGTCGATGGTCTCGCCGCTGCAGTTCGACAACTGGCAGTGGGCCTCGCTCACCCTCGCCGCACCGGTCGCGGTGTGGGGTGCCTGGCCCTTCCACCGCGCTGCCCTCGTCAACGCCCGCCATGGCGCGACCACGATGGACACCCTGGTGTCGGTGGGGGTGCTGGCCGCCTTCGGATGGTCGCTGGTCGCGCTGTTCTTCGGCACCGCCGGCATGACCGGCATGACCCACCCCTTCGAGCTGACCGTGGACCGGTCGTCGGGGCTCGACAACATCTACCTCGAGGTCGCGGCCGGCGTCACGACGTTCCTGCTCGCGGGTCGCTATGTCGAGAAGCGCTCCAAGCGCCGTGCCGGCTCCGCCCTGCGTGCGCTGATGGACCTTGGCGCCAAGGACGTGACCGTCCTGCGCGGCGACGTCGAGCAGCGCGTGCCCGCCGCGTCCCTCGCGGTCGGCGACCTGCTCGTCGTACGGCCGGGGGAGAAGGTCGCCACCGACGGCGTCGTCGAGTCCGGCCACTCCGCCGTCGACGCCTCGATGCTCACCGGCGAGCCGGTGCCGGTCGAGGTCGGCCCGGGGTCCGAGGTGACGGGCGCGACCGTCAACGCCAGCGGCCGCCTGGTCGTGCGCGCCACCCGCGTCGGCGCCGACACCCAGCTGGCCCAGATGGCACGGCTGGTCGAGGAGGCGCAGAACGGCAAGGCCGAGGTGCAGCGGCTCGCCGACCGGGTCTCGGGCATCTTCGTGCCGATCGTGATCGGCCTGTCCCTGGCGACGCTGGGGGTGTGGCTCGCGACGGGTGCGTCCGCGACGACGGCCTTCACCGCAGCCGTCGCGGTGCTGATCATCGCCTGCCCCTGCGCATTGGGCCTGGCCACGCCGACCGCCCTCATGGTCGGGACCGGTCGCGGCGCCCAGCTCGGCATCCTGATCCGCGGTCCGGAGGTGCTGGAGTCCACGCGACGCATCGACACCGTCGTGCTCGACAAGACCGGCACCGTGACGACCGGCCACATGACGCTCGTGGAGACCGTGGCGGCGGACGGCTGCGCCGTCGACGACGTACGACGGACCGCGGCGTCGCTGGAGGCCTCCAGCGAGCACCCCATCGCCCGGGCGATCGCGGCGGCCGTGCCGGGCGTCGTGGCCGTCGACGACTTCACCAACCTCGAGGGACTCGGCGTGCGCGGTGTGGTGTCCGGTCGGACCGTCGTCGTGGGACGGCCACGGCTGCTGGCCGACCAGGGCTGGGCGCTGCCGCCGGAGCTCGCCGGGGCCGTCGACCGCGCCGAGGCCGCCGGGCGCACGGCCGTCGCGGTCGGCTGGGACGGCCACGCGCGGGGCGTGCTCGTCGTGGCCGACACGGTCAAGCCGAGCAGCGCGGAGGCCGTGTCGCGGCTACGCGGGCTGGGGCTCTCACCGATCCTGCTCACCGGCGACAACGAGCGTGCCGCGCGTGCCGTCGCGGCCGAGGTCGGGATCGACGAGGTCGTCGCGGACGTGCTGCCGGCCGACAAGCTCGCCGTGGTCTCGCGCCTGCAGTCCGAGGGCCGGGTCGTGGCGATGATCGGCGACGGGGTCAACGACGCCGCCGCGCTCGCCCAGGCCGACCTGGGCAGCGCCATGGGTACGGGCACCGACGTCGCGATCGAGGCCAGCGACCTGACGCTCGTGCGCGGAGACCTGCTGGTCGCCGCCGACGCCGTACGCCTCGCCCGCCGCACCCTCTCCACCATCAAGGGCAACCTCTTCTGGGCGTTCGCCTACAACGTGGCCGCCCTGCCGCTCGCCGCCCTCGGCCTGCTCAACCCGATGCTCGCCGGCGCCGCCATGGCCCTGTCGTCGGTGTTCGTGGTCACCAACAGCCTCCGGCTGCGCCGGTTCGGCTGAGGCGCCCGTCCGGGGGAAAGTGCGGGACGGTTTAGGCCCACCCCCGGCGGGTGGAGGTCGAAAACGTCCCGCACTTTCCGGGCCACGAGCCGTCCACAGCCTCAGCAGGTCGCGAACAGCACCGGCCCGTTGGAGAGGTCGGAGATCACGTAGCTGCCCTCGACCGGCTCGAGCGCCATCGTGAGGACGCGCCCGTCGGCCTCGACGCGGCCGAGGGTGAAGCGGTCGGCGAAGTCGCCGCCCTGACCCGGCGCGGGGCCGGCTGCCAGGATCGCGCGGGAATCGGCGTTGGTGCGCGCCTGCTCGTCGTTCTCGAAGGACAGCGCCACGCGCAGGTCGAGGCCGGGTTGCACCGACATCGCGAACGCCGTGTAGGGGTTGACCTCGCCGGCCTCCCGCGCGAGCTGCTCGCCCTGGGCCTGGTCGTCGGGGTCGGCCTGCCCCATCGCGAGCGCGCCGCAGGCCTGCGCCCCGGTGTAGATCGCGGCCGACAACGGTGACCCGGACGCGTCGACGACCTCTGAGAGGCCCTCGACCGTCGAGCCGTCACCGGTCGCGTCTGCCAACGCCTCGACGAGGTAGCCCCGGTTGTCGCTGGTGAGGACGAGCGACTCCTCCTCGTCGAGCGCGATGTAGCTGACCTCGGGCGTGATGCTGCCGCCGATCGCCCCGAGCAGATCGGAGCCGCCGTCCCAGATCCCGTCGGCCTCGCCGGGCTCGGTGAAGCCGAGGTTGGTGATGCGGGAGCGGATCCGCTCCCAGTCGGTGTCCTCGGGCAGGTGCAACATCACGACCGCCCCGGCGGCCGACTGGCTGAAGAGCTCCCAGTCGGCCGAGGCCGGCGAGAAGCCGAACTGCACGTGCAGCACCTGCGCCGACTCGGGCAGCGCCGAGGTCGAGGAGAGGTCGGCGCTGTAGGCGGCGTCCATGAGGTCCGTCACCGACTCGGAGGGCGAATCGGCGTCGAGGTCCATCCCGAGCTCGTCGCGCACCGCGTCCCAGTCGGTCCACGAGAAGCGCTCGCCGTCGCCCGGCGCGAGGTCCATGGCGCGCTGGAGGTCGGTGCGGTCGCGGTCGGACCACCACCGCAGGCCGACCACCGCCAGGCCCGCCACCAGGGCCGCGACGATGGCGAGGACGCCGACCTGGCGCAGGCGCTGGGTGTTCACGGTGCGATCACGGTGGTGCCGGGTCTCCTCAGGTGGCTCGGGTGGTGTGAGACTAGCCCGCATGCCCGCGTCTGGACCTGAGGATGTGCTGTCCGCAGGTGTTGTCGCGTTCCGTCCCGGCAAGCGGGTGCTGCTGGTCCATCGTCCCAAGTACGACGACTGGTCCTTCCCCAAGGGCAAGCTCGACCGGGGCGAGCACGCCGCGGCCGCCGCCGTGCGCGAGGTGGCCGAGGAGACCGGGCTGCACGTGCGCCTCGGGCCGCCGCTGCGCAGCCAGCGCTACGCGTTGACGAGCACGACCGGGCGGATGAAGACCGTCCGCTACTGGACCGGTCGAGTCCTGGGCGACGACGACGTGAGCAGCTACGTCGCCAACGACGAGATCGACGCCGTCGAGTGGGTCGATGCAGCGGAGGCCTTCGAGCGGCTCACCTACCTCTACGACGCCGACACGCTGCGCGAGGCCCTCAAGGTCCGGCGCAAGACCCAGCCGGTGGTCGTCCTGCGCCACGCTGCGGCGCGGTCCCGCAAGGCCTGGCGTGGCGACGACGTCGAGCGGCCACTGCTCGCCACCGGTCGCACCCACGCCCAGCACCTCGTTCCCCTCCTCGCGGCCTACGGCGTCACCCGCATCGTCACCTCCAGCAGCCAGCGGTGCGTCGAGACCGTCAGTCCGTACGCCGGCACGACGGGCTGGGCGCTCGAGTGCGAGCAGGACCTGAGCGAGGAGGGCGCGTCGGCCACGCGTGTCCGCGCCCTCGTCGACGGGGTGCTCGAGGACCCCCGACCGGTCGTCATCTGCACCCACCGACCGGTGCTGCCGGCAGTCTTCGACGCGCTGGGCATCGAGGACCCGCAGCTGGCCCTCGGGGAGATGCTCGTGGCCCACCTCCGCAAGGGCGCGGTCGTCGCAACTGAGCGGCATCGGATGCGCTGAGTCAAGCCTTCCTGGGCTTGTTCACGTGACTGTCGTCTCACGAGCCACATTTCGTGGCCAAGTAGGCAAGTCGAGTTCACCCCTCGTTCACCGACGACCCCGGATCCATACACCTGCCGCCTCAACACTCCTGAGCGTCACACCACAGACCACACAGGAGATTGACGTGAAGAGCACCTCCCTCCGCCGGGCCATCGTGCCCGGCATCGCCGCCCTGGCACTCGCCCTCTCCGCCTGCGGCGGTGGCGACGCCGGGTCCGGTTCCGACACGGCCTCCGGCGTCAGCGGCAGTGTCGCTGTCGACGGGTCCTCGACGGTGTTCCCGATGAGCGACGCCGCCTCCGAGCTCCTCAGCGAGGAGAACCCCGACATCGAGGTCTCGGTCGGCGAGTCCGGCACCGGCGGTGGCTTCGAGGCCTTCTGTGCCGACAAGACCGACATCTCCGACGCGTCGCGCCCCATCAAGGAGGAAGAGGCAGCGATCTGCGACGAGGCCGGCATCGAGTACACCGAGCTCCAGGTCGCCACCGACGCTCTCACCATGGTGGTCCACCCCGACCTCGACGTCGACTGCCTCACCGTCGACCAGATCGTCGCGCTGTGGGGCCCCGACTCCACCGTGACCAACTGGAGCGAGCTGGACCCGAGCTTCCCCGACCAGGAGATCTCACTCTTCGGTCCCGGCACCGACTCCGGCACCTACGACTACATGGCCGCTGACGTGATCGGCGCCGAGTCCGAGACCACCCGCACCGACTACGAGGCCTCCGAGGACGACAACGTCCTGGTCCAGGGCGTCGCGGGCACCGAGGGTGCGACCGGTTACTTCGGTTACACCTACTACGAGGAGAACGCCGACTCCCTCAAGGCCCTGGCCATCGACAGCGGCAACGGCTGTGTCGAGCCGTCGGCCGAGACGGCTCAGGCCGGGGAGTACACCCCGCTGGCCCGCCCGCTGTTCATCTACGTCAACAAGGCGAAGTACAACGACAACGAGGCCGTCGCGGCCTACGTCGACTTCTACATCGAGAACCTCGCCACCATCGCCGAGGTCGGAAAGTTCATCCCGCTCAGCGACGACCTCTACTCTGAGACGCAGACGGCCCTCGAGGGCATCTCCAGCTGACCCGGAGTCCTAGAAAATCTGATGAGCATCACCGCCACCGGCGCAGGCCCGTCCCCTCGTGGGACGGGCCTGCCCGCTGCCCCCAACCTGCGCCGCAAGGCGCGCCCCGTCGAGACCGTGATCCGCGCGGTCCTCATGGTCTCGGCGTTCCTGTCGGTCGCGATCACTATCGGCATCGTCGCGGCGCTGATCCAGCCCGTGATCGAGTTCTTCCGCGAGGTTCCCTTCGGTGACTTCTTCACCACGGAGGGCGAGTACGCCGTGCTGCCGCTGGTGGCGGGCACCGCGATGACGACGGTGATCGCCCTCCTCGTGGCGATCCCCCTCGGCCTCGGGGCGGCGATGTACCTGTCGGAGTACGCCTCCGCGCGTGCCCGCAAGGTCCTCAAGCCGACTGTCGAGCTGCTCGCCGGCGTGCCGTCGGTGGTCTACGGGTTCTTCGCACTCACCTTCGTGACGCCCACGCTGCTCCAGAAGATCCTCAACCTCGAGGTCAACTTCACCAACGCACTGGCCGCCGGGCTCGTCCTGGGCGTCATGATCATCCCGACGATCGCCTCGCTGTCCGAGGACGCCCTCTCTGCCGTGCCGCACGCGATGCGCCAGGGGTCCCTGGCGATGGGTGCCAACCGGATGCAGACCACGCTGCGCGTGGTGCTCCCGGCAGCGCTCTCCGGGGTCGCGGCCGCCATCGTCCTCGGCCTCTCCCGCGCGGTCGGCGAGACCATGATCGTCGCCCTGGCTGCGGGTGCGCAGAAGAACCTGTCCCTCGACCCACGTGAGGGCATGCAGACCATGACGGGCTTCATCGCCCAGACGGCCGGCGGTGAGAACGCGGTCGGCTCGACGTCCTACAACACCCTCTTCGCGGTGGGCATGCTGCTGTTCATCATCACGCTCTTCATCAACATCATCAGCATCGCGCTGGTCCGACGGTTCAGGCAGGTCTACTGATGAGTGTCGCCACCGCCACCGCCCGCGACATGACCCGGGTGCTCTCGCAAGGCCGCAGCAAGGATCGCGGGATCGGCTCCCTGGTGTTCCTGGGAGCACTGTGGTTCTCGCTGTTCTTCGGCGTGATGGTGCTGCTGGTGCTGATCATCGACGTCGCGATCGAGGGCTCGCCCCGCTTCGACGCGGCGCTGCTGACCGAATATGGATCGCGGGTCTCGCCCGAGACCACCGGCTTCCGCGCCGGCATCCTCGGCTCGCTGTGGCTGATGCTCTTCACCGCGCTGCTCGCCGTGCCCCTCGGCATCGCTGCTGCCCTCTACCTCGAGGAGTTCGCCGACGGTGAGCGCTGGTGGAACCGCCTGATCGAGGTCAACCTGCAGAACCTCGCAGCCGTGCCCGCCATCGTCTATGGACTGCTGGCCGTCGCGGTCATCTCGCTGATGGGCTTCACCCGCACCGGCATCGTCCTCGGTGGAGCCGTCGCACTGGCCCTGCTGATCCTCCCAGTCATCATCATCACCACCCGGGAGGCGGTCCGCGCAGTCCCGCAGGACATCCGGCAGGGCTCGCTGGCCCTCGGTGCCACCGTGTGGCAGACGACCTGGCGCCAGACGCTGCCGTCGGCCATCCCGGGCATCGCGACCGGAACCATCCTGGGCCTCTCCCGCGCCATCGGTGAGGCGGCGCCGCTGATCGTCGTCGGCCTCGCCGGTTCGGTGCGCTTCGACCCCACGGGCCTGTTCAGCGAGATCACCGCGCTGCCGATGCAGATCTACTCGCTGACCTCGCAGTCGCAAGAGGAGCTCCAGACCGCGGCATCGGCTGCGATCATCGTCCTGCTGGTGATGATCCTCAGCCTCAACGCACTGGCCATCTTCATCCGCAACAAGTTCCAGAAGACCTGGTAGGAGAACCACTGTGTCCAGCCACCCCGCCACCGCGTCCACGCGACCGGCCTCCGAGGACGACCGGGAGATCTCCATGACCAGCGTCGGCTCCGAGTCGGAGCGCGAGATCCCCGATATCCCGCCCAACCCCGTGATGGAGGCGCTCAAGCTCAACGTCTTCTACGGCGACTTCCACGCCGTCCACG
>NZ_JANNML010000204.1:0-1564 GCF_031397825.1 Nocardioides sp.
CAGGCGGCCAACGACACGATCCGCACCCTCGGGATCGCCGACGGCCAGGTCCACGCGCTGGCCACGAAGGCCTGGGCCGACGTGCAGGAGCTCGGTGCCCTCAACGGCTTCCGCAACGCGCAGGCCTCGGTCCTCGCGCCCACCGGCACCATCGGCTTCATGATGGACTGCGACACCACCGGCATCGAGCCGGACTTCTCGCTGGTCAAGTTCAAGAAGCTCGTCGGTGGCGGCTCGATGCAGATCGTCAACCAGACCATCCCGCGCGCGCTGCGCAAGATGGGCTACGTCGGCGAGCAGGTCGAGGCGATCGTCGACTACATCGCCGAGCACGGCCACGTCATCGACGCCCCGGGCCTCAAGCTCGAGCACTACGAGGTCTTCGACACCGCGATGGGTGCCCGCGCGCTCAAGCCCATGGGCCACGTGCGGATGATGGCCTCCTGCCAGCCGTTCCTCTCCGGCGCCATCTCCAAGACGGTCAACCTGCCGGAGTCAGCGACGGTCGAGGAGATCGAGGACATCTACCTCCAGTCGTGGAAGCTCGGCCTCAAGGCCACCGCGATCTACCGCGACAACTGCAAGGTCGGCCAGCCGCTCTCCAGCGGCAAGGGTGACAACAAGGGTGAGGACTCCAACAAGTCCGCCGCCGGCGACGTCGTCGCCGAGGTCGTCGAGGCCACCAAGGTGATCGAGAAGATCGTCTACGCCCCGACCCGCAAGCGTCTGCCCAAGTCGCGCACCTCGCGCACCACCTCCTTCACGGTGGGTGGCGCCGAGGGCTACATGACCTCGGGTGCCCACGACGACGGTCAGCTCGGTGAGGTCTTCCTCAAGCTCGGCAAGCAGGGCTCCACGCTCGCCGGTGTCATGGACGCCTTCTCGATCGCGGTCTCCATCGGTCTGCAGTACGGAGTGCCCCTCGAGACCTACGTCGCGAAGTTCACCAACCTGCGCTTCGAGCCCGCCGGCCTCACCGACGACCCCGACGTCCGCATGGCGCAGTCCCTCATGGACTACGTCTGGCGCCGACTGGCCCTCGACTACATGACGTTCGAGGAGCGCTCCGCCCTCGGCATCTACTCCGCCGACGAGCGTCAGCGCCACCTCGAGACCGGCTCCTACGAGCCCGTCACCGAGACCGGCTCCGCAGCCGAGCTGATCGAGGCCGAGATCGTGGACCTGGCTCCGGTGGTCGAGGAGGCCCCCGCGCCCGCCCAGCAGGCGTCGGTCGTCGAGCCCCAGCAGGCCCGCACCTCCGCCGAGCTCATGGAGAAGCTCACCGGCACCGCCGTCGACTCTCCCCTCTGCATGACCTGCGGCACCAAGATGCGTCCCGCCGGCTCCTGCTACGTGTGTGAGGGCTGCGGCAGCACGTCCGGCTGCAGCTGACTCATCTGCTCAACCCACCGGCCCGGTCCCTGATGTCAGGGGCCGGGCCGGTGGCGGCTCCGACGTCGTACGACGCGTAGCCGGCGACGAGGTCGCCGGGCGGCTCGGCATCTGAGCCGCGTCAGCGGATCCCCGTGTCGCACGGGACGTCCATGGCGACGTCCTGGTCGGC
>NZ_JANNML010000229.1:0-45281 GCF_031397825.1 Nocardioides sp.
TCCACGCGTCGACCAGCGGCGCCGTGATCTCCTGGTACCAGGAGCAGAGGTTGCCGCGCGCCTTGGGCCGCTTGAGCCCGGGATACATCGGCTCCCAGAAGAGCTCGGTCATCTGATCGAGGACCACCAGGCCCTCGAAGACGCCCTGGGCGCCGGCGGTCTGTGCACGGCCGGCGGCGTAGTAGAGGACGATGCGAAAGTCCTTCGACTCTCCCTCCAGGATCGTCTGCGCGTTGCCGGCCACCGCGGCCCAGTCGATCTTGCCGCCCTCGAGCGAGTTGGCCTTGTCGACCTCGGCCTTGACGGTCTCGAAGCTCGCCTCGTAGGAGACGTCGCGGATCGAGGTGAACCGGTCGGAGCGCTCGAGGGTGAAGGGCGTGCCGTTCGCGTCGGTCCCGGTGATGGTCCAGGTCTGGCTCTCGGTGCCGCCGGTGATGCCGTCGATGACGCGGTCGTGGTTGGAGATCAGCTGGAAGAACGTCAGCTCGGCGTTGGCCAGCGGGACGGTGATGTCGGTGACGCCGGTGCGGGACTTGTCGCCCTTCGTCAACGACGAGGTGACCGTCATCCCCTCGGGCAGCGGCCCGTAGGTGCCGGTGATGCCGGTGAGGCGGTCGTCGGTGATCGTGCCGACGGGGGCCGCGATGTTGGCGACCTTGAACGGCGCCCCCAGCGGCTCCTCCTGCACGTAGATGGCGTCGGCGGGGTGCATGCTCATCGTCGCGGGGCCGCTGAACTGCATCGGGTGGCCGAAGCCGACGACCCGGCCTTCGCAGACGCTGGTCGCGGTCCCGACCCCGGCCGCGGTGATGTCGCCGTAGGCGAGCGAGGAGGCGATGTTGCCGCCGGCAACGATGTCGGCGGCCGTGGGAGCGGCGGCTCCCGTCGCCTTGCCGACCGCGTAGGCCTTGCTCGTGAGGTAGGGCCGACCTGTGGCGCCGTCGAGACGCGAGGCGCTGACCCCCGACACACCGAGCGGCATCGGCAGCTGGCGGAAGCCCTGGGATGCCTCGGCAGCGGAGGCGTCGGAGCCGCGCGCGATGCGCTGGGCCATCACTGTGTCGACCTTGATCCGGCCCGGGCGGGCGGCGGCGTCGAGGTAGTCGTCCATGTCCTCGAAGGGCGTGATGCCCGCGACCGGCGACGATCCGAAGGCCAGGCCGTAGGCAACGGCGCCGATCAGGCGGCCGTCGTCGGCGTAGACCGGGGATCCCGACATGCCCTGCCAGATGCCTCCGGCGGCCTGGATGGCCGGTGAGTCGAGGTCCATGATGATCATGTCGAGACCGGGAGCGATCCCTCCCTCGAGGACGCCCAGCACCTCACCCGTGAACGGCTCGGGAGTGACCCCGGAGTCGACGGTCAGGCCCTCGACGGCCTGGCCCGCTGCCACCTCGGCGAGCGGGAAGACAGCGGTGCAGTCGCCCGCGGGCTCGGCCGACGTGGCGGGACCGGTCGCGGTGACTCCGACGAGCATCCCCGTGGTCGTGGCGAGGGCCGCGAGGGAGAGGGCCCGGCGGTGATGACTGATGAGCGGCATGGTGGTGCCTTCCTGCCGAGAGAGGGACGCATGGGGCGTCCCGTGTGACCTCTACGACGCACCAGCATCGCGGTTGGTTGCCCCGGAGGCCCCACGTCTTCGTGAAACCTTCGCAACTAGGGTGATCTGGTGACGACCCAGAGCCAGAGCCTGCAGCACACCGAGGCCCAGGAGCGCCGCAGCCTCCTCACCGTGACGTCGTACGACGTGCGCCTCGACCTCGCATCCGACGACGCGACCTTCGGGTCGGTGACCACGGTGCGCTTCACCAGCGAGGGGGGGCCGACGTTCCTCGACCTGAAGCCGGTGAGCGTCTCCTCGATCACCCTCGACGGGCGACCGGTCGACCGTGACCTGCTCGACCGCGGTCGACTGCCGATCGACACGACACCCGGCGAGCACGAGCTCGTGGTCGACGCGACGATGCGCTTCCGCAACGACGGCGAGGGGCTGCACCGCAGCGTCGACCCGGCCGACGGCAGGCACTACGTCTACGGCATGTCCTTCATGGACGCGGCCCCCAGCATCTTCGCCTGCTTCGACCAGCCCGACCTCAAGGCGCCCTACACCTTCCACGTGCGCGCGCCCGAGGACTGGGTGGTCATCGGCAACGGCGCGGCCAGCAACCCCGAGCCCGGCGTGTGGGAGCTGGCGACGACGCAGCCCCTGTCGACCTACTTCGTCACCCTGGTCGCCGGGCCCTACCACCTGATCCGCGACGAGCACGACGGCATCCCGCTCGGGCTCAGCGCCCGCGCCAGCATCGCCGGCGACCTGGAGAAGGACGCCGACGAGCTCTTCACCATGACCAAGCAGTGCTTCGACGAGTTCCACCGGCTCTTCGGGATCCGCTACCCGTTCGGCGACTACCACCAGGCGTTCGTGCCGGAGTTCAACGCCGGCGCCATGGAGAACCCCGGCTGCGTGACCTTCCGCGACCCGCTCGTCTTCAGCTCCCGCGTCACCCGTGGCGCCCGGGTCAACCGCGCCACCACGGTCGCCCACGAGATGGCGCACCAGTGGTTCGGCAACATCGTCACGCCGGCGTGGTGGGACGACCTGTGGCTCAACGAGTCCTTCGCCGAGTACATGGGCAACCGCGTCACCGCCGACGTCACCCAGTACGACGACGCGTGGGTCCACCAGGCCTACGCTCGCCGCCAGTGGGGACTGACCGCCGACCAGCGGCCCAGCACCCACCCGGTGGCCGGCAACGGGGCGGTCGACGCGACCGCTGCGCTGCAGGACTTCGACGGCATCTCCTACGCCAAGGGCTCGAGCATCCTCAAGCAGCTCAACGCCCGCCTGGGTGACGAGGTCTTCTTCGCCGGCGTCATCGACCACTTCACGACGCACCGCTTCGGCAACGCCACGATGCACGACCTCTTCACCAGCTGGGAGAAGGCGGGCGCGGGCGACCTGTCGGGCTTCACGTCGAGCTGGCTGCGCACGGCCGGCCCCGACACGGTGAGCCTGGACCGCGCGGCCGGCGTGCTGCGCCGCACGCCCCCGGCCGAGCACCCCGCCGACCGCGCACACCGGCTGCGGATCGCGACCGCAGCCGAGGGCACGTGGAGCACCGCCGAGGTCACGCTCGAGGGGCCGGAGACCCCGCTGTCCGTCGGCGACGCATCCGTGGTCATCGACCCCTACGAGGACAGCTGGGGCGTCTTCCTGCCCGACGCGACCACCGTGCAGGGCCTCAAGACGCTCCTGCCCTCCATCACCGACAGTGCGCTCCTGGCGGCCTCGTGGAACTCCGTTCGCAGCGCCTTCCACCAGGCCGCGATCGACCCCGCCGACGTCGTCGACCTGCTCGAGGCGCGGCTGCCGATCGAGGACACCGAGTTCACCGCCCGCCACACGCTGCCCTGGGTCTTCGCCGCCGTCGTCCCGTTGGCCGGTGCCGACGCGCTCCCCCGCGTCCACGCCGCAGCCCTCGCCCGGCTCCATGCCGCCGAGGCGGGCTCCGAGCTCCAGCTCGCGGCGTTCCGCACGGCGATCACGGCCAGCACGGAGCCCGACGAGCTGCGAGCGTGGCTCACCACCGACCTGCCGACCGGCCTCGAGCGCGACCTCGACCTCCGCTGGCGGATCCTGGTCCGGCTGGCCGCCCTGGGCGCGACCGACGCCGCGGAGCTGGACGCGGCCCTGGCCGAGGAGCCCACCGGGGTCTCGCGCGTCGAGCACTCCCGGGCGCGGTCCTCGCTGCCGACCGCCGAGGCCAAGGAGTTCGCCTGGGCGCGGTTCACCGGAGAGGTGGACGTCGCCAACTACGAGCTCGTCGCCGCCGGCGCGGGCATGTGGCGCGGTGGGCAGGACGAGCTGACGGCGCCGTACGTCGCCCGCTACTTCGACGAGCTGCCTGCCACCGTCGCGGTGCGCAGCGGCTGGGTGCTGGCCGAGGCGGCCGAGGCGTTCTTCCCGCTGGGCGCGCTCACCGACGACACCCTCGCCCGCACCCGGTCGTTGCTCGCGCAGGACGGGCTCGACCTGTCGCTGCGACGACGGCTCGTCGACCAGGCGGACGAGCTCGAGCGTCGGCTCGCGGTGCGTGCCGCGTTCCCGGCCGGCGGACCGGCATGAGCGAGCGGCCGCGTCGGCCCGGCCCCTCGGTCCGCACCCGGGTCGAGGAGCACACCGACGACGGGGTGAAGCGCCGCGAGGACCGCCTGGTCACCGAGGAGCCGCTGGAGATCCGCCTCGCCTGGCCCGGCTCCCCCGCCCGGCGGGTCTGGGTGACGATGCGCACCCCCGGCCACGACTTCGAGCTGGCCGCCGGCTGGCTGCGCCACGAGAGCCTGGTCGGCGACGAGCACATCTCCGGCGTCGCCTACTGCACCGACGTCGACCTCGAGCCGGAGCAGGAGTTCAACGTCGTCACGGTGACCTTGGCGGCTCCGCCGCTGCACGACCCCGGCCACCGCCACGAGACCCAGTCGACCGGCTCGTCGGCGTGCGGCGTCTGCGGCAAGGACAGCGTGTCCGCAGCGCTCGCGGTGACCCCCGCGGCGCGGTGGGGCGGCGCGCTCCCCGAGCCCTCCGTCGTACGACGGCTGCCGGAGGTGCTGCGCACCCAGCAGCAGGTCTTCGACCGGACCGGCGGGCTGCACGCGGCGGGTCTCTTCGCCGCCGACGGCACCGCGCTCGTCGTGCGCGAGGACGTCGGTCGGCACAATGCCGTCGACAAGGTGACCGGAGCCCGGTTGCTCGCCGGGTCGTCCCCCGCCGAGGCGTGCCTGGTCGTCAGTGGGCGGGCGGGCTTCGAGCTGGTGCAGAAGGCGATCGCGACCGGTGTCGGGGCCCTCGCGGCGGTCGGGGCACCCACGAGCCTGTCGGTCGACCTCGCCCGCGAGGCCGGGCTCACCCTCTACGGCTTCACGTCCGAGGGCCGCACGGTGCGCTACAGCGGGTGAGTCGTCCCACGTGGTCGGAGGTCCGCGGCGTGGGTGCACCAGGGTGTCGGCGGGCGCCTCTAGGTTCGACGTGTGCGCATCCTCCACACCTCTGACTGGCACCTCGGCCGGTCCTTCCACCGCGAGGGGATGCTCGCGCACCAGGCCACCTACCTCGACCACCTGCTGGAGGTCGTGGAGTCCGAGCGTGTGGACCTGGTGGTCGTCTCGGGCGACATCTACGACCGCGCCCTGCCGCCGGTCGACGCGGTGCTCCTCGCCGACGACGCACTCGTGCGGCTCGCGGCCTCGCGTGCCTCCGTCGTGCTCACCAGCGGCAACCACGACTCAGCCCGACGCCTGGGCTTCAGCTCGCGGCTGATCGACGCGGCGGGTGTCCACATCCGCACCGACGCCTCGGGCGTGGGCGCGCCGGTCGTGCTGCCCGACGAGCACGGCGCGGTGGCGGTCTACGGCCTGCCCTACCTCGACCCCGCGGCGCTCGTGGAGCCGTGGGCCCTGTCTGCTCGCTCGCACGAGGCGGCCCTCACCACCGCGATGGGGCGGGTCCGCGCTGACCGGGCGCATCGTCCCGGGGTCCGGTCGGTGGTGATGGCGCACGCCTTCGTGGCCGGTGCCCAGCCGAGCGACTCCGAGCGCGACATCTCCGTCGGCGGCGTCTCGATGGTGCCCACGTCGGTCTTCGACGGCATCGACTACACCGCGCTCGGCCACCTCCACGGCCGCCACACGCTCACCGACCGGGTCCGCTACAGCGGCTCACCGCTGGCCTACTCGTTCTCCGAGGCCGACCATCTCAAGGGCTCCTGGCTGGTCGAGCTCGACGCGGGCGGCTTCGCAGGGGCCTCCTTCCTGGAGGCACCGGTGCCGCGAGCGGTCGCGCGCCTCTCGGGTGACCTCGAGACGCTCCTGAGCGACCCGGGCCTGCGTCACCACGAGCAGTCGTTCGTCGAGGTCACGCTGACCGACCCGGCGCGTCCGAGCCGGGCGATGGACCGGCTGCGCCAGCGTTTCCCGCACACCCTGGTCCTGCGCTTCGCGGCCTCGATCCCCCGTCTCGGCTCGCTCCCGGCGTCGCAGACCCACGCGCGCTCCGACCGCGACATCGCCCTGGACTTCATGACCGACATGCGCGGCGGACCACCCGACGAGTCCGAGACCACCTTGCTCTGGAGCGCGATCGACGCCTGCTGCGACGACACCGACGTCGACATGCTGCTCTCCGACCGTGACGACGCCGGCACCGACGAACCGGCCGAGGAGGTGGACTGATGCGGCTGCACCACCTCGAGATCACCGCGTTCGGTCCCTTCGCCGACACGGTCCGCGTCGACTTCGACGAGCTCTCCGACGCCGGCCTCTTCCTCCTCTCCGGAGCCACCGGCGCCGGCAAGACCAGCGTCCTCGACGCCGTCTGCTTCGCCCTCTACGGCGACGTCCCGGGTGACCGCAACACCGCCAAGCGACTCCGCTGCGACCAGGCCGGGCCCGGGGTGGCCCCGAGGGTCGTGCTCGAGGCCACCTTGGGGGCGCGTCGCTTCCGCATCGAGCGCTCGCCACTCTGGGAGCGCCCCAAGCTGCGCGGCGAGGGCACCACGACGCAGCAGTCGTCGGTCACCCTCGCCGAGCGGGTCGACGGCGAGTGGCGCCACCTGTCCAGCCGCCTCGACGAGACCGGTCACCTCATCAGCCACCTCGTGGGCATGACCGTCACCCAGTTCACCCAGGTGGCGATGCTCCCCCAGGGGCGCTTCCAGACCTTTCTGCGCTCCCGCTCCGAGGACCGCCACGCCGTCCTCCAGCAGCTCTTCCGCACCGGCCGCTTCGCCGACGTGGAGCGCTGGTTGCGCGACCGGCGTGTCCGGCTTCGCCGGGCCGGCGACGAGGCGCACCAGCGGGTGGCCGACCTGGTGAGCAGGGTCAGCGAGACGGCCGAGAGCCCCCTCCCCGGTGACTGGGACATCCGCGACCTGACCCTGCCGGCCGCCGACGGGCAGCTCGGCGCCTGGGCCGGGGCCCTCCACGACGACGCAGCACGGTCGCTCGTCGAGGGACGCGAGGCCGCCGCCGACGCCGCCACCGCAGAGGCGACGCTGCGCGGGACCCTCGCCGAGGCGCGCGCCCTCCACGAGCGGCTCGCGGGCCACCTCGCAGCCGAGGCCGAGCACGACCGCCTCGTCGCGGCCGCCGACGAGGCGGCCGACACCGGCAGGCGCGTCTCCCTCGCCCAGCGCGCCTCCGGGGTCGCGCCGCTGCTCCGACTCCGCGACCAGGCTCGCGACCAGCGGGACCGCCTCGCCGCAGACGTCGACCTCCTCGAGGTGCGTGACCGTGACCAGGTGGCCGTCGGCGTCGAGACGTCGCTCGAGGAGGCCGCCCGCGTGCGCTCGCTGCGTCCCGCCGCGACCCGCCTGGCCGAGGCGACGACCGAGCTGGGTGGCTGGCACCAGCGTCAGGCGCAGGTCACCCGCGAGACCCACGAGCTGCGGCTGCAGTCGCGTCTCGCCGCGATCGACCAGCAGGTCCGGCTGCTACGCGAGCACCGGTCGGTCTCCCACCGCATCGACGTCGCCCGCACCGCCTGGCACACCGCACGGGAGAGCGCGCTGACCCTGCACGAGTCGCTGCTGTCGTTGCGCGAGGCCCGGCTGGACTCCATGGCCGGCGAGATCGCCCTGGCGCTCGCCGTCGGAGCGTGCTGTCCGGTGTGCGGCTCGGCCGAGCACCCCCACAAGGCACAGCCCTCGTTCGACGCTCCGGACGCTGCGGCCGAGAAGGCCGCGCTGCGCGCGGTCGACGACGCCAAGGCCACCGAGCACCTGCGCGACCTCGAGGTCCGCGACCTCGTCGCCGCGCGCGACCGGCTCACCGAGGCCCTCGGCGAGGTCACGCTCGACGAGCTCCAGTCGCAGCGGGCCGACGTCGAGGCCGAGCTCGCTCCCCTGGCCGCGAGCCGCGGGGGCCGCGCCGGGGCGAGCAGGCCCCCCGACCCCGCGCAGCTCGACGAGCAGCTGCGCGCGCTCGACCGCCGCTCCGCCGAGGCCGCAGCCCGCATCGACGGGCTGACCACGGAGTGCACCGACCTGCGAGCCACTCTCGACCGGGCCCTTGCGGGCACCGACTGCCCCGATCTCGACGCCCTGCTCGCCACCCACGAGGCGCAGCTCGCGTCGGGCCGCGCCGCCCTGCGAGCGTTGGACGCGCTCGCAATCGCCAGGTCGACCCACGACGAGGCGCGGGGCGCCCTCGAGCGCGCCAGCGCCGAGGCAGGGTTCGACTCCCCCGAGGCAGCAGCCGCTGCGGTGCTCCCGGAGGCGGAGGTCGAGCGACTGACCCGCGCCGTCCGCACCCACGAGCAACGGCTCGCCGCCGTGCGCGAGGTCCTCGGCGCCCCTGGTGCCGACGAGCTCACCTCGGCGCTGCCACCCGACCTGCCACCCCTGGTCGAGGCCCACGCCGATGCCCTCGCCGCCCTGGCCCGCACCCGTGGCAAGGTGGAGCACGTCGTTGTCCGGGTGACCCGCTTGGCAGCGCTGCAGGCCCAGCTCGAGAGCGCCCTCCGGTCCTGGGCACCCCTGCGCGAGGACCTCGAGGTGACGGTGCGGCTGGCCGCGTTCGTGGAGGGCAAGGCACCCGACAACCGGCTGAAGATGCGGCTCTCCGCCTATGTCCTGGCCTACCGTCTCGGCCAGGTCGTCGCTGCCGCCAACCAGCGCCTGGCCTCGATGAGCGACCAGCGCTACTCGTTGGTCCACACCGGTGACCGTGGCGCCGGCGAGACCCGCGGCGGTCTCAGCCTCCTGGTCCGCGACGACTGGTCGGGTGAGACCCGGGACCCCGCCACGTTGTCCGGGGGCGAGACGTTCGTGGTGTCGTTGGCCCTGGCTCTCGGCCTCGCCGACGTCATCACCCACGAGGTCGGCGGCGCCGCGCTCGACACCCTCTTCGTCGATGAGGGCTTCGGCTCGCTCGACGCCGACACCCTCGACGACGTCATGGACACGCTCGACGCCCTGCGCGACGGCGGTCGTGTCGTGGGCGTGGTCAGCCACGTCGCCGAGCTCCGCGACCGGATCCCGACGCAGCTGGTCGTCACCAAGTCACGGTCGGGCTCCACGGTGGCGCTGCGTCGCTGACGCGGGTCTGTCCACGCGGGGCCGCGAGGTCTAACGTCGCCTCATGTCCTTCGTGGTGCCACCGGACGCCTACGCCCGCTTCATGGGGCGGTTCTCCGTGCCCCTCGCGCCGAGGTTCGCCGACTTCATCGGTCCGGAGGTCGGCCAGCGCGTCCTCGACGTGGGCAGCGGACCAGGAGCACTCACCGCCGAGCTGGCGCGACGCCTCGACGTCGACGCGGTCAGCGCCGTCGACCCGTCGCCTCCGTTCGTCGAGGGCCTCGCGGAGCGTCTGCCGGGGGTGGACGTGCGACCTGCCTCGGCCGAGGACCTGCCCTTTCCGGACGGCGCGTTCGACGCGACCGTCGCCCAGCTGGTCGTGCACTTCATGAGCGACCCGGTCGCCGGCCTCCGCGAGATGGCGCGCGTGACGCGACCAGGTGGGGTCGTGGCCGCCTGCGTCTGGGACCACGACGGAGGACGGAGCCCGCTCAGCCTCTGCTGGCAGGCCGCGCAGCAGTTGAGCCCCGGCGCCACCGCCGAGGACGGGCTGCCCGGTGCCCGGGAGGGGCATCTCGAGGAGCTGGCGACCCTCGCCGGCCTGCGTGACGTCGTGAGCGGAGACCTGCGCGTCGACGTCACCTTCGACGACGCGGACGACTGGTGGGAGCCCTACACGTTCGGCATCGGACCCCTCGGCGAGCACGTCGCGGGACTGGACGAGGCCGGACGCGCAGCCCTGCGTGACCGGTGCTTCGAGCTGCTGGGGCCTGCGCCCTTCACGATCTCCGCCCATGCCTGGGCCGTGCGCGCGCGTCGCTGAGGGACCGGCCTCTTCGGATAGGTTCGGTGCATGAGTGGACTCCCGGGCGCACCCACGCTCGATCCGACCTTCTCCTCGCTCCCCTACCGCCACCTGGGCGACGCGGCCCTCACCCGGGCGCGCGAGCTCGGGGTGTCCCATGCTGACTTCCGTTTCGAGCGGATCCGTTACCAACGCGTCGCGGTGCGCGACGGGGTGCTGCAGAGCGCCAGTGACACCGAGGACCTCGGCTTCGCCGTCCGGGTGATCCACCGGGGTGCCTGGGGCTTCGCCGCCGGGATCGCGCTCACGCCGGAGGAAGCGGTCCGGGTCGCCGAGACGGCCGTCTCGGTCGCCGTCGTCGCGGCAGCGATGACCAGCACGCCCGTGGAGCTCGCGGCCGAGCCGGTCTACGACGACGTCACCTGGGTGTCCTCCTACGTCACCAACCCGCTCGAGGTGCCCGTGGCCGAGAAGGCGGCGCTGCTCGTCGACTGGACCGAGCGGCTCCGCACGGGCGCGGCGGTCGACCACGCGTCGGCGTACGCCCTGCAGGTGCAGGAGAACAAGTACTACGCCGACCTGCACGGCACCCGGACCACGCAGGAACGGGTGCGGCTCCAGCCCGGGTTCGAGGCCATGGGCACCGGGGCCGACACGTTCGACTCCATGTCGTCCATCGCCCCGCCGGTCGGCAGGGGCTGGGAGTACCTCACCGACGGCAGCCACGACTGGGACGAGGAGATCGAGCAGGTGCCCGAGCTGCTCGCCGAGAAGCTCAAGGCACCCAGTGTCGAGGCCGGTGACTACGACCTGGTCATCCACCCCTCCAACCTCTGGCTGACGATCCACGAGTCGATCGGGCACGCCACCGAGCTCGACCGGGCCCTGGGCTACGAGGCCAACTACGCCGGCACGTCGTTCGCTACCTACGACAAGCTCGGCACGCTGCAGTACGGCTCACCGGTCATGAACGTCACCGGTGACCGCACCGTCGAGCACGGGCTGGCGACCATCGGCTACGACGACGAGGGCGTGCAGACCCAGTCGTGGGACATCGTGCGCGACGGGGTGCTCGTGGGCTACCAGCTCGACCGGTCCATGGGCCACAAGAAGCCCGAGCTGGCCGGCCCGGACCACCCGACGGGTCGCTCCAACGGCTGCGCCTACGCCGACTCCCCCGCTCACGTCCCGATCCAGCGCATGGCCAACGTGTCGCTGCAGCCGTCGCCCGACGGGCCCTCCACCGAGGAGCTGATCGGCCGCGTCGACCGCGGTCTCTACGTGGTCGGCGACAAGTCGTGGTCGTTCGACATGCAGCGCTTCAACTTCCAGTTCACCGGTCAGCGGTTCTACACGATCAAGGACGGCGAGCTCGTCGGCCAGGTGCGCGACGTCGCCTACCAGGCCACCACGACGGACTTCTGGGGCTCGATGGAGGCGGTGGGTGGGCCACAGACCTGGGAGCTCGGCGGCGCGTTCAACTGCGGCAAGGCCCAGCCGGGCCAGGTGGCCTCGGTGAGCCACGGCTGCCCGACCTCGCTCTTCCGCGGCGTCCGCATCCTCAACACCCTCGACGAGGCAGGCCACTGATGACGATCCCGACCACGCCCCAGTCCCTGGTCGACCAGGCCGTCGCCGTCTCCACGGCCGACGACTGCGTCGTCATCGTCCGTGACCACACCAGCGCCAACCTCCGGTGGGCCAACAACACCCTCACCACCAACGGCGTGATGCACGGCGTCTCGGTCACGGTGGTCTCCTTCATCCGCTCGGGCGACGGGGTGGCCACCGGCTCGGTCAGCGGCAGCGCGAGCACGCAGGCCCAGGTCACTGCGCTCGTCGAGGCAGCAGATGCAGCTGCCCGGTTGTCCTCGCCCGCCGAGGACGCCGCCGACCTGGTCCGTGACCGCGTCTCGCCCGACTGGGACGAGCAGGCCGTGTCCACCGACATCCACGTCTACGACACCTTCGCGCCCGCCCTCGGCGAGGCGTTCGGGCGGGCCTCCTCGGCCGACCGCGTCCTCTACGGCTTCGTCAACCACGAGGTCGCGACGACGTTCCTCGGCTCGACCACCGGCTTGCGGCTGCGCCACGTCCAACCCACCGGGCACTACGCCTGCACCGGCAAGACCGCCGACCTTCGCGAGAGCGCGTGGGTCGGTGGTGCGACGCGTGACTTCGCCGACGTCGACGCCCTGGCCATGGAGGCGACCGTCGCGCAACGGCTCGGGTGGGGCGCGCGCCGGGTCGACCTCCCAGCCGGCCGCTACGACACGATCCTGCCCCCGACCGCCGTGGCCGACCTGATGATCGACGCCTACTGGTACGCCGGCGCGCGGGTCGCCTGGGAGGGCCAGTCGGTCTACAGCCAGCGCGGGGTCGGCACGCGGATCGGTCAGCAGATCACCTCGCCCGGCGTCCACCTCTACTCCGACCCGTCGTACGACGGGCTCCAGTGCGCGCCGTTCGCCCTCGCGGGGGCCTCCGGCAACGAGTCGTCCGTCTTCGACAACGGCCTGCCGCTCGAGCGCACCGACTGGATCCGGGACGGCGAGCTCACCTCGCTCCTCCAGACCCGCCACTCGGCGGAGATGACGAGTCAGCCCGTGACCCCCGCCATCGACAACCTGGTGCTCGAGGTCGACGCCGGCTCCGGGTCGATCGAGGACCTCGTGGCCGGCACCGAGCGAGGACTGCTCCTGACCTGCCTGTGGTACATCCGGGAGGTGGACCCGCAGTCGCTGCTCTTGACCGGGCTGACCCGCGACGGCGTCTACCTCGTCGAGGGCGGCGAGATCGTGGGGTCGGTCAACAACTTCCGCTTCAACGAGAGCCCGATCGACCTGCTCCGCCGCTTCTCCCACGCGTCGGCGACGGTGCCGAGCTTCAGCCGGGAGTGGGGCGACGACTACTTCTCGCGCACCGCGACCCCGGCGCTGCGCGTGCCCGACTTCAACATGTCGAGCGTGTCGCAGGCGATGTAGGCCGGTCCGGACCGCCTCTCCCACCCACGCCGAGTCGGCGCGATGGTGCACCCGCGCAACAACAGTGCGCCGACTCGGCGTGAAGGTGCGCTCAGGCCGGGTGCCCGCCGGGGACCGGGACGGTGGGGTCGTAGGGCGTGCGGGTGTAGACGAAGGTCGCGCACTCGAGGTGCGAGACCGTCCGGTCCCGACGGCGATGCACCCGCAGCCGCTCGCCGCGGTGATGGCCCCAGGTGCCCACGATCCCGGCCTCACGGACCTCGAAGACGTCGGTGAGGCGGTGCCGGGCCAGGCTGCGCAGGTGCAGCTGCTCGTTGTGCCAGCGCACCTCGACCGCGCTGTTGCCCCAGAACCACAGGCCCAGCAGGTCGCGCACCCCCGCCGGCACCCTCTGGGTCGGCACCCAGGGCTCCAGGGGCGCCAGGTCGCGGTCGCCGAGCAGCAGCCCGGGGACCGTGTCGGTGTCGAGCCCCGTGGTGCTCGACGCGAGCACCACCGCACCGTCGCGGGTCTCGGGATCGACGAAGAGGCTGGCCTGGAAGCCGGGCATCGAGCCCGGGTGTCCTACCAACCGACGACCTGGGAGCTCGGGCAGCTCGAGCAGCCACGTGCCGAGCCCGTAGGTCGCGCTGGTCGGCCGCGCCATCTCCGCCGCGCTCTCGCGGGAGAGCACGTCGGGGTGTCCCTCGACGAGGAACAGCGCGAAGGCCGCCAGGTCGCTCACCGTGCTCCACAGCTGGCCCGCCGGTGCCATCGCGCCGGTGTCCTGGTGCGGCTCGCGGGTCAGCGTGCCCGCGAAGTGGTCGACGCTCCATCCCTGCGCGGCTGGCGCCGCGACGTCGTACGACGTGTGGTCGAGGCCGAGGGGCGCCAGGACGTGGGCCGACACGACGTCCCACCACGACGCGCCGTGCACCCGCGCGACCGCCTCCCCGAGCAGGGCGAAGCCCAGGTTGCTGTAGTGGAACTCCCCGAGCTCGCAGACGGCGCCGCTGCCGTCGTCGGCGGCCACCAGCGTCGCGAAGTCGACCCCGGGCGACCGCTCCCACCACGAGCCGACCGGCTCGCTCCGAAGCCCACCGGTGTGGGCGAGGAGCTGGCGCACGGTCACGTCGCGATAGCCCGTCTCCGGGACGACCGAGCCGATCGGGTCGTCGAGCGACAGCAGCCCGGCGTCGCGTGCCTGGAGCACGGCGACCGCGGTGACCGTCTTGGTGATCGACCCGATCCGGTAGCGGTCGTCGACCGAGCCGGCCCCGGTCGCGCCGGTCCAGACGAGCTCGCCGCCCTGCAGGACGCCGGCGACGAGCGACGGCAGCCGCCCGTGAGCCTGGAGGGCATCCAGGCAGGAGTCCCAGCGTGCGCTCACTCGGCGAAGGCCTCCAGCGGCGGGCAGGAGCACTGCAGGTTGCGGTCGCCATAGGCCTGGTCGATGCGACCGACCGGCGGCCAGTACTTGTCCGGGTCGACGCCGGTCGGGAAGACCGCGAGCTCGCGCGGGTAGGCGCGGTCCCACTCGCCGACGAGCGCGCGCGAGGTGTGCGGTGCCCCGCGCAGCGGCGAGTCCTCCGGGGTCCACTCCCCCGCCGCGACCCGGTCGATCTCGCCCTTGATCGCGATCATCGCCTCGCAGAAGCGGTCGATCTCCGCCAGGTCCTCCGACTCGGTCGGCTCGACCATCAGCGTGCCCGCGACGGGGAACGACATGGTCGGTGAGTGGAAGCCGTAGTCGACCAGCCGCTTGGCGACGTCGTCGATGCTCACGCCGGTCTCCTTGGTGATCCCCCGGACGTCGAGGATGCACTCGTGGGCGACCAGGCCGCTGTGGCCGCGGTAGAGCACCGGGAAGTGCTCCCCGAGACGGGCCGCGACGTAGTTGGCCGACAGCACCGCGGTCGCCGTCGCGCGGGTCAGCCCCGCGCCCCCCATGAGCCGGATGTAGGCCCACGAGATCGGCAGGATGCCGGCTGAGCCGTAGGGCGCGCCGCTGATCGGTCCGATGCCCGAGCGCTTGGCCTCCTCCGGGTGCATCGCGTGCGAGGGGAGGAAGGGCGCCAGGTGGGCGCGCACGGCGACCGGTCCGACGCCCGGGCCACCGCCGCCGTGCGGGATGCAGAAGGTCTTGTGCAGGTTGAGGTGGGAGACGTCGCCGCCGAACTCCCCCGGCTTCGCGTAGCCGAGCAGCGCGTTGAGGTTGGCCCCGTCGACGTAGACCTGCCCGCCGTGGGCGTGCACGACCTCGCAGAGCTCGGCGATGGTGTCCTCGTAGGCACCGTGCGTCGACGGGTAGGTGACCATGATGGCGGCCAGGTCGTCGGCGTGCTTCTCGCACTGGGAGCGCAGGTCATCGAGGTCGACGGTGCCGTCGTCGGCGGCCTTGACCACCACGACGCGCATCCCGGCCATGACCGCGGAGGCGGCGTTGGTGCCGTGCGCCGACGACGGGATCAGGCAGACGTCGCGTCCCTCGTCGCCGTTGGCCCGGTGGAAGCCGCGGATCGCCAGCAGCCCGGCGAGCTCGCCCTGCGAGCCGGCGTTGGGCTGGATCGAGACCTTGTCGTAGCCGGTGACCTCGGCCAGCCAGCCCTCGAGGTCGTCGACCAGCTGGCGGTAGCCCTGGGCGTCCTCGGCCGGCACGAAGGGGTGCAGGTCGGCGAAGCCCGGCAGCGACACCGGCTCCATCTCCGTCGTGGCGTTGAGCTTCATCGTGCAGGAGCCGAGGGGGATCATGCCGCGGTCCAGGGCGTAGTCACGTGCCGACAGCCGGCGCAGGTAGCGCAGCATCTGGGTCTCGCTGTGGTGGGCGCTGAAGACCTCGTGCGTGAGGTACGGCGTGGCGCGGCGCAGGTCGCCCGGCAGCGCGTCCCCGGTCGCGAGGTCGATGGAGTCGAGGTCGGCGCTGACGCCGAAGGCCTTCAGCAAGCCGCCGATCGTCGAGCCGGTCGTGCACTCCGAGGTCGAGATCCCGACGGTGTCGGCGTCGACGAGCCGGATCTGGATGCCCATCTGTCGCGCAGCCTGCTGCACCTCGACGCCACGGCCCGGCACCCTCACCGAGAGGGTGTCGAAGAACTGCTCGTGGTCGACGGTCACACCCGCGGCGCCCAGCGCCTCGGCCAGCACGGCGGCGTAGCGATGCGTGCGGGTCGCGATGGCCTTGAGCCCCTCGGGGCCGTGGTAGACGGCATACATCGAGGCGACGACGGCGAGCAGCACCTGGGCGGTGCAGATGTTGGACGTCGCCTTGTCGCGGCGGATGTGCTGCTCGCGCGTCTGCAGTGCCAGCCGGTAGGCCGGACGCCCCTCGGCGTCGATGGACACCCCGACGAGCCGCCCGGGCAGGTGCCGCTCGAGACCGGCGGCCACCGCCATGAAGCCGGCGTGCGGCCCGCCGTAGAAGAGCGGGACGCCGAAGCGCTGCGAGGAGCCGACGACGACGTCGGCGCCCAGGGCGCCGGGAGCCTCGAGCAGCGTCAGGGCGAGCAGGTCGGCGGCGACGACGGCGAGGGCGTTGCGCTCGTGGGCGGCCTCGATGACCGGCCGCGGGTCGAGGACACGCCCGGAGGCGCCGGGGTACTGCACCAGCACGCCCGACAGCTCCCCGTCGGGCAGTCCCTTCGTCAGGTCGGCGACCACGACCTCGATGCCCATGCCCTCGGCGCGGGTGCGCACGACGTCGATGGTCTGCGGCAGTGCGTCGGCATCGACGACGAACGGGCCCGCGGCCTTGCGGTTGCCCCGTCGTAGGAGCGTCATGGCCTCGGCGGCAGCCGTGCTCTCGTCGAGCAGGGACGCGTTGGCGGTGGGCAGCCCGGTCAGGTCGCCGATGACGGTCTGGAAGTTGATCAGAGCCTCGAGGCGGCCCTGGGAGATCTCGGGCTGGTAGGGCGTGTAGGCGGTGTACCAGCTGGGGTCCTCGAGGACGTTGCGCCGCACCACGGGCGGGGTGATCGTGGCGTGGTAGCCCAGGCCGATCATCGCCTCCCCCGGCCGGTTGGCGGCCGCGAGCGAGCGCAGCGCCTTGGCCGTCGCGTGCTCGGTCAGTGCCGTGGGGAGCTCGAGCTCGACCTCGGACCGGATCCCGCCGGGCACCGCAGCGTCCATCAGCTCCGACAGCGTTGCGAAGCCGAGGCGCTCGAGCATGACCTGCTCGTCGGCCGGGCGCAGCCCGATGTGGCGCTCGACGAACGGCGAGGCGCCGTCCAGCTCGGTGAGGCTGGGGTGGTCTGACACGGGGACTCCTGCAGGGATCGAGGTCGATGGCACCATCGCCCTCCCCCTCTGTCGGACCGACGTCGGTCCTCCAGAGTTGCCTGCTCCGCACGGTCCGGGCGCCTGAGAGGTTCCGGGGAGGAATTGCCCCTTCGGCGCTTCGTTCCCGACGGGCCGATGATCAGGCCGCCGAGCGAAGACTCTCCCGTGCGGGATCAGTCAGCGCCCACAGCCTAGCAACCGTCGGACTGCGGTGGGTGACCGAACCGCAGGCCCGGCCGACCTGGGTCTGCGGAAGGTGTCCGATCCGCAGGTCCCCCGACATGACGACCGGGCCGCCACCACGAGGGTGACGACCCGGCCGGAGCAGGAGCAGAGGGTGCCGTCAGCCGGTCTGGCGGGCGGCACGACGAGCGGAGAGCTCGTCCTTGGCGGCGGAGCTGGCCGCGTCGTCGGAGGCGCGCTCGCTGGGGAGCGCGGCGAGGGTGCCCTCGATCTCGCGCCAGACGCCACCGATGGCGATGCCGAAGACGCCCTGGCCGCCCTGGAGCAGGTCGATGACCTCGTCGTTGCTGGTGCACTCGTAGACCGAGGCACCGTCCGACATGAGGGTGACGCGGGTCAGGTCGTCGGTGCCGCGCTCGCGCAGGTGGGTCACCGCGGTGCGGATCTGCTGCAGCGAGATGCCGGCGTCGAGGAGGCGCTTGATGACCTTGAGGATCAAGATGTCGCGGAAGGAGTAGAGCCGCTGGGAGCCCGACCCGCTCGCGCCGCGGACGGTGGGCTCGATGAGGCCGGTGCGGGCCCAGTAGTCGAGCTGGCGGTAGGTGATGCCGGCTGCGTTGCAGGCGGTGGGACCGCGGTAGCCCAGGTCGCTGGGCAGCGGGGAGACGTCGTCGGTGAAGAGCAGTCCCTGCTCCTCCGCCGACTCGACGGCCTCCACTGCTGCGGCGCTGACGCCGGTCTCGGGCTTCTGCTCGTTCACACGGTCCTCCGTGGGTCTACTCCGTTGGACGTAGCTCCGGGGAAGGACAAGCGTGGAGTTACAACAGAGACACTTCAAGGTACGGCCGATGACCGGGGCGGTCAAAGACTCCCGCGGCGTGTCGCAACCCTCAACCTCAACGTGAGGGTCAGGCATCGCGAGGCGGGATCACTGTTCGGTGGGAGCCTCGAAGTCCTCGGGGGTGACCTGGTCGAGGAACTCGCGGAACTTCTCGACCTCGTCCTCCTGCTCGGCCGGCACGGCGAGGCCCGCCTCGTCGAGGACCTCCTCGGCGCACAGGATCTTGGTGCCGGTGCGCAGCGCGAGCGCGATCGAGTCGGACGGACGGGCGCTGACCTCGGCACCGGACTCGAAGACCAGGGTCGCGAAGAAGACCCCGTCCTTGACGTCGGTGATGCGCACCTCGGTGAGCTCGTTGCCGGTCGCCTCGAGCACGTCCTTGAGCAGGTCGTGGGTCAGCGGCCGCGGCGGGATCACGCCCTGCTGGGCGAAGGCGATCGCCGTGGCCTCGACGGCGCCGATCCAGATCGGGAGATAGCGCTCCCCCGTGATCTCGCGCAGCAGCACGATCGGCTGGTTCGAGGGCATCTCGACCCGGACTCCCATGACGTCAACTTCGCGCATGGGAGTCAGGCTACTCCGGTCCGGAAGCCCCGCGGACCTGCGCCGGCACTCCGCCCGTACGCTGCAGGGTCACGGCCGCGAGCGGGCGTGCGGCGCACCGGGGCACAGCGCTCAGCGCGAGCGCAGGCCGGACTTGACCAGCGTGGCGTGCAGCCGGACCGACAGGGCCGCGATCTCGGAGACCACGTCGTCGGCGCGAGCCCGCGCGCCGGCGTCGCGACCACGCTTGAGCGGGGCGATGACCTGCTCCACGAGCCCGACCTCACGGTCGGCGGAGGTCTTGAAGGCCCGCAGGTGCCGGGGCTCGAAGCCGAAGTCCGCGAGCTCACGGGCGGTCTGCGCGATGACGAGGGCGTCGGTGTCGTAGTGACCGGTGCCGGCCCGGGGCGTGATCAGCCCGAACTGTTCCAGCTGGACCAGCAGCTCCTCGGAGATCTCGGCGATCTTGACCAGCTCACGCCGCGAGAGCCGCAGGTTGTCGTGGCGCGCGAAGGAGTCGGCGCTGGGCAGCCCGTCAGCGGCGAGGGCGACCTGGGGCACGGTCGGGACCACGGCGTCGATCGGCGGCGGCTCCAGACCCCGGTCGATCGCGTCCAGGTGCTCGCCGATGACCTTGAGCGGCAGGTAGTGGTCACGCTGCATGCGCAGGACGTAGCGCAGGCGCTCGACGTCCTCGTGGGCGAACTTGCGGTAACCCGCGGGCGTCCGCTCGGGCTTGATCAGCCCCTTGTCCTCGAGGAAGCGGATCTTGGGGATGGTGATCCCGGGGAAGTCGGGGCGGAGCAGGTCGAGGACCTGCCCGATGTTCATGCGCGCCCGAGATCCTCCGGCGGCGCTCTCCGGCAACGGCGAGCTCGCCACGGTCAGTGGCTCTCGTGACCCGAGAAGAAGACCAGGCGGTACTTGCCGATCTGGACCTCGTCGCTGTCGTTGAGCTGGACCTTCTCGATGCGGTCGCGGTTGACGTAGGTGCCGTTGAGGCTGCCGACGTCGCTCACGGTGAAGGAGTCGCCGTCACGGTTGAACACCGCGTGGCGGCGCGAGACAGTCACGTCGTCGAGGAAGATCTCGCTGTCGGGGTGGCGGCCGGCATGGGTCACGTCGCCGTCGAGCAGGAAGCGGCTGCCGGCGCCGGGACCCTTCTGGACCACCAGCAGGGCGTGCCCGGTGGGCAGCGCGTCCACGGCCGCGGCGTCCACCGGGTTGAGCTGACGGTCGGAGGTCTCGACGCGGTCACCGCCGGGGGTGCCGATCTGGATGGTGGCGGTGGACTCCCCGATGGGCTCGACCGCGCCGGTGGTGGGAGCGTCGACGCTGACCAGCTTGGTGCCGCACTGGGCACAGAAACGTGCGTCGTCCGGGTTCTGCCTGCCACATGCGGTGCAGAACGGCATCGAATCATCCTCCGGTCAGGTCGTCCGTCGACCCGTCATGCCCTCTCAACCCTCAAGGCAGGGTGGAGGTTGACGGTTGCTCCGAACCTATCAGCAGCGTGGCCGGGACGACGACCCGATGAGCAGTCAGCCCTCGAGCGAGGCGACGTAGCCGTCGGCCTCGAGGAGGTCGTCGAGCTGCGTGGCGTCGGAGGGGACGATCTCGAAGAGCCAGCCGCCGCCGTAGGGATCGTTGTTGACCAGCTCGGGCGTGGCGTCCAGGGACTCGTTGCGCGCCACGACCTCTCCGGAGACCGGCGCGTAGACGTCGCTGACCGACTTCGTCGACTCCAGCTCACCGCAGGTGCTGCCGGCGTCGATGACGTCGCCCACCTCGGGCAGGGAGACGTAGACGATGTCGCCGAGGGCGTCCTGGGCGTAGTCGGTGATGCCGACGCGGACCGATCCCTCGTGCTCGCCCGGCGTGCGCAGCCACTCGTGCTCGACGGTGTACTTCAGGTCATCGGGGTACAAGGTGGTCTCCTCCGGTCGGAGCACCGGGCCGGGGCCGGGTGCAGGATCGCGTGCAGGTTACTGCCCCGGGCCTCACTGGCCCGAGTCGGGCACGGCGTACTCGGGCTGGACCGGCGAGCGCACGGCCTCGATGTCGAGCGAGGTGAGCTGCTGGACCTCGAGCTCGGCACCGTCGTCCTCCAGCTTGGCCTTCGGTCCGAGCGCGAAGGTCATCGCCCCCTCGAGGACGGCGGGGTCGCCGATGACGTCGATGACGTAGGGCGACGCCAGCGCGACCCCGTCGATGGAGATGCCCCCCACGTCGTCGGTGAACGAGCTCTGGGCGATGATCCGCACCTGCCCGTTGAACTGCATCGCCTCGGCCCCCACCGTGCGGAGCTCCTGGACGGTGTCGATGAGCGAGGCGACCTCGACCGTGCCGTCGACCTCGGTGATGGTGATCCTGATGCCCGGACCGGTGACGGGCACCAGCCCGGCCAGGATGTTGAGGGTGTCGACCTCGCTCTGGGCCTGCTCCAGCGCGGCCTGACGGCGGCTGGTGTCGGACTGGAGGTCGTCGCGGGTGCGCTGGAGCCGGGTGATCTCCGACTCCGCGCGCTGGGTCGTGCCGGCGAGGCCGTTGAGCACGTCGATGAGGTCCTGCTCACGCAGTGCGGAGTAGGTGTCGTCGACCTCGGTGCTGCGCACCTGCGTGACGGCGGCGAAGCCGACGAGGGCCAGCAGCAGCGCCACGACGACCTGGCGGCGCGACGGCTGGAAGAGCGCCCGCAGCAGGCGCTCACGTCCGGAAGGCTTGTCGTCAGGCATGGAAGAGGTGCCTCCGGATGGCGGCGACGTTGGAGAAGATGCGGATCCCCAGCACCACGATCACGCCGGTCGAGAGCTGACCGCCGACGCCGAGCTTGTCCCCGACGTAGACGATGCCGGCTGCGATGACGACGTTGCTCACGAACGACACGACGAAGACCTTGTCGTCGAAGATGCCGTCGAGGTAGGCGCGCATGCCGCCGAACACGGCATCGAGCGCCGCCACCACCGCGATCGGGAGGTAGGGCTCGAGGCCGAGCGGCACGTCGGGCTTGAAGAACACCCCGACGAGCACACCCAGCGCCAGGCCGAGCACCGCGATCATCTGTTCATCTCCTCGGTCTTGGGCGGGTTCTGGTCGGCGCCTCTGCCTTCCACGGCCGACCGCAGGAACAGGAACATCGACGGACCGGAGGGCAGCGACACCGAGTCCTCGTCCTGCAGGTCGAACTCGAAGCCGAAGCGGGCGGACAGGTCGTTGAAGGCCAGGCCGCTGCTGGTCTCGAAGAAGTCGGCCTGCAACGTGTTGCGGTTGCCGATCACCAGCACGGAGTAGGGCGGCGCGATGCCGATGCCGTTGACCTCGATCGCCTGACCCGAGGTGCGGATCGAGCTGAGGGCCGTGAGGCGCTGGCCGTTGATCGAGATCGCCTCGGCGCCGGCGGTCCAGAGCCCGTCGGCCAGCAGTGCCAGGTCCTCGTCGCGCACGACTCCGTCCGCGCTGCCGGACGCGGCGTCGTCGACGACGACGCTGATCCCCTCCCCCCGCACGGCGACGAAGCCGGTGCGGACCCGCAGACGGCGCAGCCGCGGGGTCAGGGCCGCCTCGTCGGCAGCGATCGCGCGGGCCCGGGCCTCGCGGGAGGCGTTGCTGTCGCGGAGCTGCGCGATGCGCTCCTGGAGGCCGGCCACCCGGGCGCTCTGGTCGTCGATGCGCGACACCAGGCTGGCCCGACCCTCGTCGTCGACCGAGGCGTTGCGCTGGGTCTGCACCGCGGCGGTGGAGGCCATGACGCCGAAGACCGCGACCACCACGGCCGCGATCCTGCGCGGGTTGCGCTGCGGCGGGTCGGCGTCGGCGTCGGCGTCTCCTTCTCCGGCGCCGCCACGGAGGGCCATCTGCTGCGCGCGGCCGGCCCGACGCTCGGCTGCGACCAGGTAGTCCTCGTCGAGGGCCTGCTGCTGGATCAGGTCCAGCAGCGGGAGCGTGACGCGGGGAGGGAGCGAGGGACGTTCCTGGACGCGGTCAGGCACCCTGCACCGCCGTGCGGCGCTCGGTGGTCAGCAGCAGCTTGCGCACCTGCCAGGCGTAGAGGATCCCGGCCCACCAGTAGAGGCCGATGCCCCAGACGGCGAAGGCCCAGCCGAAGACCTGTGCGAGCACCGCGATCACGCCCTCGCCGTCGCCCAGGAGCAGCAGCGGGAAGGCGTAGAGGAGGTTGAAGGTCGCCGCCTTGCCGAGGAAGTGCACCGGCAGCGCGCTGTAGCCGCGAGTGCGCAGCAGCGGGACGAGGCCCCACATGAGGGCGTCGCGCAGGGGCAGTGAGACGGCCATCCACCAGGGGATGACGTCACGCAGTGCGAGCCCGACGACGACGGCCAGGATGTAGAGACGGTCGGCGACCGGGTCGAGGATCTGGCCGACCGTGGACTGCTGGTCGAGCTTGCGGGCCAGCCAGCCGTCCAGGAAGTCGGTGAAGCCGGAGACCATCAGCAGGGCGAGCGCCCAGCCGTCCTCCTCCGGCCCCAGGACCAGCCACAGGAAGACCGGGACCCCGGCGAGCCGGAGGGCGCTGAGCAGGTTGGGCAGGGTCCAGACGCGGTCGTGTCGCGTCACTGCTTCCTCCACTGCTGCCTGCTTCTCGCTGATGGTGACCGGGGCTCGGGTGCTGCGGGCTCACCCTATCCGTCACCGTGTCCCGGACCGTGGAGGTGGCAGCGGTCGGGCGGACCTCAGACCGTCTCCTCGTGGTGTGCCCCGTCGCGGATCTCGCCCACGAGCTCCTCGATGACGTCCTCGAGGGTCGCCAGGCCGAGCGTGACACCCTCCAGGTCGACCACCCGGGCCATGTGGGCGCCACGGCGTTGGAGGGTCTCGAGCGCGTCGTGGAGCTGGTCACCGGTGGTCACCGGGGCGAAGGGCCGGACCCACTTGTCATCGATGGGCTGGAGCCGGCGCACCTCGTCGGGCTCGAGCACGTCCTTGATGTGCAGGTAGCCCATCAGCTCGCCGTCCTCGCTGGCGACCGGGAAGCGGCTGAAGCCGGTGGCGGCGCACAGCGCCTCGACGTCGGCGGGGCTGGAGCCGCGGGTGACCGTCGCCAGCGTCGCGGGCGGCATCAGCACGGCGGCGACGGTCTTCTCCGTGAAGCCCAGCGCGCCGGCGAGCCGGTCGTACTCGTCGGCGGCCAACAGGCCCTCGCCCCGTGACTCCTCGACCAGGGCGGCGACCTCCTCGCGGGTGAAGGTGGAGCTGATCTCGTCCTTGGGCTCGACCTTGAGCAGCCGCAGCACCCCGTTGGCGACCGCGTTGAGGGTGCCGATGACCGGCCGCAGGATGGTCACCACCCCGACGAGCGGTGGCGCGAGCAGCATCGCAGAGCGCTCCGGCCCGGCGAGGGCGATGTTCTTGGGGACCATCTCGCCGAGGACCACGTGCAGGAAGACCACGATCAGGAGCGCGAGCACGAACGCGACGGGGTGCAGGAACGCCTCGGGCACACCGAGCGCCGCGAAGCCCGGCTCGAGCAGGTGGGCCACGGCCGGCTCACCGATGGCGCCGAGGCCCAACGAGCAGATGGTGATGCCGAGCTGGGCGCCCGCCATCATCAAAGACACGTCCTCCATGGCCCTCAGGGTCGTCCTGGCCATGCGGGACCCGGCCTGGGCCCGTGGCTCGATCTGCGTGCGCCGTGCGGAGATGATCGCGAACTCGGCTCCCACGAAGAAGGCGTTGGCGCCGAGCAGGAGCACCGCGACGAGCAGTGCGGTCAGGTCACTCATGTCGGGCCTCGTCGGACGCGTCGGCGTCGTCGCCCTCGTGCAGGCGCAGTGCCAGGCGGTCGATGCGGAGGCCGTCCATGTGCTCGACGGTGAGGACGGCGAGCTGCTCGCGCGGCTCGTCGGGGTCGGTCAGGTCGGGCACGGGCACCTCGGCGATGTCGCCGGCGACCGGCACACGTCCGACCACCTTCAGCACGAGGCCGGCGATCGTGTCGTAGTCCTCGTCCTGGGGCAACGCGATCCCGGTGACGTCCTCGACCTCGTCGGGTCGCAGGAGCCCGGAGAGCGACCACGTGCCGTCACGGCGCTGGCGGGCACGGGCGCCGAGCCGGTCGTGCTCGTCAGCGATGTCGCCGACGATCTCCTCGATCACGTCCTCCAGCGTCACGATGCCCGCGTGGCCGCCGTACTCGTCGAGGACGACGGCCATCTGGAAGCCGTCCTTGCGCAGCAGCGCCATGAGCGGGTCGAGCCGCAACGAGTCCGGGACCACGATCGGCTTGACCATGAGGTGCTTGACCTTGGTGGTGGACCGCTCGTGCACCGGCAGCGCGACCGCGTGCTTGACGTGGACGGTGCCGACGACGACGTCCTCGGCGTCGAGGACGGGGAAGCGGGAGTGCCCGGTCTGGCGGGTGAGCTCGATGACCGCGCTGGCGCGGTCGTTGCCCTCGAGGCTGTGGGTCCGCACGCGGGGCGTCATGATCTCGCCGGCGGTGCGCGAGCCGAACTCGACCGAGCGTTCCATCAGCTCCGCGGTGTCGGCATCGAGGGTGCCGACGTCGGCCGAACGCTGGATCAGCGAGGCGAGCTCGGCTGAGCTGCGGGCGGAGCGCAGCTCCTCCTGGGGCTCCATGCCGAGTCGCCGCACGATGGCGTTGGCCGAGCCGTTGAGCACCCGGATCGGGCCACGGTTGAGCGCGGTCCAGAGCCGCATCGGTCCCTGGCTCCGGCGGGCGGTGGCCATGGGCAGCGCGATCGCGAGGTTCTTGGGCACCAGCTCGCCGAAGAGCATGGTGAGCACCGTGCCGATGGTCAGGCCCAAGGCGATGGCGATCGGCGAGACCGCGCCGTCGGGGACACCGACGGCGGCGAGGGGCTCCTCGACGAGGTCGGAGATGGCGGGCTCGGCGAGGAAGCCGATGCCGAGGTTGGTGACCGTGATGCCCACCTGGGCGCCCGACAGCTGGGTCGAGAGGGTCTTGAGGCCGGCGAGGACACCTTGGGCCTGGACGTCGCCCGCGGCCGCGGCGCGCTCGACCTGGCCACGGTCGACCGTGACGAAGGCGAACTCCGCGGCGACGAAGATGCCGCACATGACGACCAGCAGGAGCGCCAGCGCGAGCAGGAGGTAGGGGGTCATGGCTGCTCTCCGGAGATGGAGAGCGTCGTACTTTGAGAGCCGTCCATGGGCGGAGCTCGGGGTCCTTGTCGTCGGGGGCGATGAGGGGAACATGCTAGCGAACTCCACCCCGGACGCCGCTTCCGTGCGGGGTGATCGGCCATAGTTCCTAGTCACAACGGGCCATCTTGTAGTCCGAACTGACCATGCTCCGCGAGGCGCTCCTAGCCTGATCCGGTCGCGCCTCGGTCGCGCGTCTCCCCCGCCCAGGAGCCTCGATGACACCCCTGCCCGCCACCTCGCGCCGCGCCGTCCTCGGCCGCGCCGGTGCTGTCGGCGGCCTCGCTGCCGCCGGAGCAGTCGTGCCGTCCGCGGCACACGCCGCCTACCCTCCGGCTCGCTACCGCGGAGCCCCGCTGCTCAACGCGCGGAGCCGTCACCTGGTCAGCCGCTTCTCCTACGGCATCACCCCGGGCCTCACAGCCAGCGTGCGCCGCGACGGTGGCGGCAGCGCATGGTTCGAGAGCCAGCTCGACCCGGCCAGGATCGCCGACGCCGACGTCGACGGCCTCCGCTCGTGGTGGTCCGGCCTGTCGAGGACTCCCCAGGACCTGTGGAAGCGCCAGGTGACCGGGGTCGAGGGCGGCTGGGAGGTGATGGCCGACTACCAGCGATGGCTGTTGCTGCGTCGGATGAGCTCGCGCCGGCAGGTGCTCGAGGTCATGACGGAGTTCTGGGAGAACCACCTCAACGTCCCGGTCAACGGGGACGGTCACTTCACTCATCGCGTGTCCTACGGCGAGACGATCCGCAAGAACGCCCTGGGGCGCTTCGAGGACCTTCTCCACGCGGCGATCACGCACCCGGCGATGCTGATCTACCTCGACCAGGCCGTCTCGACCAAGAAGCGCCCCAACGAGAACCTCGGGCGCGAGCTGCTGGAGCTGCACACGGTCGGACGCGGCAACTACGCCGAGACCGACGTCAAGGCATCGGCTCGCATCCTCACCGGCTGGTTGGTGGACGTGTGGGACACGTGGGAGCCGACCTACTCCCCCAGCGCCCACTGGACCGGCCCCGTCACGGTCATGGGGTTCAGCGACGCCAACTCGCTGGCCGACGCTCGTGACCTGACCCGCCGCTACCTGACCTACCTCGCGCGGCACCCGGCGACGGCGCAGCGGATCGCCCGCAAGCTGGTGCGCAAGTTCGTCCGCGACGACCCGCCACCAGGGTTGGTCGACCACCTGGCGAAGGTCTACCTGGACAACGGGACGGCCATCAAGCCGGTGTTGCGCGCACTGGTGGCCCACCCGGCGTTCGTGGCCGCCGAGGGCGCCAAGGTCAAGGACCCGTGCGAGGACGTGGTGTCGACCTGCCGGGCCCTGAAGATCTTCGTCGCGCGTCCTCCGGAGGGCGACGCGGGCGACGAGCACGCCGCCAACGTCCTGCTGTGGCAGACGTCGAGCCTGGGCGCCATGCCGCTCGCCTGGCCCCGACCCGACGGCCAGCCGACCGACAACGACTCGTGGTCGTCGCCCTCACGACTGATCGCCTCGATGGAGCTGCACTTCGTCCTGAGCGGCGGCTGGTGGCCCGAGACGGGCATCACCTACCGCTCCCCCGCCCAGTGGCTGCCCCAGCCCTCCATCCGCTTCGACGTGCTCGTCGACCACCTGTCGCAGCAGCTGCTCGGCCGCCGCTCGACGTCGGCGCTGCTCCAGGCCTGCTGCGAGCACCTCGACGTCAGGCCCGGCGAGCGCATCACCCGCGACCACGGCGTCGTGAAGTGGAACATGCCGCGCCTGCTCACGACCCTGCTCGACTCCCCGACGTTCCTCACCCGGTGACCCCCATGACCTCTCGCCCGACCGACTCCTCCGCCACCGCCGCCGACGCGTGCTGCGGGGAGTTCCGCTCGGTGTCGCGACGCGGCCTCTTCGCCGGCGCCCTGGCCCTGGCCGGCACGACGACCGCGGTCGGCTCGGCGGTCGTCACGGCCTCGCCGGCGAGTGCCGCCAGCGCCGACTCGGTCCTCGTCGTCCTGTCGCTGCGCGGCGCCGCGGACGGCCTGTCGCTGGTCGTCCCCCACGGCGACCCCGTCTACTACCAGGCCCGGCCGCGGCTCGCGATCCCCGCGAGCGAGCTGCTCGCGAAGGATGCGATGTTCGGGCTGCACCCGAGCCTCGCGCCGCTGCTGCCGCTCTGGGAGTCCGGCCGGCTCGCGGCTGTCCACGCGACCGGGCTCCCCGCTCCCAACCGCTCGCACTTCGCCGCCATGGAGGAGGTCGAGGACGCCAACCCGGGCTCGACGGTCCGTCAGGGCTGGCTCAACCGCCTCATCGGCAGCCACGCCGGCAGCTCGCCGCTCCAGGGCTTCAACATCGGTGGCGGCGTCATCCCCGGCGCCCTCGTCGGCGACCGGGCGGTGATGTCGGCCGGGTCCGTCGACGACGTGCGGATCCCCGGCGACGACGAGTGGGTCTCCCAGGACGGACGGAAGCGTTCGCTGCACACCCTGTGGGACTCCCACCCGGGCGCCCTGGGCAAGGCCATGCGCTCGACGTTCTCCGTCCTCGGCGACTTCCAGCCCGTCCGTGCCGCCGCCGACCACGAGGACCGCTACCCCAACAGCGACCTCGGCCGAGCGCTGGCCACGGTCGCCCGCGTCGTGCGCGGCGACGTCGGCGTCCAGGTCCTGACCGTCGACCAGGGTGACTGGGACATGCACAGTGGGCTCGGCACCCTCGAGTGGGGCCAGATGGTCCACAACGCCGACGACCTCGCCACGTCGGTCGCGGCGTTCATGGACGACCTGGGCTCGCAGGCCTCCAAGGTGACCCTGCTCGTGCTCAGCGAGTTCGGTCGACGCACGGTCGAGAACGACAACTACGGGCTCGACCACGGCTACGGCAACGTGATGTTCGTGGCCGGTCGCGGGGTCAAGGGCGGCTCCGTCCACGGACGTTGGCCCGGTCTCACCCTCGACGACGACGCCGACCTGCTCGTCACGACCGACTACCGCAGCGTCCTCGCCGAGATCGTTTCGACCCGCTTCGGCTCCTCCACCGCTACGGTCTTCCCGGGCTTCACACCCACGCCCGTCGGACTCATGACCACGCTCTAGGAGATCCCATGCCCGTGCCCCTGCGCGTCATCCAGTGGGCCACGGGAGGTGTCGGCCGCGCTGCCGTCGAGGGCGTCCTGCTGCACCCCGACCTCGAGCTCGTCGGCTGCTACGTCCACTCCGAGGCCAAGCACGGTGTCGACGTGGGCGAGATCGTCGGGCGGGAGCCGATCGGGGTCACCGCCACCACCGACGTCGACGAGATCCTGGCCATGGACGCCGACTGCGTCGTCTACACACCGCTGGTGGGCGACCCCCGGGTGGTGTCCCGGATCCTGCGCTCGGGCAAGAACGTCGTGACGCCGGTCGGGTGGATCTATCCCGGCGAGCGCCAGCGGGTCCACCTCGAGGCAGCCTGCGCGGAGGGTCGGGTGAGCCTGCACGGCACCGGCGTCAACCCCGGCGGCGTCCCCGACCTGCACCCGCTGATGTTCTCCTCGCTGTCCTCGGCCGTCACCTACGTGCGCGGCGAGGAGTTCTCCGACATCCGCACCTACGACGCCCCGGACGTCGTGCGGCACGTCATGTGCTTCGGCGGCACCCCCGAGGAGGCGCGGTCGGGCCCGATGCTGGAGCTGCTGTCCGCCGGCTTCGCGCGCTCGGTGCAGATGTGCCTCGACGTGCTCGGCTTCTCCGCCGACTCCGAGATCCGCTCGACCCTCGACCTCGCGGTGGCGACCGCCCCCATCGACTCCCCCATCGGCGTCATCGAGCCCGGTCGCGTCGCCGGCCAGCGGTTCGTCTGGGAAGGCGTGGTGCGTGACCAGGTCGTCGTACGCGTCGCCGTCAACTGGCTGATGGGCGATCAGCACCTGGAGCCCGCCTGGGACTTCGGCGCCGAGGGTGAGCGCTTCGAGGTCGAGGTCCGGGGCGACCCCGACACCTTCGTCACGATCAAGGGCTGGCAGCCCGACACCATCGCGGAGGGCCTCCTGCGCAACCCCGGTGTCGTGGTGACCGCGATGCACTGCGTGAACTCCATCCCCTACGTCGTGGCCGCCCCCACGGGGGTCCGGACCTACGTCGACCTGCCGCTGGTGGCAGGTCGGGCGCACCCGGACCTGGCCTGACGTGACAGCCAACTAGAACGTGTTATAGAACTGCCCCATGGTCGCCTCCAACGCAGACATCACATCGACGGTCCAGCGCTACCTCGACCTGGTGGCGGGTGGGACGTCGACCGAGATCGTGGCGCTCTACGCCCCGGAGGCGACGCTCGAGGACCCGGTCGGCAGCGAGGTGCTGCGGGGCCGCGAGGCGATCGGCGCCTTCTACGCCGGGCTGGACGGCCTCGCGATGACGACGCGCCTCGTGACGTTGCGCACCTGTGCGGGACACGCTGCCTTCCACTTCGAGGTCGTGACCGACACTGGAGACATGAAGTACCGGATGGCACCCCTCGAGGTCATGACCTTCGACGACGACGGCCTGATCACCAGCATGCGAGCGTTCTGGTCCGACGAGGACCTCGTCGTCGAGGCGTGAGCGCCCCCGACGTACGTCCACTGACCCGGGCCGACCTCGACTGGGCGGTGGGGCTGACGCGCACCAGGAGGGAGCGGCTCGAGGGCCATGCCCCGCGCTTCTGGCGTGCCGCCGCGGACGCGACCGAGCGCCACCGGGCGTTCCTCTCGCACCTGATCGACGACACGGCCACGCTGAGCGTGCGCAGCGAGCACGGCTTCCTGGTCGCGATGAATCCCGGGCCCTACCTGCTCGTCGACGACATGGCCGTCGAGCCCGCGGAGCACTGGGCGAGCGAGGGGGTCGCCCTGCTGCGTCACGCCAGCTCCTTGGGTCCGATCCGTTTCGTGGTGCCGGGCTTCGAGAGCGAGCGGCTCGACGCGGCGCTCGACCTGGGTCTGGAGCCGGACGACATCTGGTGGCACCGCGACCTCGAGCCCTTCACCGGGCTCAACGTGGTCTCCGAGGACAAGTCCGTCTCGGTCGAGGGTGCCGAGGGGCGGCTCGTGCCCGCGCCGCCGGTCTACGACCCCGGCGGCCCGATCCTGCTCGTGACGTCGGTGGCCTCGCCGGAGGCGCTCAGCCGGGTCGAGCAGTCGGCGGCACGTCGCGGCGCACGGGTCTCGGTCGTGGCCCAGCCACCGGCCGACACCGCCCTGGCGACCCTGCTCAACCACGCCGGCTACACGCTGACGACCTTCTTCTTCGCCACACCGGCCCGCGGGCCGGTCACCCCGACCGACGCGACCTGACGGTCGACCTCGCCTCAGGAGCCGAGGCGGGCGAGGACCTTCTCGGTCATCTCGCCGAGCAGCACGACCTCGTCGTCGGAGAGCGCGTCGAAGAAGGCTCGGCGCACGGTCCGCACGTGGGCCGGTGCCGCCTGCTCGATGGCCGACCGACCGGTTGCGGTGAGGACGACGAAGGAGCCGCGTCCGTCGTCGAGGCAGTCCTCCTTCTCGACCAGGCCGCGGCGCGCCATGCGCGTCACGTGGTGCGAGAGACGACTACGCTCCCACTGCAGGTCCTCGGCGAGCTGGGCGATCCGCACGCGACCTCGGTCATCGTCGGTGAGCTGCACCAGCACGTCGAAGTCCGGCAACGAGAGCTCCGAGTCCCGCTGGAGCTCGCGGTGGAGCAGTGCCGGGAGCTGGGCGTTGAGCGCCAGCCACCGGCGCCAGGTCTGCTGCTCGGTGTCGGTGAGCCAGGGAGTGCTCGTCTGGGTGGTCATACCCCCACCTTACCGGGAATAGTTGACATGTCACGCAAGTTGGCACGATCATCAACGTGACACGTCCCCCAACGGATGGCCCGACCGGGTGGCCCACGTGAGGTGAGGAGCCGGCATGACCCTCGAGCTGAACCCCCAGGTCGACGTACGTCGCAGCGAGGACCGTTACGCGTCCACCTACGGCTGGCTCGACTCGAAGCACTCGTTCTCCTTCGGCCGGCACCACGACCCTGCCAACACCCACCACGGGCTGCTGCTGGTCAACAACGACGACATCGTCGCCGCGGGGACGGGCTTCGACACCCACCCCCACCGCGACATGGAGATCGTCACGTGGGTGATGCAGGGCTCGCTGGTCCACCAGGACTCGACGGGCCACAACGGCATCATCTATCCCGGCCTCGCCCAGCGCATGAGCGCCGGCCGCGGCATCCTGCACTCGGAGAAGAACGACTCCTGGCGCCTCGAGGGCGACGCGCACACCGACCCGGTGCACTTCGTGCAGATGTGGGTCGTGCCCGACGAGAGCGGGATCGTGCCCGGCTACGAGCAGCTCGAGATCGACCACGAGCTCATGAGCGGCTCGCTGGTGCCCGTCGCGTCAGGGATGGCCAAGCACGCGGGCGCCTCCGCGATCCGCATCCGCAACAAGTACGCCGCACTGCACGTCGCCCGGCTGACGCCCGGCCAGAGCGTCGAGCTGCCCGAGTCGCCGTTCCTGCACCTGTTCGTCGGTCGCGGCGCGGTGTCGCTCGAGGACGCCGGAGCGCTGGGTGCCGGCGACGCCGCACGGTTCACGGCCACGGGTGGCCAGCGCGTGACCGCGGCCGAGGCCTCGGAGATCCTGGTGTGGGAGATGCACGCCACCCTGGCCGCCTGACCTGCTCCACCCTGTCAACCCTGGAAGCCGAGGACCCCATGACCGAGAGCACCCCCGACCTCGCCGCGATCGAGGCGACCCGCGACCGCATCCGCGCGGCCCACCTCCACCCGGCGCAGTCGCGGCCGGCGTCGACCGCGCGGGGACTGCACCACACCGCGCTGATCAGCAGCGACGTCGAGACGACCGTGCGGTTCTACCAGGACGTGCTCGGCTTCCCGCTCACCGAGCTGATCGACAACCGGGACTACCCGGGGTCGTCGCACTTCTTCTTCGACATCGGCAACGGCAACCTGCTGGCGTTCTTCGACTTCCCCGGGCTCGAGGTCGGTCCCTACGGCGAGGTGCTCGGTGGGCTGCACCACCTGGCCATCTCGGTGGAGCCGGCGCGGTGGGACGAGCTCGTCGCCCGCCTCACCGAGGCCGGGGTCGACCACGAGGTCCACAGCGGTGTCTCGGTCTACTTCCGCGACCCCGACGGTGCGCGCATCGAGCTGATCTCCGACCCGCTCGGGGAGATGTACGGGCAGCACGTGCTCTGACGGGCCAGGGGTGGCCGAACGTCTCCATGTGTGGCCGTCGACCCAGACGACCACGCCGGTGCGTGGGGGACCTGAGCGGACCGAGCGTGAGCCGGTGGATCGGCTGGTCAACGAGTCGGCGTACCGGCACGGAGGGCACGACCGACGTGGCAGGATTCGTCGTGGGGTGTCGTCGTCACGGCGGTCCTCACCTACACCCGGCCGGCAGAAGGTGGACATGGCAGTCGAGTCGGTCGTGAAGGTCCCTGCGGTGGACCGCCGTCTGGCCGTGGCAGCGGCAGCGGCGCTGAGCGTGCTGGTCGTCTCCGTCCACCTCGTCGTGCCGACCGGTGTCGTCGGCGACGGCACCTACCTGCTCGCGATCTGGGCCGCGAGCGCGCTCGCCTGGCTCGGCACCTGGCGTGCCCCCCGCTCGGAGCGACTCGTGCCGTCGTTGATCGCCACCGGTCTGACCCTGTCGGCGATCGGCGACCTGGTCTGGCTGGCGATCACGTGGTCAGGCACCGAGCCTGACGTCTCGATCGCCGACATCCCCTACCTCGCGAGCTACGGCGGCCTCGGGGCCGCGCTGCTCGTCATCACCCTCATCCGCACCCGCACCGGCGACCGGCACGTCGACGGCGACGCGATCATCGACGCCCTCACCATCGTGGTCGTCAGCATCCTGGTGTTCTGGAGCGTGTCGATCACGGCGATCGTGGCTGACACCTCCGTGTCGGCCGCGACCCGCGTCGTGTGGGCGGCCTACCCGGTCGCCGACGCGGTGCTGCTGGCCCTGGTGGTGCGCGCCCTGCTGACCCCGCGCTCCCGCTCGGCGATCGGCCTGTCCTTCGCTGTCGGGGTGGCGTGCTGGTTGGCCTCCGACCTCGGCTACCTCCTCCTCCCCGTCGAGGGTTTCGTGTCCGGCGTGCTCGACGCGGGCTGGATGGCAGGCGGCCTGCTGATGGCCCTGGCCGCCTTCCGCAGGTCGACGGTGGTCGTCGAGCCGGTCGACGAGGAGGAGCAGGATCCCGGCCGGGACCAGTGGCGCCTCAGCATCGCGATCGTGCCGCTCCTGGTCCCTCCGGCGCTCGAGGTGCTCAGCACCGTCCGTGGCGACGGAGGGAGCCCGGTGCTGCTCGCGACCGGCATGGTGCTGCTTCTGGGCCTCGCCTTCGTGCGCACGTCCCGGTTGCTCGGCTCCGAGCGGCGCGCGCGCGACCTCGTCCGCCGCAACCGTCGCCTCTACGAGCGGCTGACCGACAACTCCTCCGACGCCGTACTGGTCGTCGACGCCCACGGTGCGGTCGTGCGTCACTCCCCCCACCTGGCCCGCCTCGTCGGTCTCGCGTCGGTGCCGGCGGACCTGCCGTGGACCGAGCTGGTCGACCCCGCGGACCTCCCGGTGCTCGACGACCTGTTCCAGGAGGCGCTGCGCGCCCCGGGCCGCCCGGTGAACGCCGAGCTGAGGGTGCACCCGCGGTCGGGTGCCGAGCGCTGGATCAGCGTGCGGCTGGTCGACCTGACCGCCGATCCCGACGTGCGGGGCATCGCGGTCTCCTTGGCCGACATCTCCGCACGCAAGCTCGTCGAGAGCGAGCTGGAGACCTCCCGTGACGCAGCGCTCGCCGGGTCCCGCGCCAAGTCGGCGTTCCTCGCCACCATGAGCCACGAGATCCGCACTCCCATGAACGGCGTGATCGGCCTGACCGGGCTGCTGCTGACGACGGAGCTCGACGAGCGCCAGCGTCAGTACGCCGAGGGCGTGCGCGGTGCCGGTGAGGCGCTGCTGAGCCTGATCAACGACATCCTCGACTTCTCCAAGGTCGAGGCCGGCAAGCTCCAGCTGGAGACCCTCGACTTCGACCTGGTGCAGGTGGTCGAGGAGGCCGCCGAGCTGGTGGCCGAGCCGGCGCGGGCCCAGGACCTCGAGCTCCTGGCCTACACCTCCCCCGAGCTGCCCGGCAGCCTGCGCGGCGACCCCTCGCGCATCCGTCAGGTGCTGCTCAACCTGGCGTCGAACGCCGTGAAGTTCACCGCGGCGGGCGAGGTCGTCATCCGCGCCCAGCTCGACGACACGACCGCCGCCACCACCGAGGGCGGGGTCGTCGTGCGCTTCGAGGTGACCGACACCGGCGTCGGCGTCGACCCCGCCGACCAGGACCAGCTCTTCGACCCGTTCTCGCAGGCCGACTCCTCCACCACCCGCAAGTACGGCGGCACCGGGCTCGGGCTGGCGATCTCGCGCCAGCTCGTGGCCGCGATGGGCGGCACCATCGGGGTCGACAGTGTCCCCGGAGAGGGCTCCACCTTCTGGTTCACCCTGCCCCTCGCGCTGGCGCACGAGTCCGTCGGCAGCGCCCCGCCGGCGACGGAGCTCTCCGGGCAGCGCGTGCTCGTCGTCGACGACAACCAGACCAACCGCCTGATCCTCGGTGACCAGCTCGGCGCCTGGGGGATGCACGCCGACGCGGTCGAGGACGGCGTCACCGCCCTGCGCCGCCTCGACGAGGCACGCGCTGCGGGCACGGCGTACGACGTCGTGGTGCTGGACCTGTGCATGCCCGAGATGGACGGCCTCGAGCTGGCGGCGCTCGTCTCCGCGGGTCCCGCACCTGCCCCCGGGATGGTGCTGCTGACCTCGGGCTCCGACGTCACCGCGGAGGAGGGACGTCGTGTCGGGATCGGCGCGCGCCTGACGAAGCCGGTCCACCTGGCGCGGCTCGCCACGGCGCTGGAGGAGGTGCTCAGCGCGCAGCGGACGCCCCGTCCGGCTGCCCCCCAGGCGCGCGTCCGGCCTGCCCCTGGCTCCCGTGGCCACGTGCTCGTGGTCGAGGACAGCTTCACCAACCAGCTGGTTGCGGTCGGGATCCTGGAGTCGCTCGGCTACAGCACCGACGTCGCCGGCAACGGGCTCGAGGCGCTCGAGGCACTGGAGCGGTCGTCGTTCGGCGCGGTGCTCATGGACTGCCAGATGCCGGAGATGGACGGCTACGACGCCACCCGCGAGATCCGACGCCGCGAGGGCGCGACCCGGCGCACCCCGGTGATCGCGATGACGGCCAGCGTCACCGAGGGCGAGCGCCAGCGCTGCCTGGAGGCCGGGATGGACGACTACCTCTCCAAGCCCGTCCACCCCCGTGACGTCGGCGCCATGCTCGACCGCTGGGTCCCTGCCTCGACCCCGGGCTGACGCGGCCGACCGTCGGTCCGGGCGGGGTCTGCCGTCGGGTGGGTACCGTGACGAGGGCACCCGCCCCTCGACGAAGGAGCCCGACGCATGGAGATCCTCGCGGTCAGGGGCGCCCTGCCTCCGCACACCTACCCCCAGCAGGAGATCACCGAGGCGTTCGTCGAGGTGATCGCCAAGCGCAGCGTCGACGAGCGGCTGCTGCGACGGCTGCACGCCAATGCCGGGGTCCGGCAGCGCAGCCTGGTCCTGCCGCTGGAGGCCTACGGCGCCCTGGAGGGCTTCGGCCAGGCCAACGATCTCTTCCTCGAGCACGCGGTCGAGCTCGGCTCCCGAGCCCTCGTGGACGCCCTGAAGGCCGCCGACCTCACCCCCTCCGACGTCGACCTGGTCGTCGTCGCCACCGTCACGGGGCTGGCGATCCCCAGCCTGGACGCGCGGATCGCCTCGGTCGTCGGCCTGCGCCCCGACGTCAAGCGGGTGCCCCTGGTGGGGCTGGGGTGCGTGGCCGGAGCGGCCGGCATCGCGCGCCTGCACGACTACCTGGTCGGGCATCCCGACGAGGTGGCCGTCCTGGTGTGCGTCGAGCTGTGCTCGCTCACGGTGCAGCGCGACGACGTCTCGGTGCCCAACCTGGTCTCGAGCGGGCTCTTCGGCGACGGCGCCGCAGCGGTGGTCGCGCGCGGTGGCACCGGGCAGCGCAGTGCAGGGCGGGGCGGACCCGTCGAGGTGCTCGCCACCCGCAGCCGGCTCTACCCCGACTCCGAGCGGACGATGGGCTTCGACGTCGGCGACGGCGGGCTGCGTATCGTCCTCGACGCCGGCGTCCCGACCATCGTCGGTCGCTACATCCGTGAGGACGTCGACGGCTTCCTCGCCGACCACGGCCTGACCCGCGCCGACATCGGCTGGTGGGTGTGCCATCCGGGAGGTCCGAAGGTGATCGAGGCGCTCGAGGTGGCCCTCGAGGTCCCCCGGGAGGCCGTCCAGCTCACGTGGGACTCCCTGGCGTGCATCGGCAACCTCTCGTCGGCCTCCGTCCTGCACGTCCTGGCGGACACGTTGCGCGAGCGCCCCCCGGTGCCGGGCAGCCACGGGATCGTCCTGGCCATGGGCCCGGGGTTCTGCTCCGAGCTGGTGCTGGTGCGGGCGACGGAAGCTGCCGGAGGCGAGGCGTGACCACGCTGCTCGCCTTCACGGTCGTGGTGGCAATGGTCGGCCTCGAGCGCCTGGCCGAGCTCGTGGTCAGCAAGCGCAACGCCGCCTGGAGCCTGGAGCGCGGCGGCCGCGAGACCGGCCAGGGGCACTACCCCTTCATGGTCGTGCTGCACTCCGGCTTCCTGGTCGCGATGCTCGTCGAGGCGTGGGTGCGCCGCCCCGACGTCACGCCGCTGCTGGCCTGGTCGATGCTCGTGGTCGCCGTGGGCGCCCAGGTGCTGCGGTGGTGGTGCATCACGACCCTCGGGCAGCGGTGGAACACCCGCGTCATCGTCGTGCCCGGCCTGGCACCGGTCACCGGCGGCCCCTACCGGTTCCTGCGCCACCCCAACTACGTGGCCGTCGTCCTGGAGGGGGTGGCCCTGCCGCTCATCCACGGGTCGTGGATCACCGCCCTGGTCTTCACCGTGGCCAACGCCGCGCTGCTGACCGTGCGGATCCGCGCCGAGGACGCCGCCCTCGCCACGCTGCCGCAGGCCCCGTCCCGTGCGTGACCTGCTGGTCGCCGGCGGTGGCCCCGTCGGGCTCGCCACCGCCCTCTACGCCTCCCGTGCCGGCCTGGACGTCGCCGTCGTCGAGCCCCGCCCCGGGGTCATCGACAAGGCGTGCGGGGAGGGCCTGATGCCCGGCGCTGTCGCCGCTCTCACCGACCTCGGGGTCCCCCTGGAGGGGCACCCGATCACCGGCATCCGCTACCTCGACGGTCGCCGCCAGGCCGAGGCGGCCTTCCGCCACGGGCCCGGCCGCGGGGTCCGTCGTACGACGCTGCACGCGGCGTTGTCGCTCGCCGTCGCGCAGGCGGGCGTCCCCACCGAGAGCCGTGCCGTGCGCAGCGTCGAGGACCGGGGCGACCACCTCCTCGTCGACGGGGAGCCCACGCGGCACCTCGTCGCCGCGGACGGCCTGCACTCCCCCGTGCGCCGGCTCCTCGGGCTGGACGCTCCCGTCGAGGGCCACCGACGCTACGGCCAGCGCTGCCACCTCGACGTCGCTCCCTGGACGTCGATGGTGGAGGTGCACTGGGCCGCGGGCAGCGAGGCCTACGTGACCCCGGTCGGTGACGGGCGGATCGGGATCGCGGTGCTGACCGACGAGCGGCGACCTCTCCAGGACCTGCTCGGCGACTTCCCCCGGCTGGCGGAGCGCCTCGGCACGCACGAGGTCGCGGACGTGCGCGGGGCCGGCCCGCTGCGCCAGCGCGCTCGTCAGCGGGTCGCCGGTCGGGTGCTCCTCGTGGGCGATGCCGCCGGTTACGTCGATGCCCTGACCGGCGAGGGCATCGCGCTCGGCCTGGCCCAGGCACGCGCTGCGGTGAGCGCCGTCGCCGCGGGCCGTCCCGCCGACTACGCTCGCGCCTGGCGCCGGCTCGGCTGGCGCCACGACCTGCTCACGCAGGGGCTCCTGACCACCACCCGACACCGCGCGCTCCGGCGTCGCATCGTCCCCGCCGCCGCAGGAGTCCCCTGGGTCTTCGGCGCAGCGGTCAACCAGCTCGCGAGGCCCGCATGACGACCGAGACGCCCACCGAGGAGCTCGTGGTCCTGCTCGACGAGCAGGGCCAGGCGATCGGCACCACCCCCAAGGCGGGCGTGCACCACGCCGACACCCCGCTGCACCTGGCCTTCTCCTGCTACCTCTTCGACGCGGCCGGACGGCTGCTCCTCACCCGTCGCGCGCTGAGCAAGCCGACCTGGCCCGGCGCCTGGACCAACAGCGTGTGTGGCCACCCGGGACCCGGCGAGTCCCTCGCCGACGCCGTACGACGGCGCGTCGGCGACGAGGTCGGCGTGCGGGCCCTCGGGGTCACCCTGATGCTGCCGGCGTTCCGCTACCGCGCGGTGATGCCCGACGGGGTCGTCGAGAACGAGATGTGTCCGGTCTTCGTCGCGACCGCCGAGGGTGAGCCCGACCCGGACCCGCGCGAGGTCGAGGACCACCGGTGGGTCGACTGGGCCGACTTCCGTCGCGCGGTGCTCGACGGGTCGCAGGAGATCAGCCCGGGGTGCCGCGACCAGGTCGCGCAGCTGCCGCAGGACCCGCTCGCGGCGCCGGCACGGGCCGCCGACGCGCTCCCGCCGGCCGCTCACGTCTGAGCCTGCGAGATGCCCGCGCTGCTCCGTGCCGCCCACGGAGGCCCCACCCTCGCCGTCACGGTCCTTGCGCTGCTCCTCGGGGTGGCGGCCGACCTCACACCGGGGCGGCTGGTCCTGGTCGGTCTCGCGGTGCTGGCCGGCCAGCTCTCGGTCGGGTGGTCCAACGACCTGATCGACCTCCCGCGTGACCGGGCCGTCGGGCGCACCGACAAGCCGATCCCGGCAGGCCAGGTGGGCGAGCGGACGGTGCGGCTCGCCTGCGCGGCCGCCGTCGTCGCCGTCGTACCTCTCTCGCTGGCGTGCGGCCTGACTGCCGGCGCCGTCCACCTCGCCGTGGTGGCGTCCGCGTGGTCCTACAACCTGGGCCTCAAGGCGACCGTGTGGTCGTGGGTGCCCTACGCCTTCTCGTTCGGCATCCTCACGGTGTTCGTGTCCCTGGCGGGGCCGCTGGGTGAGCCTCCGCAGTGGTGGGTGCCCACCGCCGGCGCCCTGCTCGGCGTCGGCGCGCACCTGGTCAACGTGCTGCCGGACCTCGCAGACGACGCGGCGACCGGGGTGCACGGACTCCCCCACCGCCTCGGTCCACGCCTTCTTCCCGTCGCCGCGACCGTGGTCCTCGTGCTCGGGACGCTGGTCGTCGTCCTGGGAGCGGGGCTGACCCGGGCGACGCTCGTCGCGCTCGTGGTCGTCGCGCTGCTCGCGCTGGTCGCGCTCACCGGCAGAGGACGGGCGCCGTTCCTCGCCGCCATCGGCATCGCCCTGGTCGACGTGGTGCTGCTGGTCGTCGGCTAGGGGCGCTCAGGCGACGCGGGCGACAGCGGGGCAGAGCAGCCCCTCGTCGCGCGCCACGACGGCGGCGGTGACGACCGTGAGGCCCGCCGCGACCGCGGTGAGGCTCAGCCCGGTGATGCTGTTGGCCAGCACGAAGGTCTCCATCGACTGCGTCTGCAGCAGCCACAGGGTGGCGCTCGCCTTGCCGAGGCAGACCAGCGCCCAGACCAGCGTGAGGTCGCGGAAGAGGCGCCGGATGCGTGGACGCACCGAGATCTCGTGGTCCATCGGGTAGAAGTCGCCGGCCAGACGCGCCACCATCGGTCGAGCGCTCGCGAGCGAGAGCAGGAAGGCCGTGGCGACCACGCCGTCGCTGATGATCGGCTGCAGGAAGTAGAAGTAGGTGCTGTCGGCCACGAACGAGACGACGGTGCGGCCGGTCAGCACGATCGCGGTCAGGATCAGCAGCCCCGACGTACGCCGGTGGGTCGCCGCACGCCACGCGATGGCGCCGTAGGCCCACGCGAGGGCGACGAGCATGGCCGTCCAGACCCCGGTGGCCATCAGGCACACGTAGAACAGCGTGGCCGGCACGGCGCAGGCGATCAGCAGGCTCAGCGCGACGCGTTTGACGATGGAACGGAGGCTGGGCCGGTGGGACGTGTCCGCGCCGAGGTCGGACCCGGTGGCAGTGGTGCTGGTCCCTGGCGGCATGGGGCCTTTCGCGTCGTCGTGGCTGGCTGGTTCCCTCACCGTACGCCGATCGGCGCCGTAGCGTGCTTCCTGAGACGAATCCCACGGTGGGACCCCGGCATCGTGGCTAGAAGGAGTCGCGGCGCCGCAGCGACCTCGGGCGGCCGTCGGGGTCGTGCATCGTGAGGTAGGCCGGGAGGGCCCACGTGCGCTGCCAGCGACCGAGCTCGGGGACCCGGAGGCGCCGCAGTCGACCCGCGGGGCGCTCGCCGCGTCGACCCCCGGCGTGCCAGGCGTCCAAGGCGTCCGCGCTGCGGGAGAACGCGTGGAACATGGCGATCGGGTCGACGCACCGACTCATCGCCGCAGTGTCGTCCTCGTCCAGGTCGAGGTGCTCGGCCGCCAGCCGCACCCTGAGCGCACGGGCGTAGGCACCGGGGTCGGCCGGGTCGGTGTCGACGACCACGGCCGACAGCTCCGAGTCGTGGGTCCACGACCGGCGGTTGAAGTTGTCCGAGCCGACGCTCGTCCAGGTGTCGTCGATGATGCAGCACTTGGCGTGCACGTAGACCGGCGTGCCCGCGTGGTTCTCGATGCCGAAGACCGCGACCCGGTCGGGAGCGGCCCGGTGCATCTCGGCCATCGCCCGCCGGCGGCCGAGCAGCTCGGGCACCCGGGCGGCTCCGGCCAGGTCCGGGTGCAGGGGCACGACGGCCAGCACGTGCAGGTCGGGCTGGTCGCGCAGGGCCTGGACGAAGGCGTCGCCGATGTGACGACCCCAGAGGTACTGGTCCTCGAGGTAGACCAGCGTGCGGGCCTTCCCCAGGGCCTTGCTGTAGCCGCGGGCCACGCTGCGCTCTCCGCCGCGGGCGAACGGGTAGTCCCGCCCCAGCCGGAGGTCGGGGTAGGTCCGGAGCAGCTGGACCGCGTGCGTGGCGCCAGGAGGTGACGGTGGTGGGAGTGTCTGCTCGGGCAGCGGGTCGGGCCTGACGTCGAGGCCCAGCACCCGGTCGCGCAGCCAGAAGAACGGGCTGCGCGTCAGGGGCGTCGGATCCTCCCAGCGCTCGCGGAAGACGGTCTCCACGTCGTGCACCGCCGGACCGCTGATCGCGGCCTGGATGTCGTGCCACGGCGGGGTGTCGCCGTACTCCTCGGCCATGGTGCCGAGCGCCTGGGGGTCACCGTCGTGGTCGGCGTCGTCGCGCCGCGAGTGACACAGGTCGATGCCCCCCACGTAGGCGACGTCGCGAGAGGGGTCGTCGCGGTGCCGGATCACCAGCAGCTTCTGGTGGTGCGACCCGCCGTGGCGCACCCGCATGTCGAGGAGGGCCTCCGCGCCCCTGGACTGCAGGTCCTCGCCGAGACGGAGGTTCTCCCCGGCCGTGAAGCCCATCGCCGCGCTGTGCGAGCGCCACACCAGTCCCCGGACGTCCACGCCGCGCTCGTCGGCCCGGGCCAGCACGTCGGCGACCTCGCTGCCGGAGCGGCCGTCGAGCCGCTCGTCGGCATCGCCCTGCCAGTCGGTGAAGAGGACGAGGTCTCCCTCGCGCGTCGCCTCGAGTCGCTCGAGCAGCTCGGCGAAGTAGGTGGCTCCGTGGATGAGCGGGCGCACCACGTTGCCCGTCGACCAGGCCTCGTCTCCGGGGTGCCGGTCGTCGATGCGGGAGTGGGGGTTGCCGCGCTCGTGCTGGCGCAGCAACCAGTCGGTGGACACCGGAGCCGGTCAGACGTGCCAGACGACGTCGAGCTCGTCGCGCTGGCCGAAACGCTCGAGGTGCTCCTTGACGACCTGGGCGAAGCGTGCGGAGTCGTCACCCTCGGGCACGGAGACCTCCACCTCGAGCGCGCCCTCGACAGCGCGGAGTCGGATCACCTGCCCTCCCTCCCACCGCTGCACCAGAGCGCCGTCCTCCTCGACGGCCTCGCCCCGCTGCGACCAGTGGCTGAGGAGCTGCTTGGCGTAGCGCTCCGGTCGGAGGGTGCTCATGGTGCCGGTCACGGTCTTCATCGGGTCCTCCACGTGGGCCAGGCTACGCCGATCCTCTCGAGCCGATCCGGTCGCGCGGATCGCTACGCCGGCAGCGCGAACCACACCGTGGTGCCGACCGCGTCGCGCTCGGAGCCCCAGCGCTCGGCGAGGGCGTCGACGAGCTGGAGCCCGCGTCCGTGCACCCGCAGCGGGTCGTCGTCCTCGTCGGGCTCGGCGGCGGCGTGGTCCCCCGGTCGCCCCTGGTCGCGCACGATGATCGTCAGCTCACCCTCGTCGAGCACCACCCGCACCTCGGCGGCGGCATCGGTGTGGATGATCGCGTTGGTGACGAGCTCGGAGAGCAGGAGGACCGCTGTGTCGGTCACGTCGTCGTCCACCGACCAGGTCGCGAGCTGGCGCCTCAGGAAGCGGCGGGCGGTGCTCGCGGCACGCGGGTCGGCGTCGACGACCACGTCGCCCACCAGGGCACGCTCCTCCACCGGCTCGTCGGCGAGCACCTGCTCGCGGCGCACTGCGGCCGCGCGCACCTCGACCAGCCCGGCGGCCGCGTCGGCAGCGACCCGGAAGAGGTCCTCGCGCTGCCCGGTGTCGAAGCGTTGCGGCTGGTCGTAGAACAGGATCAGTCCGCCGAGGGGTGACCCGGTGCCGGGCAACGGCAGGGCCGCCAGCGCCGCGACGCCCTGCTCACGCTGGTGCTCGACCATCCCCGAGAAACGGCGGTCGAGGGTGTCGAGGTCGCCCAGGATGGGCTCACCGCTGCTGACGACGGCGGTCAGCGGCACGTCGTCGTAGGCGTCGATCAGGCACCACGCGAGCTCGCCGTCGGCGTCTCGCGCCTGCGCGGTGAACCGCAGTCGACGCCCGCCGCCCTCGGTGAGGGCCAGCCCGACCCGTTGGCAGCCCGGGAGCCGCAGGATGCTCGCGAGCACCCGTCGTACGACGTCGTCGAGATCGGCCGCGTGGGCCCGTGGACCCGCGGACCCGACACCCCCAGTGACGTCCACGCCCCCAGGGTAGACGTGGCTCCGCCCGGCACCGGGTGTTCGTCGCCTGCCGGACCGCGCCGACCACGGGAAATCGCTCGCGACCGGACGTTGCGACTGGGACCCTCCGGAGATGCGCGTGAGGGTGTGGGTGGACGCGTGGCACCTGCGGTGCTGTGCGCCACCCTTCGAGGTGGGCGACCGGGTCGCCTGGCCCTTGGCGACCGACGCGGAGCAGTCCGGCTGGCTCGAGGAGGTCCTGGGTGCCGACCTGGCCCGGACGGTGACCTTCACCGAGGACCACCACGACGCGCTGCCGGTCGCGACCCCGGAGACCCACGGCGTGGTGCAGTCGATCACCGCCGCCACCATGTCCGTGGGCACGTCGTCCGGCGCTCCTGCGCCGGCACTCCTGGTGGACGTGCGAGGAGCCGAAGGCGGTGACATGTCGTGTCACGGCCACCGGCTCCTCGGCTACGTCGTAGTGCTGGAGGTCAGCGCACCCGCACCGTGAGAGGTGCGGTGGTGTCGCCGGTGACCGACTCGGAGCCGGGCAGGACCAGGCGGTACTTGAAGGTGCCCCTGCGGGTCTGCGTCGGGAAGGTGACCCGGGTGGAGTTCTCGCCGACGGCGACCGTCTTGACGGTGGTCCACGTGCGGCCCGAGAGCTTCTGGAGAGTGGCGCCGCTGATGCCGCCCTGGTGGACGGTGACGACGTCAGCGGAGGCTGCGCGCCCCTTGGCCACGGTGGCGGAGGTGCGCCAGCCCTCGATCTCGGTCACGCCGACGGGGGCGTCGTAGGTCTCGGGGTTGCCGTCGGAGCTGATCTTGCACTTGACCGGCGACTCGATCGGGGCGTTGTGGAAGCTCTCACCGAAGTGGTAGTTGCTGCCCGCGACCTGGACCCAGACCACGGCGTACTCGGTCACGCCGGCCGGCCAGCTGCGGTGCTGGCTGTAGGTGAAGCCCTGCGTGCCGGACCAGGTGGTCTCGTCGTTGTGGTAGTTGAGCGTGACCTCGCCCTTGTCGGTGCTGAGGCGGATGTTGACGTCGTTGGACTGCCCGGCCGGGATGTCGGAGGGGTAGGCCACGGTCAGCGCGTCACAGGCAGGCGGAGCGTACTTCCAGTTCCAGTCGAAGTTGCCGTTGGTCGACGTCGGCGGGTTCACCACCGGCGGCAGCTCGGCGGGAGGCGTGGGCGTCGGGGTGGGCGTCGGCGTCGGGGTGGGCGTCGGGGTCGGCGTCGGGGTCGGCGTGGGCGTCGGGGTCGGCGTGGGCGTCGGGGTCGGGGACGGCGTCGGGGTCGGCGTCGGGGTCGGCGTCGGGGTCGGCGACGGGGGCGGCGTGGGCGACGGGGAC
>NZ_JANNML010000066.1:0-17968 GCF_031397825.1 Nocardioides sp.
GTGAGACCGTCGAGCGCTCGGACGACCGACGTACGGACTGCTGCTCGCGAGGCGAGCTGGCCGAAATCATGAGGGGCGGGAGTGGCGAGATCGGGACGCTCGGCGAGCAGACGGGACAGCCGTTCGTCCGACCAGCTGCGCAGCTGGTCGGCGAGGGACCGGAACCCACCCGTCGTTGCCATCCTTCCTACGCTATCGGCCCCCTCCACGCCGCGGGTCCCCGCGTGACGGGGGTGGAGCTCCACCACGGCGCCGCGACCGACGTCGGACTGGTCCGCGAGGTCAACGAGGACGCCTTCCTGGTCGCCCCTCCGGTCTTCGTCGTCGCCGACGGCATGGGCGGCCACGACCGCGGTGACATCGCCTCGGCGATCGTCGTCGAGGAGTTCCGTCGCCTCGCCGACGCCGGTTACGACCCGGCCCGCGGCCCGGCCGTCGTGGCGGAGACGTTCCTCGGCTGCCAGGCCCGGATCGCCGACTACGACGCCGGCCAGCGCGCCCAGGGCGCCCGCGACTTCCACGCCGGCACGACCGCCGTCGTGGCGCTGCTGATCGAGCAGTCAGGCGAGCCCAAGTGGCTGCTGGCCAACCTCGGGGACTCCCGCGTCTACAAGTTCAACCACGGCCGGCTCGAGCAGGTCAGCGTCGACCACAGCCTCGTCCAGGAGCTGGTCGACGCCGGCACCATCACCGCCTCCGACGCCCTGGTCCACCCCGAGCGGCACGTCATCACCCGGGCGCTGGGGGGCTCCGGCAGCACCGACGCCGACTTCTTCGTGCTGCCGCTGTCGGCCGCCGAGCGGTTGGTGCTGTGCTCCGACGGGGTGAGCGGGATGATCGACGACCGACACATCGAGGGCATCCTGGCCGCCGCCGAGGACCCGCGCGACGCGGCCGACCAGATGGTCGCGGCGGCAGTGGCGGCCGGCGGGAGGGACAACGCGACCGCGGTGGTCGTGGATGTGGTGGGATTGGCGGCGGAGACGCCGTACGACTCCGAGCGCCAGCGGGTGAGTCTCGAAGAGAAGCTAGGAGCCCTGCCATGAGCCGGTCCGTCAGCACGTGGTCCTACCGGCCGGGTGAGTGGGTCGCGATCTTCGGAGTCGCGACGACCCTGCTCCTGCCCGACAGCGAGAAGCAGCGCGCCGCGCAGCTCTGGGAGCTCGTCGACGGCGGCGCCGGCTTCGACGCCACGCTCGACCAGGTCCTGGCCCCCGGCCTCAGCGTCCTGCCCGCCTTCGTGCTGATCGGCACCGACGAGGGCCCTACCAAGGTGATCGTGCGGGGCGCCGGCGTGCGCGCGACCCTCACCACCGACTCCGAGAGCGTGGAGCTCGACGGGTCGACGGTCACCACCTGGGTCGAGCGCACCCTCGAGGGCGTGACCTCGCTCAGCGTCTCGGTCGGCGGCGCCGGTGGCGACGGCCCCGACTACCTCATCGACGGTGGCCTGGTGCGCGTCGCCCGCGTCGACCACCCGCCCCACGCCGCACCCGGTGCGTCCGAGGAGGCTCCGGCCGTCGTCGTGTCGGCGCCCGAGGTCGTGCCGGCGCCCGAGGACGACGGCGACGTCCGCGAGGTCGACGCTGTTCCCGACATCGCGCTCGCGGCCGACAGCGAGGGGGCTGCGACCGAGCTGTTCTCGATCGACGAGCCCTCGCCGCTGGACGACGAGGCCGACACCAGCAGCGTCTCCCACCCGGCCTTCGACCCGATGCCCGAGGACGGTCCGACCCCGGACCCCTCCGGCATGGTCTGGGCGCCCGACGCCCCGTCGGCCCCGCCGATGGCCCCGCTGACGGCACCGCCGCCCCCGCCACCCTTCCCGGGAGCCGTCCCGGCCGCCGACCACGACGGCATGACGCGCGCCGGCGTGACGGGCGAGGACGTCGGGCCGACGCCGCCGGGCATCCCCGGTCAGCCGCAGCCGCCGAGCGTGACGCGACCCGTGGCCACGCTGGTCATCTCCAACGGCGAGAGCGTCGAGGTGGACCGGGTCGTGCTGGTCGGCCGCGCCCCCGAGGCCCGTCGCTTCACCGCCACCGAGCAGCCCCGGCTGGTGACGGTGCCGAGCCCGCTGCACGAGATCTCATCGACCCACGTCGAGGTGCGCCCGGGCTCCGGCGCCGACCACGGCAGCGCCGTCGTCACCGACATGGGCTCCACCAACGGCACCGTGCTGGTGCAGCCGGGCCTCGAGCCCGAGGAGCTCCAGCCGGGCATCGCGGTCCAGCTGATCCCGGGGGCGATCATCAACCTCGGCGACGGCGTGACCATCCAGGTCATGAACCCCTGACCCGGAAGACCGCACCCCGATGACCCAGCTCGCGACGCCCGAGGCGACGACGTACCCACCCGCCGAGCTCGACCGACGCTTCTACGCCTTCGCCCTGGACCGCGTGGTCGCGTGGGGCCTCGACGCCGCCGCGGTCTACGCCGCCTTCCGCTACCTGATCGAGCCCGGCAAGCTCGGCGCCGGCATCGGGCTGGTCGTCGGGACCGTGCTCGTGGTCGGCCTCGGGTTCTCGCTGCTGCTGGGGCTGGCCGGCACGTCCCCGGGCAAGGCCCTGCTCGGCCTGCGCGTCGTGGCCGCCGACACGGGCGCGCCGATCGGGGTGGGCCGCGCCCTGCTGCGCTCGCTCATCCTCGGCGTGGCCGCCCTGCCGACGCTCGGCATCGGCGTCGCCTCCCTGGCCTGGACCGCGGTGATGGACCGCGGCGAGCAGCGCCGTGGCTGGCACGACCTCGTCTCGCACGGCGTGGTGGTGGACGTCCGGCCGGTGCCCGAGGTCGACGAGGTCGTCGAGGACCGGCCCCGGCAGGTCGTCAACCTCACCGCCATGCGGCTGGTGCCCGCAGCGCCCGTGCCGGCGGCGTCGGCGCCGACCCCGCGACGTACGGCACCTGTCGCAGCGCCGGCCGCCTCCACTCCTCCCATCGCGCCCCCCGCCGCGCCTCCCCCCGCCGCGCCTCCCGCTGCCCTGCAGACCTCGCAGCCTTCGGCGCCCGCCGTGCCGCAGCCGACGTCCGCACCGCACTCAGCGCCTCCGTCGGGTCCGCCCGCGCAGGCACCCGCACCGGCCCCGGCCCCGCAGCTCGGCCCACCGCTGGTCGCCGCCCCCCGTCGTTCGGCCCCACCGACGTCCCCGCCCAGCGCGCCGGCGGCTCCGACGACCGGCGTGCCCACGTGGCGCGTCACCTTCGACACCGGTGAGGAGTTCATCGTGGAGGGACTGGCTCTCGTCGGCCGGCGCCCCGAGGCGCGGTCGGGGGAGAGCGTGAGCCACCTGGTGCCGCTGCGCTCGAGCGACATGTCGCTGTCCAAGACGCACGCCCAGTTCCAGGTCACGCCCGCGGGCGCGCTGGTGGTCATGGACCGGGGTTCCACCAACGGCTCGGTCGTCATCCGGCAGGGTGTCTCCAAGGCACTCACGGCCGGGCGTCCCACGACGCTGCTCGCGGGCGACGCGGTGTGCTTCGGTGATCGGAAGATGACGGTGGAGCAAGCATGACCTTCAGCCATGAGCACACGGTGACCACGACGGCCGGCCCGGCCGCGATCTGGGAGCTCTGGAGCGACACCGCGACCTGGGCCGTCTGGGACCCCGCTGTCCAGGACGTCCAGCTGGACGGACCGTTCGAGCAGGGCGCCACCGGCACCATGACCCTGACCGGCCCCATCGAGGTGCCGGTCAGCCTGGAGGTCGTCGTCCCGGGCAGCCGCTACCTCGACCAGCTCACCATGGGCGAGCTGGTGATCCGCATCGACCACGTCGTCCGTCCGGTCGACGGTGGTGGCGCCGAGGTCACGGTCAGCACCACGATCGAGGGACCGGGCGCCGACGCCATCGGGCCGATGGTCACCGCCGACGCCCCGATCGCTCTCGAGGCACTGGTCACCGCGGCCGAGAAGGCCTGACCCGCGTCCTGGTCCCGGGTCGTGTGCCGCGCGCTGCGCAAGGGCGCTGCCTGCGGCGCACGACTCGGTTCGGCGCTGTCGTGGGTCGGACACCGCGCGGGGGCGCTGCCTGCGGCACACGACTCAGGGGCCGGCGCGGTCGTGGGTCGGACACCGCGCAAGGGCGCTGCCTGCGGCACACGACTCGGTTCGGCGCAGTCGTGGGTCGGACACCGCGCAAGGGCGCTGCCTCCGGCACACGATCGAAGCCCCGGCGCAATCAGGCCAGGGAGCCGCCTCAGGACGCGTCGTCGACCTGGTCGAAGACGTCGGGGCGGCTGATGAAGGTGGCCCGGCCCAGCGGCCACACCAGCGCGAACACCTTGCCGACGACGAGGTCGACGGGCACGAAGGCGTCCGCAGGGTCGCAGGCGGGTCCGTCGTTCACACACAGGCGGGCCGAGGAGTCGGCCGACTGGTTGCGGTTGTCGCCCATCACGAAGAGCTCGCCGTCGGGCACGGGGCCCGCGGTCCAGTCGCAGGCCGGTCCGGGCATCGGCCCGTCGCAGCGCGGCTGGGGCTTGATGAAGTCGTCCTCGTCCAGCGCGACGCCGTTGACCTCGATGCGTCCCGCGTCGTCGCAGCAGACGATGGTGTCGCCCTCGACGCCGATCACCCGCTTCACCAGGTGGCCGCCGCTGGGGTAGAGCCCGATCTTGGCCAGTCCCTTCACCAGCGGGCTGGTCGGCTCGGGCTGGATCCCGGTCAGCCAGTCGCCCGGGTCCTCGAAGACCACGACGTCGCCGCGCTCGGGGGTGCCGCCGAACCAGTAGGAGACCTTCTGCACCAGGATCCGGTCGTTCTCGATCAGACCGGGCTTCATCGAGGCCGACGGGATGTAGAACGCCTGCACGAACAGCGTCTTGATGACCAGCGCGAGCACGATGGCGACGGTGAGCAGCACGATCGTCTCGAGCCACATCGGCATCTTGCGCGACTTCTTCTCCGGGGCGGAGGGGTCGGCGGAGGCGGCGGCGTCGGACACGTGTGGACCCTACGTCAGGGCACCCACGTCGCCGCCGATCGGCGTAGGTTCGCCCCATGGAGTCCTACGCCAAGGGAGAGCTCGGGCCGGCGCTGCTCGAGGAGACCATCGGAGCCAACCTGGAGCGGACCGTGCGTGAGCACGCCGACGGCGAGGCGCTGGTCGAGGTGGCCAGCGGGCGGCGGTGGAGCTGGGCCGAGCTCGACCGCGACGTCGACGCGGTGGCGCGCGGTCTGATCGCCGCAGGTCTGCAGCAGGGTGACCGGGTCGGGATCTGGGCGCCCAACTGCGCCGAGTGGACCCTGGTGCAGTACGGCGCCGCCAAGGCAGGCGTGGTCCTCGTCAACCTCAACCCGAGCTACCGCACCCACGAGCTCGGCTACGCGCTCGACCAGTCGGGCCTGCGCCTGCTCTTCGCCGCGTCGTCGTTCAAGACCAGCGACTACCGCGCGATGGTCGAGGAGGTCCGTCCGCGCTGCCCGGGGCTAGAGCGGGTGGTCTTCGTCGACAGTGAGGACTGGACCGCCTTCGTGGACGGTGGGGCCGACGTGGCGCAGGACGCCCTCGCGGAGAGGTCGGCCGGCCTGCGCCCCGAGGACCCGATCAACATCCAGTACACCTCCGGCACGACCGGCTTCCCCAAGGGCGCCACCCTCAGCCACCGCAACATCCTCAACAACGGCTACCTCACGACCGAGCTGATCAACCTGACCGCCCAGGACCGGCTCTGCATCCCGGTGCCCTTCTACCACTGCTTCGGCATGGTCATGGCCAACCTCGGTTGCACCAGCCACGGCACCACGATGGTCATCCCGGCCCCCGGCTTCGACCCCGAGATCACCCTGCGCACGATCGCCGAGGAGCGCTGCACGGGCGTCTACGGCGTGCCCACGATGTTCATCGCGATGCAGCACCACCCGACGTTCGACGACCACGACCTCTCGAGCCTGCGCACCGGGATCATGGCCGGCTCCATCTGCCCGGTCGAGGTGATGAAGCGCTGTGTCAACGACATGCACATGGCCGAGGTCTCCATCGCCTACGGCATGACCGAGACCAGCCCCGTCTCCTGCCAGACGCGCGCCGACGACGACCTCGAGCGGCGTACGGCGACGATCGGGCGGGTGCACCCGCACGTCGAGATCAAGGTCGTCGACCCGGTCACGGGCGAGACCGTGGAGCGCGGCGGGACCGGCGAGTTCTGCACCCGCGGCTACTCGGTGATGCTCGGCTACTGGGACGACCCGGTCAAGACCGCGGAGGCGATCGACGCCGACGGCTGGATGCACACCGGTGACCTCGCGGTGATGCGGGAGGACGGCTACTGCACGATCGTCGGCCGGATCAAGGACATGGTGATCCGCGGCGGGGAGAACATCTACCCGCGCGAGATCGAGGAGTTCCTCTACGCCCACCCCGACATCGAGGACGTGCAGGTGGTCGGCGTCCCCGACGACACGTACGGCGAGGAGCTGTGCGCCTGGGTCCGTCTGCGCGCCGGCGCCGAGCGGCTGGACGCCGAGGGAGTGCGGGCCTTCGCGACGGGCAGGCTGTCGCACTACAAGATCCCGCGCTACGTGATGGTGGTCGAGGACTTCCCGATGACCGTCACCGGCAAGGTCCGCAAGGTCGAGATGCGCGAGGAGTCGGCGCGGGTGCTGGGCCTCAGCGGCTGATCGCGACGGCCACCCGGGTGATGGTGCCGGTGGCGCCGCGCCAGACGACCCAGCCGTCGTCGAGACGGGGTCCGCGACCGGTGACGGTCATCGTCCACGCCGCGCTCTCGCCGGGTCCCAGCCGCAGGGCCGCAGGCGTCACGCGCACCCGGTGCTCGAAGCCACGTGCCCGCGAGGAGAAGTAGAGCCGACGCCCGGTGGTGTTGGTCAGCGTGCGGGTCGCGACGGCAGCACCGGGGCCGAGGATCACCGACGGGGTGTTGAGGACGCGCAGGTCGCCCTCCCACCAGGCGCGGTAGTCGCCCGCGTCGAGGAGGTAGGCCAGGCCCGGCCTGGTGGCGTCCTGGGGGAGCAGCAGCCCGGAGCCCACCCGCGTGGCGGGGGCGCGCCGCAGCCGGCCGGTCGACGTGGTGAGCGCCGACCGGGTCTCGACCGCGGACCAGTCGTGCCGGGAGAGCAGCGCCGCCGCAGCCCCGCTGGTCGTCGCTGCCGCAGCCGACGTGCCGGTCACGAAGTCCCACCGCACCCCGCTGGGGCGCGGCGGCACCGCCCCCAGGACGCCGACGGCGGGAGCGACGAGGTCGGGCTTGAGCACGCCCGAGGCGGGGTCGCCGGCCCCGGAGAAGCGGGTGACGGCGCGGGAGACGCGCGCGGAGGACCGGGGGGCCAGGGTCGCACTGCCTCGGGGTCGTGTCGCGAGCCAGCGCTTGACCGCGCGCCCCGAGGCGCGGTCGAGGTGGACCGTCGGGACCCGGTGGAAGTCGACGTCGACCGAGCCGGGACGGACGTTGGTCAGGATCATGCCGACCCCGTCGGCCAGGTCCACGGCCGCCGACTTGTCGACCCGGCCGACCCCACCGCGGTCGCACACGACGATCCGGCCGTCGACGGCGGCGGCGTCCAGGCTGCCGGGGGTGCAGACGCGGGCCTCGCGCGCCGTCGCGTCCGGGGCCTTGGCACGCGCGGCCAGCACGAGGCGGGCCGGCCCGACGTGGCGCGACGCGACCATGGCGCCCTGCACGTCCGGCGCCCCGGGAAGCACCACGTCGCCGCGTCGCTGGGAGCCGACGGTGCCGCCGACGGTCGTGACCCAGGGAGCCGGGTGGGCCGCCCCGCCGCCGTCGTTGCCCGCGGCGGCGATCACGACGACGTCGGCCTCGGCGGCGCCCAGCAGGGCCAGGTCGACGGTGTCGATGCGAGCGGGACCCCCGACCGAGAGGTTGAGCACGTCCACCCCGTCGCGGGTGGCGTCGTCCACCGCCGTGACCAGGTCGGCGGTCGCGCAGCCGTCGTCGCGCGGCTCGGGGGCGTTCCAGCAGGCCTTGTAGATCGCGAGCCTGGCCTGGGGCGCCTCGCCGGAGAACCGGCCGAGGCGCTGGTCGTGGACCCGCACGTCGACACCGGCGTTGCCGGCGGCGATGGAGGCCATCTGGGTGCCGTGGCCGTCGTCGTCGTGGGCCGAGAGACGCGCAGTCGCACGCAGGTCGTCGGCGCCGAACCCCTCGACGTACCACCGGGCGCCCAGGACCTTGCCGGTGCAGACGGGCGAGCCCTCGCCGTCCTCGCAAGCGCCGGCGAAGTCACGAGGACGCGCTCCGAGCTGGGTCGAGCGGGCGAAGAGCGGCCCCGTGGGATCGAGCCCGGAGTCGACGATGCCGATGACCACGCCGGCCCCACCGCGCCCGCTGTTGCGGGCGCCGGCGGCTGCGGCGCTGGTCGGGAGGGAGGCGAGGGGGCGCACGCTGTTGCGCTCGACCATCGCCACGGCCGGGTCGTCCGCGAGGATCGCGGCCTGCGCGGGGGTGAGGCGTACGGCGAACCCGTTGAGCGCCGTCGTCCAGCGGTAGACGGGGGCGGGGTCTCCCACGAGGGCGAGCGCGCGCTCCTGCTGCGCGAGCAGGCGGACGCTCCCCAGGACGCCGGTCGTGTCCCCGGCCAGTGCCGCCCCCGCGAGGCCCGGACCGCGCAGCGTGACCAGGTGGAGCGCAGTGCCCTCGGAGCTCTGGCCCGCGGGGGAGAGGGGCGCGGCCTGCACGGTCGGTGTCGCGGCGAGGCCCAGGACGGCGCTCGCGAGCGCGACCAGGACGGCCACGGCGCCGGAGGCGCTGCGGCCGACGGGTCGTCCTGCGGGGCGTCCTGCTGGGGTCACGATGTCCTCGGCGTCGGCGGAAGTCGTCCATTCTGTCTCACGGACCCCAGGCGTGACCGGCGAACCCGTACTCAGCGGCGCCGCCTACGCTGACGGGGTGCCCGCCAGCCCCCTCGTCGTCGGCTTCGACCTCGACATGACGCTCATCGACACCGTCCCGGGCTTCGCCGCGGTCCTCGGCGCGCTCGGCGCCGAGCTGGGCGTCGACTTCCCGGTCGCGGAGATGACCGCACGACTCGGTCCGCCCCTCGAGAGCGTCCTGGCCGGACACCTCGACGAGGACGCGATCGGCCCCGCGGGCGACCGCTTCCGCGAGCTCTACCCCGACCACGCCATCGACTCCGTGCCCGTCCTGCCCGGCGCGCACGCCGCCCTGGCCGCCGTACGACGCCACGGTGGGCGGGTCGTCGTGGTGACGGGCAAGTTCCCCCGCAACGCCGAGCTGCACGTGACCCACCTCGGGCTGGACGTCGACGTCCTCGAGGGCTGGGTCTGGGGGCTCGGCAAGGCCGACGCGCTGGTGCGCGAGGGTGCCGGCGTCTATGTCGGCGACCACGTCCACGACGTCGAGGGCGCGCTCGCCGCCGGGGTGCTGAGCGTCTCGGTGCTCACCGGGGGCTGCACCCGCGAGGAACTCCTCGATGCCGGCACCCACGTCGTCCTCGATGACCTGCGGGGGTTCCCGCAGTGGCTCGACGAGCACGTGGCGTCGCGCGGCTGACACGGCCCGTTGACCGGCGGACGCATCGGTCGGAACGCCTTGGTCGGATGGCCTAGTCTGTGCCGTTGCGCCCGGATCGGCCGGGCGGTGGTGGAGAGGTCTGACCGTGCCCAGTGGCAAGGTGAAGTGGTTCGACGCGACGAAGGGCTTCGGGTTCCTGTCCCAGGAGGACGGACCCGACGTCTACGTGCACACGGACGCGCTGCCCGAGGGCATGACCGTCCTCAAGCCCGGTGCGCGCGTGGAGTTCGGCATCGCCCAGGGGCGGCGCGGCGACCAGGCGCTGCAGGTCCGCGTCCTGGACGCCCAGGCCTCCGTCGCGCGCAACCAGAAGCAGGCCAAGCGCCGGGCGCCCGAGGAGATGGCGCCGATCGTGGAGGACCTGATCCGGCTGCTCGACGACGTCGGCGAGACCTACCGCCACGGCCGGCACCCCGACTCCCGCACGGCCGCACCCGCCGCCAAGCTGCTCCGCGCGCTCGCCGACGAGCTCGAGCTCTGACCCGGCTGCGCTGACGGGCGGCGGTGTGCCTGCCGGTCGCTTCATCAAGGTATGTCGCCGAACCGGCACGACCCGCCCTCACGCGGCGACACTTCCCATGGCGACACGCCACCCATCACGGGGTGCCCGCCGTGGGAAGTGGCGTGTCGTCTGCATCCCTTGATGAAGCGGGCGCGGCCGCCTCAGGCCCGCGCGACGCTGCCCGTCGTACGACGACGCGGACGGCTGGCCAGCACGAACACCGTCCACGAGGCGAGCACGACGGCCGCGACACCGAGCCCCAACCGGGGGTAGAGCGGCAGCGCGATGCCGACGAAGCCGCCGATGACCCAGGCCAGCTGGAGGGTCGTGTCGCTGCGCGCGAACGCGCTGGCCTGCACCTGGGGGCGGACCCCGGACTGGATGGTCGCGTCCAGCGAGACCTTGGCCAGGGACTGGGCGAGCCCGGCCGTCAGCCCGATCAGGGCCAGCATCAGGATCCCGTAGAAGACCCCGCCGACCGCGATGACCGCCGCGTCGGCGACCAGCGCCATCACCACCATCACCGCGGGGTTGATCTTCTTCAGCAGCGAGGCCAGCAGGATGCCCAGGGTGTTGCCGAGGCCGGCGCCGCCGATCACGATGCCGAGCGTGACCTCCGGGGCGTAGTCGCCGATCGGGTTGTCGCGAAAGAGGAACGCCATGAACATCGTGAGGAACCCCGACAGCCAGCGCGGACCGCAGTTGGCGCGCAGCGCGAAGGCCACGGCCGGCGGGATGCGGGTGCCGCGTCGTCCGTCGGTGCTCGTGGGACGCAGGGTCATGGCCTGCTCGCCGGCGCTCGCGTCGACCTTGTCGGGCAGCCGGATCGCGGCGATCGTGCCGAGCACGAAGACCAGGAACGCGAAGCGCAGCGACCACTCCGCCCCCACGGTTGCTGCGAGCCCGGCGATCGGGGCCGCGATGGCCGCCCCGACGATGCCGGCCAGCGAGACCCGCCCGTTGGCCTTGACCAGGGTCAGGTCGGCGGGGAGCAGGCGGGGGACCGCGGCGGCCCGGGTGACGCCGTAGGCCTTGGAGGAGACGAGCACTCCGAGCGTCGCGGGGAAGAGCCACGCCGAGTCGTTGGCGACCGCGTCGGCCAGCACCCAGCACAGGAAGGCGCGCAGGGCGAAGGTGCTGCCCATCGCCCAGCGCCGCCCGTGGCTGAACCGGTCGAGGAACGGGCCGATCAGCGGCGCCACGATCGCGAACGGCAGCATGGTGAGCGCCAGGAACAGCGCGACCTGGCCCCGCGCCTCGCTGGTCGCGCCGGCGAAGAAGAGGGTGCCGGCCAAGGAGATGACCACGGCGGCGTCGGCGGCGGCGTTGCACGCGTGGAGCTGGATGAGGCGGGCGAGCCCGGACTGGTCGGCGCCCTGGGCGTTGGTGGCGCGGCGCGCCTGCCGCACGGTGTAGGAACCGGCCCGGCCCGCACCCCGGGCGGCGCCCCGCACGCCCTTCGCCGTGACCTTGACGCCGGTGCCGAGCCCGGCGCCGATTCCGCGGCCCGCGGCGCGCGGCCGATCGCCCGAGGGGGGCGTCGGCGGCGGCTCGTGGGACGACGACGTCATGCCCCCATCCTGCCCCGTCCGCCCTCACGACCCACCCGACACCCCGGCCCGACCTGACAGCGGCACCACGCATGAGTCATGCTTTCGTCCGTGGCGATCATCGTGCGCACCAAGACCGACTCCGTGGCCGCGTCCGCGGTCGACGAGGCGCGCTCTGCGCTGCTCCTCGACGTGGACCCCGCCGACGTGGGCGAGCACCTCGGCTCCCAGGCCGAGGGCGAGCGGGTCGTGACCCACCTGTTCGCCTGCGAGCGCAAGGGCTACGTCGGGTGGCGCTGGTCCGTGACCGTCGCCCGTGCCTCGCGCCAGAAGCAGGTCACCGTCGACGAGGTCGTGCTGATCCCGGGCGACGACGCGATCGTCGCGCCCGAGTGGGTGCCCTACCGCGAGCGCCTCCAGCCCGGCGACATGTCCCCGGGCGACCTGCTGCCCGTCGACGACGACGACGCGCGCCTGGTCCCGACCTACTCCTTCGGCGACGACCCGCTCGACGCCGACGACAAGGCCCAGGTCCGTGAGGTCGCCAAGGACCTCGGCCTCGGCCGCGTGCGCACCCTCTCCCTCGAGGGTCGCGAGATGGCCGCCCAGCGCTGGTACGACGGCGACGGCGGCCCCGAGTCGGCCCTCGCGCAGGCGGCTCCCGACACCTGCCACGGCTGTGGCTTCCTGGTCCGCCTGGCCGGCCCGCTCTCCGAGATGTTCGGGGTCTGCGCCAACGGGGACGCCAACGACGACGGTCGGGCCGTGGCTCTGACGCACGGCTGCGGCGCGCACTCCGAGGTCCGGCTGGCCAAGAAGCACGAGCCCCAGCCGATGCCCGAGCACGTCTTCGACACGCTCTCCTCCGACGGCTACGAGATCGTCTGAGCCGCCGCACGCACCCGCACGCGCCGAAGGGGCCCGACCAGCACTGCTGGTCGGGCCCCTTCGTCGCGCTGAGGCGCTGAGGCGCGGGAGAGGGCTCAGCCCTGCTCGGCGGCCGCCGCGGCGGCCTTCTCCGAGCCGGCGCCCTCGGTGGAGAGGTGGCCGCCCTTGTCCTCCAGGTGCGCCCGGATGAACCAGTGGAAGAGCTCGAGCTGCTCGGTCTGGCCGATGAACATGTCCTCGGTGATCGGGTCGAGCTCGCCGAGCTCCTTGATGCCGTCGCGGTAGCTGGTGATCACGCCCTGGTAGACGAGGTCCAGCGCACCGAGGTGCTCCTGGGTGGTCCCGCGACCGATGCTGTACTCGTCCCACGTGCGGGCCGAGACGATCGAGCCGGGGGTGCCCTGCGGCGAGCCGCCGAAGGTCGCGATGCGCTCCGCGAGGTCGTCGGCGAAGCCGCGCACGGCGTCGACCTGCGGGTCGATCATCTCGTGCACGGAGATGAAGTGGGGGCCGACGACGTTCCAGTGCACGTGCTTGAGCGTCAGGTGCAGGTCGTTGGTGGCGTGGAGACGGTCCTGGAGCAGCTCGACGATGCGCTGGGCGTCAGCGTCGCTCAGGCCGGGAACGGTGTAGTGCAGCTTGGGAGTCATGCTGGCTTGGTACCCGTCGTCCGGGCCACCGAAACGCGGATGTAGGACGTGTCACGCTTCTGGCGGCGCGCCCTCGACCTCGCTGCGGAAGGCGCGGCGGCGCCGGCAGTACTCCAGCCCCAGAAGACCCAGTCCGACCCCGGTCAGGCAGGTCCACAGCCACCAGGTGGTGCCGTCCTCGGAGAGCCGCCCGTAGAACGGCAGCAGGGCCAGGAACCCGAGGAAGAAGATCGCCGTCCCGACCTGCACCGTGCGCACCCCGTCGACGTCGAGCGGCTCCACGTCGGCCAGGAGATAGGTCTTGTTCCTGAACTCGTGCTGCATCGGCTGGTCGTCACGGAGCTCCACGCCCACCACGCTAGGGCATGTCTCCTCGTCCCGTCGCCTGCTGCGCGCCCCGCCGCGGCGAAGTGGTCGACCGCCCGCGGGTCTGACATGCTCCCTGCCCGTGAGCACGCAGACGACCCCTCCCCGTTCCGCGATCGACCGTTTCTTCGAGATCAGCCATCGCGGCTCCACCGTGGGCCGCGAGGTGCGTGGCGGGATCGTCACCTTCCTCACGATGGCCTACATCATCGTGCTCAACCCGATCATCCTGCTGCAGGGCGAGGACATGAACGGCGACCTCCTGGCGGGCGGTGACTTCGCCGCGATCAGCGCCGCGACCGCGCTCGTCGCCGGCGTCGTCACGCTGCTGATGGGGGTCGTCGCCAACTTCCCGCTGGCGCTCGCCACCGGCCTCGGGCTCAACGCCTTCGTCACCTTCTCGATCGCCAGCCAGATGACGTGGGCCGACGCGATGGGCCTGGTCGTGATCGAGGGCCTGGTCATCCTGGTGCTCGTGCTCACCGGCTTCCGCGAGGCCGTCTTCCACGCCGTGCCCGCGCAGCTCAAGGTCGCGATCTCGGTCGGCATCGGGCTCTTCATCGCGCTCATCGGCCTCGTCGACGCCGGGTTCGTACGACGGACCGGTGCCGGCCCGGTGCCCGTCGAGCTCGGGACCGAGGGCCAGCTCCAGGGCTGGCCGGTCCTGGTGTTCGTGATCGGTCTCGCCCTGGTGCTGGGCCTCTACGTCGCGAAGGTGCGCGGCGCGATCCTGATCGCCATCGTGGCCACGACCGTCCTGGCGATCGTCGTCGAGAAGCTCGCCAAGGTCGGACCGACGTTCACCGCCGACGGTGGGGTGAACCCGTCCGGGTGGAACCTCAACGTCCCGGCGATCCCGACCGAGGTGGTCGCCTGGCCCGACCTCCGACTGGTCGGCGACTTCTCGCTGCTGGGCTCCTGGGAGAACGCCGGCGTGGTCACCGTCTTCCTCTTCGTCTTCACGCTCCTGCTCGCCGACTTCTTCGACACCCTCGGGACCATGACCGCGATCGGCGCCGAGGCCGGGCTCCTCGACGAGGACGGCAACCCGCCCCACACTCGCCGGATCCTGGTCGTCGACTCGCTGGCCGCGGTCGCCGGCGGCGCGGCATCGGTCTCGAGCAACACCTCCTACATCGAGTCCGCCTCCGGCGTGGCCGAGGGTGCCCGCACCGGCCTCGCCTCGGTCGTGACCGGCACGCTGTTCCTCCTGGCGACCTTCCTGGCCCCGCTGGTGACCGTCATCCCCAACGAGGCCGCCGTGCCGGCGCTGGTGCTGGTCGGCTTCCTGATGATGCAGCAGGTCAAGGGCATCGACTGGGACGACCTCGAGATCGGGATCCCGGCGTTCCTCACGATCGTGCTGATGCCCTTCACCTACTCCATCTCGGTCGGCATCGGCGCCGGCTTCCTCGCCTACGTATTCATCAAGGTGGTCCGTCGCAAGGCTGTCGACGTCCACCCGCTGATGTGGGGCGTCGCGGCGCTCTTCGTCGTCTACTTCGCCATCGCTCCCATCACCGACTGGATCGGCTGACCCGCGAGCCATGATGGGCAGGTGACCGAGCCGCAGGAGCACCTCGCCCGTCCGAGCGTCGACGGCGGGACGGCGGTCCTGGTGCTCGCGGGGTCCAGCGGCGCTCTGGAGACCGACCGCTGCCGGGTGCTCGCGGCCCACGGCGCGACGGCCCTGACCATCCGGTGGTTCGGTGGCGTCGGGCAGCAGCCCGGCACCTTCGAGGTGCCGGTCGAGACCTTCACCGCTGCGCTGGACCGATTGGCCGCCGACGCCGATCGCGTCGCCGTCCTGGGCTCCTCCTTCGGCGCCGAGGCGGCCCTGCTCACCGCGTCCCTGGATGCCCGGGTCGACGCGGTGGTCGCGCTCGCACCCTCGTCGGTCGTGTGGGCGGGCGTCGACGAGCAGGGCCGGCAGACGTCGCACTGGACCTGGGGCGGTCGCCCGGTCTCCTTCGCCCCGTTCGACGACTCGTGGTCGGCCGACACCGACCCTCCGTCCTACCGGCGGCTCTACGAGCAGAGCCTGCGTCGTCACGCCGAGGAGGCGGCGGCCGCCGCGATCCCGGTCGAGCGGATCGCCGGGGACGTCGTCCTCGTCGCGGGGGAGGACGACCAGGTGTGGCCGGCGGCCGACTTCGCCCGAGCGATCGCCGCCCGTCGTACGTCGCACGGGCGCGAGACCGTCGTCGTCACGCACCCGGACGCAGGGCACCGCGTGGTGCTGCCGGGCGAGGTGCCGGTCGAACGGGGGAGGGCGATGGCCCGCGGGGGCAGCCCCGAGGCGGACGCGGCCCTCGGGAGCCTGGCCTGGCCCCACCTGCTGCGGAGCCTGCGCCTGCGGGAGTAGGAGGGGAATAGTTAGCAAGGGTAATGACTTATGCTCACGACATGCCTACCGTCGAGAAGGTTGCCCGCACCGACGCCGGACTCGCCTCCGAGCTCCGGCTCTCGGTCATGCGCCTGCGGCGGCGCCTCGCCGTGGAGCGCCACCCCGACAACGAGCTGAGCATGAACGCGATGGCCGTCCTCGGCGCGCTGCACCGCTTCGGTGACCTCACGGTCGGTGACCTCGCGGCGCGCGAGAGGGTGCAGCCGCCCAGCATGACCCGCACCGTCAACTGCCTGGTCGAGGGCGGCCACGCCACGCGACACCGTCACGAGACCGACGGACGTCAGGTGGTCGTCGCCATCACCGACCTCGGTCGGGCCACCGTCCTGTCCGACCGCGCCCGCCGCGACGAGTGGCTCGCGACCCGCCTGCGCGAGCTGACCCCCGCCGACCGTGCCGTGCTCCGCAGCGCGGCCCCGATCCTGGAGAGACTGGCCTCCCACGAGTGAGCACCCTGTGAGCCCCACGTTCCGTTCCCTGCGCAACCACAACTACCGCCGTTACGCGGCCGGCAACCTGGTGTCCAACACCGGCACCTGGATGCAGCGCGTCGCCCAGGACTGGCTGGTCCTGCTGCTGACCGCCAACAGCGCCGCCGCGATCGGCATCACCACCGGCCTGCAGTTCCTGCCGTTCCTGCTGCTCTCGCCGGTCGCCGGCCTGGTCGCCGACCGCATCCCCAAGCGACGCCTGCTCCAGATGACCAACGTCGGCATGGCCGCCCCGGCGTTCGTGCTCGGGATCCTCGCGGTGACCGGGACCGTGCAGATCTGGCACGTCTACGTGCTCGCGCTCGTGCTGGGCGTCGCCTCCGCCTTCGACGCGCCCGCACGGCAGTCCTTCGTCTCGGAGATCGTCGACGCCGAGGACCTCACCAACGCGGTGGGTCTCAACTCGGCCGGCTTCAACTCCGCGCGCATCCTCGGCCCGGCCATCGCCGGTGTCTCGATCGCGCTGCTCGGCTCCGGCGTCACAGCGACCGGGTGGGTGATCCTGATCAACGCGCTGAGCTACGTCGCCCCGATCCTGATGCTCGCCTCGCTCGACGGTGCACGACTGCACGTCGCCGACCTGGTGGAGCGTGAGCCGGGCCAGATCCGCGCCGGCGTCTCCTACGTGCGGGCCCGTCCCGACCTGATGCTGATCCTCGGGATCGTCTTCTTCACCGGCACCTTCGGGCTCAACTTCCAGATGACCTCCGCGCTGATGGCCACCCAGGTGTTCGACAAGGGGCCTGCCGAGTTCGGGCTGCTGGGCACGTTCATGGCCGTGGGCTCGCTCGCCGGGTCGTTGCTCGCCGCCAGCCGGGAGGGCGTGCGGCACCGGCTCGTCGTCGGGGCGGCCGTGGCCTTCGGCCTGCTCGAGATCGTCGCCGGACTCGCGCCGTCGTACCTGCTCTTCGCCCTGATGTGCCCCCTGCTGGGCATCACGGCGCTGACCATGATCACCAGCGCCAACGCGTTCATGCAGCTCAACACCGACGCCGGCATGCGCGGACGGGTCATGGCGCTCTACATGATGATCTTCATCGGCGGCACGCCCCTCGGGGCGCCCCTGGTCGGCTGGGTCGGGGAGGTCTTCGGTGCCCGGTGGACCCTGATCTTCGGCGGTGCCATGACGGTCGCCGGGGTGCTGCTGGCCAGCGCGCTCTACCTGCGGGCCCAGACCCGCCAGGAGGCCCCCGTCCTGGCCTCCCCGGCCGCGTTTTGACCCTCACCCAGGCGGCCGGTAATCTCGTCCCTCGTGTCTGGGACGACCAGATGCGTTGCGCGTGCCCAAATCCGGGTGCTCACCACTGGCACATAGATTCAAGCGTCACGTCGTGCTGGCAGAGTGCCGAGCACAGAGAGCTTCTCAGAAAGGGAACCACCAGGTGCCCACGATTAACCAGCTGGTCCGCAAGGGCCGCCAGGACAAGGTGTCCAAGAGCAAGACGCCTGCCCTGAAGGGTTCGCCCCAGCGACGCGGTGTCTGCACCCGCGTCTACACCACCACCCCGAAGAAGCCCAACTCCGCCCTCCGCAAGGTCGCCCGCGTGCGCCTGAGCAGTGGCGTCGAGGTCACGGCCTACATCCCGGGCGTGGGCCACAACCTC
>NZ_JANNML010000136.1:0-20329 GCF_031397825.1 Nocardioides sp.
GTCGGCATTGGGGCGGCGATCCAGGGTGCGGTGCTCACCGGTGAGCAGAAGGACGTATTGCTCCTCGACGTGACCCCGCTCTCCCTCGGCATCGAGACCAAGGGCGGCGTGATGACGAACCTGATCGAGCGCAACACCACGATTCCGACCAAGCGCTCGGAGATCTTCACCACCGCCGACGACAACCAGCCGTCGGTGGAGATCAAGGTGGCCCAGGGGGAGCGCCAGATGTGGGCGCAGAACCAGCCCCTCGGCAACTTCGAGCTGACCGGCCTCCCCCCCGGCCCCGCGCGGCATCCCGAAGATCGAGGTCACCTTCGACATCGACGCCAACGGCATCGTCCACGTCTCCGCCAAGGACCAGGCGTCCGGCCGCGAGCAGTCGATGACGATCTCCGGCGGCTCCGCGCTGTCCAAGGACGACATCGACCGGATGGTCAAGGAGGCCGAGCAGTACGCCGAGGAGGACGCCAAGCGTCGCGAGACCATCGAGGTCCGCAACCAGGCCGACCAGCTCGTCTACACGACCGAGAAGTTCCTGGCCGACAACGGCGACAAGATCCCCGAGGACGTCAAGACCGAGGTGCAGGCCGACCTCGACGCCCTCAAGGAGACCCTCGAGGACGCCGAGGCCAGCTCGGAGTCCCTCACCGCCGGCATCAGCAAGCTCGGTGAGTCCAGCCAGAAGATGGGTGCCGCGATGTACGCCGCCGCGGAGGCCGACCAGGCCGCTGCGGGTGGTGCCACCGGCGCAACGGGCGAGGCCGACGACGACGTCGTCGACGCCGAGATCGTCGACGAGGAGGCCACGGACGGTCCCGCCGAGGACACCAAGTGACCTCAGCAGGGGACGGCACGTTCGGCGACGCTGCGGCCGAGATGCCCCACGAGACCGAGGTCGAGGTGCCCCTGCCGGACCAGTCGGCGGCGGACCAGTCGGTGGCCGAGACCGAGGAGGAGCTGCGCGTCTCGGACTTCATCGAGGAGGGCGCCCCGCTGGAGCCCGCCGACGTCGCGGCGATCGAGGGGGCGCTCCAGGAGAGGACCGCCGACCTGCAGCGTCTGCAGGCCGAGTTCCTCAACTACAAGCGCCGGGTCGACCGTGACCGGGACCTGATCCGCGAGAACGCGACCTATGCCGCGCTCGCGCCGATCACCGAGGTCCTGGACAACATCGACCGCGCCAAGGAGCACGGGCCTCTCGACGACGGCTTCAAGGCCGTCGCCGAGCAGCTCGAGCGCACCGTGGCGTCCCTCGGGCTCATCAAGTTCGGCACGGCCGGTGACGCGTTCGACCCCAACGTCCACGAGGCCCTGTCCCACATCGGGCAGGACCCGGAGGTCACGGTGACGACGTGCAAGGTCATCGCCAAGTCCGGCTACAAGATCGGTGACCGGGTCGTGCGCGCCGCGCAGGTCCTGGTCGTCGACCCGGCCGACCAGTAGGAGCAGCAGCACCCACATGACGAGGGAGGGAGGTGCGCGATGAGCGACAAGGACGGCTTCCGGGCCGACTGGGCGCAGAAGGACTTCTACGCCGTGCTCGGCGTCAAGAAGGACGCGTCGAGCGAGGAGATCAAGAAGGCCTACCGCAAGCTCGCGCGCGCCCACCACCCCGACTCCAACCCCGGCGACACCGCCAAGCACGAGAAGTTCAAGGCGGTCGCCGAGGCCTACGACGTCGTGGGCGACGCCGACAAGCGTCCCAAGTACGACGAGATGCGCTCGCTCTACGGCTCCGGCGCCGCCCGCGGTGGGTTCGCCGGCGGCGGCGGAGGCGGCTTCAACGTCGAGGACCTCCTCCGCGACCGGGCCGGAGGGGCCGGCGGTGGTGGCGGTGCCGGCTTCGGCGACATGTTCGGCGACCTCTTCGGCGGGGGCCGGCGCGGCCAGCAGGTCCGCCGTCCCGCCAAGGGCGCCGACGTCGAGACCACGGCGACGATCAGCTTCACCGATGCCATCGACGGCGTCACGATCTCGCTGCGGCTGACCTCCGACGCACCCTGCCCCGACTGCTCCGGCACCGGCGGCAAGGCCGGCACCCGCCCGCGGGTCTGCCCGGAGTGCGACGGCGCCGGCTATGTCACGGCCTCGGTCGGCGGTGCGTTCTCGATGAACGAGACCTGCCCCGGCTGCGGTGGGCGCCAGCTCGTCTACGACGAGAAGTGCCCGACCTGCCGCGGCAACGGTCGCGGCATGTCGGCGCGCACGATCCAGGCCCGCATCCCCGCGGGTGTCAAGGACGGCCAGCGGATCCGGGTGCGGGGCAAGGGCGCGGCCGGAGAGAACGGCGGCCCGACCGGCGACCTCTTCGTGGTCGTCAAGGTCGGCGCCCACCGGCTCTTCGGACGCAAGCTCGACAACCTCACGCTGACCGTGCCGGTCTCCTTCGACGAGGCCGCACTCGGGGCCGACATCAAGGTCCCGACGCTGGCGGGAACGCCCGTGACCCTCAAGATCCCCGCGGGCACCCCCAACGGGCGCACCTTCCGGGTGCGCGGCAAGGGTGCCGTCAAGGCCGACGGGTCGCACGGCGACCTGCTCGCCACGGTCGAGGTCCAGGTGCCCGCCGTGCTCGATGAGCCCGCGCGCGCCGCGATCGAGTCCTATCGTGAGGCCATGGCCGGCAAGCCCCTTCGCGCCAACCTCTTCGAGGCCGGTGCGTGATGCCCGCGCGCGACCCCTTCGCCGCTCCCGGACCCGACGCTGCTGTCTTCGTGATCAGCGTCGCCGCGGAGCTGACGGGGCTGCACCCGCAGACGCTGCGCACCTACGAGCGGCTCGGGCTGATCACGCCCGGCCGCACCGGCGGTGGTGGTCGTCGCTACTCCCCGCGTGACATCGACCGGCTGCGCGAGATCGCCGACCTCACCTCCTCGGGCATCGGCATCGAGGGGGTGCGACGCATCCTCGACCTCGAGAACCGCGCGGCCGCCCTCGCCCGCCGCAACGAGGAGCTGCTCGTCGAGCTCGAGGCCACCCGCGAGGCGCTGCGGCAGGCCGTGATGGTGCGCCGCGCGGCCGGGCCGCCCAACCGGCTCCCCGTGCTGCGCCCCTCCGACCCCGACCAGTCGGTCGTGGTGTGGCGGCGCGGCCGCTGAGCGCGGTCCGTGGCTCGCTCCTCGTCGCCGGCACCACCTCCGACGCCGGCAAGAGCGTGCTGACGACCGGGCTGTGCCGTGCGTTCGCGCGCCGAGGGCTGCGCGTCGCGCCCTACAAGGCGCAGAACATGTCCAACAACTCGATGGTCTGCTCGGGCCCTGACGGTGCGGGCGCCGAGATCGGCCGCGCCCAGTGGACCCAGGCCCTGGCGGCCCGCGCCGTCCCGGAGCCGGCGATGAACCCGGTCCTGCTCAAGCCCGGTGGCGAGCGGCGCAGCCACGTCGTCGTGATGGGCCGACCGGCCGGCAGCCTGTCGTCGACCGACTTCGTCGGTGGCCGCACCCACCTGCGCGACGCCGCGCACACGGCGTACGACGACCTGGCCAGCCGCTTCGACGTGGTGGTCGCCGAGGGTGCCGGCTCCCCGACGGAGATCAACCTGCGCGCCGGCGACTACGTCAACATGGGCCTCGCCCGGCACGCCTCGATGCCGGTCGTGGTCGTCGGCGACATCGACCGGGGCGGGGTGTTCGCCGCGATGTACGGCACGGTCGGGCTGCTCGAGCCGGCCGACCAGGCGCTGGTGGCGGGCTTCGTGGTCAACAAGTTCCGCGGGGACGTCTCCCTGCTCGCCCCCGGCACCGAGGAGCTGACCCGGCTCACCGGCCGCCCGGTCTACGGGGTGCTGCCGTGGCGGCCCGACGTGTGGCTGGACTCCGAGGACGCGCTCGACCTCGAGGGCCGGCGGGCCTCCGACGATGCGGCCCGGCTGAAGGTCGCGGTCGTGCGGTTGCCGCGCATCAGCAACTTCACCGACGTCGACGCGCTCGGGCTCGAGCCCGACCTCGACGTCGTCTTCGTCTCCGACCCGCGCGGGCTGGCCGACGCCGACCTGGTCGTGCTGCCCGGCACTCGCGCCACGATCGAGGACCTCGCCTGGCTGCGCAGCCGCGGGCTCGACCGGGCCGTCCTCGCCCACGCGGCCGCGGGCACCCCGGTGCTGGGCATCTGCGGCGGCTTCCAGATGCTCGGTCGCCGTGTCAGCGACCCCGAGGGCGTCGAGGGAGAGACCGGTGCGGTGGTCGACGGGCTCGGCCTGCTCGACGTCGAGACCACCTTCGGCGCCGACAAGGTGCTTCGCCTGCCGACCGGGCGGGCGCTGGGGGCCGAGGCCCACGGCTACGAGATCCACCACGGCCGCATCACCCGCGGGGCCGACGCCGAGGAGTTCCTCGGCGGGGCCCGGGCGGGCGCGGTCTTCGGCACCATGTGGCACGGCAGCCTCGAGGCCGACGCCCTGCGCGAGGCCTTCCTGGGGGTGGCCGCGCAGGCCGCGGGATCGTCCTACGAGCCGGCGGGAGTGGTCTTCGCCGAGCGCCGCGAGGCCCGCTTCGACCTGCTCGCCGACCTCGTCGAGGAGCACCTCGACGTCGACGCCCTGCTGGACCTGGTCGCCCACGGCGCCCCGACCGGGCTTCCCCTCCTCGCGCCCGGGCGCGACCGATGAGCGTCCTGCTGCTCGGCGGCACCGGCGAGGCCCGCGAGCTCGCCCGGCTGCTGGTCGAGGCCGACATCGCGGTGCTGTCGTCGCTCGCCGGTCGGGTCGCGCGGCCGCGGCTGCCCGTGGGGGAGACGCGGCTGGGCGGGTTCGGCGGCGTCGAGGGACTGCGCGCCCACCTGCGGGAGGCGGCCTACGACGTCGTGGTCGACGCCACCCACCCCTTCGCCGCCGGCATCACCGACCACGCCGCACAGGCGTGTGCCGCCGAGGGCGTGCCGCTGCTGCGGCTCGAGCGTCCCGGCTGGTCGACGCTCCCGGGCGCCGACGCGTGGCACTGGGTCGACGGCCACGACTCGGCCGCGAGCGTGGCGGCGTCCCTGGGCGACCGGCCGTTCCTGACCGTCGGTCGTCAGTCACTGGGCCGCTTCGTCGGGCCCTTGGCCGGATGCCACGCGCTGGTGCGCGTCGTCGACCCGCCCGAGGTGGACCTGCCTGCCGCGTGGCGGGTGCTGCTGGACCGCGGGCCCTACGTGCTCGACGGCGAGCTCGCGCTGATGCGCGAGCACGGCACCGACGTGCTCGTCACCAAGGACTCGGGCGGCGACCTGACGCGGCCCAAGCTCGACGCCGCGTCGGCGCTCGGGGTGCCGGTCGTCGTCGTGCGGCGCCCCGCGCCCGCCGGCGTCGAGGTCGTCAGCGACGCGGCTGCGGCGGCCGCCTGGGTCGCCGGCCGCCGCTGAGGGCGAGCCCCGCACTCACCACACCGGCGCCGACCTGCACGCGGGTCGCGAGCCGGGTCGCGCGCACGATGTCGCCCGGGCCCGGGTCCCGACCGTCGCCGAGGGCCGGCCGCTGCTCGGCCCCCGACGCGTAGGTGGTCAGCCCGCCCAGGCGCAGGCCGAGCGATCCCGCGAAGGCCGCCTCGACCACGCCCGCGTTGGGGCTGGGGTGGGCAGCGGCGTCCCGCCGCCAGGCACGTACGCCGCCACGTCGGTCCTCCCCGAGCAGCACCGTCAAGGCGCCCGCGAGTCGTGCCCCCGGCAGGTTGAGCGCGTCGTCGAGCCGGGCCGAGGCCCAGCCGAAGCGCTCGAGACGCGGGGTGCGGTGGCCGACCATCGCGTCGAGGGTGTTGGCGGCGCGGTAGCCGAGCAGCCCCGGGAGACCCGCGACGGCACCGAGCACGAGCGGCGCGACGACCGCGTCGGAGGTGTTCTCCGCGACCGACTCGACGACCGCCCGGGCGACCCCCGCGGGGTCGAGCGCCGAGGTGTCGCGACCGACCAGGTGGGTGAGCCGCTGCCGCGCTCCGGGCAGGTCGCCCGAGGCGAGGAGGTCGTGCACGGCCGTGGCCTCGCGGCCCAGCGAGGTGCCGCCCAGCACGGTCCACGTCGCGGCGGCGGTGACCAGGGTGTGCAGGAGCGGCCGGTCGCGGGTGGCCCGCTCCGCGGCGACACCGAGGGCGACCGTGCCACCGACGAGCAGGGCCGTGTGCCGCACGCCCGCGCCGCGCGCGTCGTCGTACGTCACCTGCTCGAGGGCGCCCGCGAGGCGGCCGAAACCGGCGACCGGGTGCCATCGCACGGGGTCGCCGAGCGCCCGGTCGGCGGCCAGGCCGAGCAGCAGGCCGGCCGCCCGCGAGCTCACAGGAGGCCCCGATAGGGTGACGCGCGATGAAGGTCCTGGTCACGGGCGGGGTCCGCTCCGGCAAGTCCACGTACGCCGAGCGGCTGCTCGGCGAGGAGCCCGTGCGTTACGTCGCCCCTGGGCCCGTGCCCGACAAGGAGGCCGACCCCGACTGGGCGGCCCGCGTCGCCGCGCACCGGTCGCGGCGACCGGAGACCTGGAGCACCGTCGAGACGACCGACGTCGCCGCGGCCATCCGCGAGTCCGACGGCCCGGTCCTCGTCGACTGCCTCGGCACCTGGCTGACGGCCATCCTCGACGACGCCGGCTGGGAGGCCGGGCGCGAGGTGCTCGAGGCCGCCGTGACGGACGCGACCGATGCCGTCGTCGCCGCGCTGGGCGAGGCCGTCGGACCGGTCGTGCTGGTCACCAACGAGGTGGGCCTCGGCATCGTGCCCGACCACCGCTCGGGCCGCGTCTTCCGCGACCTGCTCGGGGTCGTCAACCAACGCGTCGCGACGGCGTGCGACGACGTGGTGCTGGTCGTCGCAGGCCGCGCGCTGCGCCTGTAGGACCCGCCTCAGAGCGACGCCGCCAGCTCGCGACGTGCCTCGCGCTCCTGGCTCCGGGCCCACGTGCGTCCGACCAGCCCGCTGAGGACCACCCCGATCACCACCCAGACCGTGGCGAGGGTAGCCAGTGACCCGAGGCGGAAGGACCACAGCGTGTCGGCCGGGAAGTCTCCGAGCTGCTGGGCCGCCGGCAGGACCGCTGCGGCCAGGACCACCACGACCAGGTAGCCGCCGGACCCGGTCAGCGTGGCGACGTACAACCCACGGGCGGGTGCCAGCCGGGACGCCAGCGCGACTGCGAGGACCGCAGCGACGACGGAGACCAGCAGGAAGGTGAAGTAGGACGCCGTGCGCTCGCTGATGGTGTCGCCACTGCCGACACCGGGCGGGAGCGCGGGGTACTTCAGGAATGGCACCAACGCCACGGCCACGAAGCCGACCGCCGCCACGAGGGCGGTGGACTGGCCGGGTCGTAGCCGCCCGAGTCGCCCCATGGCGCCGGCCGCGCCCAGGGCGACCAGGCCGCCGAGCGCCAGGCCGATGGCCGTGGTCCCGGTCAGCAGGCCCCAGGTGCTCTGGGTGTCGCGGGAGACGACGGCTGGCTCCTCGGCCGGCTCGTCGCCGTGGCTGTGCGTGTGCCCATCGGTGTGCCCGTCACCGGACTCCTCGTGGCCACCCTCGAGGGCGATCGCGCTCGCCAGAGGGGGCTCGCCGACCGCGGACGCGACGGCGAAGCCGAGCAGGCCGGCCACGAGGCCGGCCAGCAGGCCGTGGAGGAGGAAGGTGCGGGCGGTCAGGGTCTCGGACCGCGCCATGTCAGTCGGCTGCCGTTGTCAGTGACAGGGGTAGCCGAGGAGGTGGCGACCGTCGTGCACGAACTCGTGCAGCATGGTGCCGGAGAAGACCGAGAAGGCGCCCTGCTCGGCGCCGACGAAGACGATGGCCAGGACGCCGAGCAGGCCGGCGAAGAAGAGCCAGGGCGCGAGCTGGGCAACGGGGATCGAGGGGATCTCGACCGAGAGGGGGCCTGCCATCGGGGCAAGGGTGGCGTGCGACATGAGTCCTCCTGAGGGATGCGTGCGTCCCTGGATAGTTGGGGATTCACGGGCACTCGGGTCTGACTCCACCCCCTCGGGAGGGGGTGTCACAGTAGCGCGACTGTGCCGGATTCCCACCGGCTTCCTCGTGCCCGTGCGCTCACCCTAGGGCATCGAGCAGCCGTTGTGTCACCGCTGGTGCACGGACCGAGATCCGCACCCACTCCGGCCCCAGCCCGGGGAAGGTGTCGGCCCGCCTGACGGCCCATCCGGCCGTCCTCAGCCGGGCGTGGACGCCGTCGCCGACGTGGACCAGGACGAACGGTGCGCGGCTCGTGACGAAGGGGATCCCCAGCGCGGTGAGGCCGTCGACGAGCACGGTGCGCGCCGCTGTCGTGCGGGCCGCCCGACGCTCCTGCTCCTGGCGTGCCTGGTCCGTCGCGGTCGCCCGCATCGCCGCTGCTGCCGTCGTCGAGACCGACCACGGGGACTGCCCGGCACGCAGGTCGCGTACGACGTCGGGGGCTGCCAGCAGGTAGCCCGCGCGCACGCCCGGGATCGACCACAGCTTGGTCAGGCTGCGCACGATCACCAACCCTGGCTGGGGATCCGCGCTGTCGCCGGCAGCGAGCGACCCCTGCTCGTCGGGCACGAAGTCGATGAACGCCTCGTCGACCACGACCAGCCGGCCGGGCCTGGTCAGGGCGCGGATCGTGGCCGCCGGGTGCAGCACCCCGGTCGGGTTGGTGGGGTTGCCGACGACCACCAGGTCGGCGTCCTCGGAGACCTGACGCGGGTCGAGCGCGAAGTCGTCCTCGGCTCGCAGGAGGACGTGGGCGGGCGGGTGACCGGCCTGGGTCAGGGCGACGTCGGGCTCGGTGAACTGCGGGTGCACGACCACCGGGTGGCGCCACGGCCGCAGCCGTGCCAGCAGGCCGAACGCCTCGGCCGCACCGGCCGTCGGCAGGACCTCGTCGGGGTCGCGGCCGTGCCGGATCGCCAGTGCCTGCTGGGCTCTGCTCACGTCGGGGTAGCGCGCGACCTCGTCGAGGCTCGCCCGCAGCGCATCCTCCAACCACGTCGGTCGGGGCTCGTCGTAGACGTTGACGGCGAGGTCGACCAGGCCCGCTGTGGCCTCGACGTCGCCGTGGTGCCGCAGGGGGTCGTGGAGCGGCTCGTTCACGGCTGGGCGTGGACCGCGTCGGCGAAGCGCTGGGCCAGGTGGGGGTGACCCGCCCAGTGCGTGTGGAGGTACGACGCGTGGTGGCGGGAGGACGCGAAGCCGACGGGCAGGTCGTCGATCACCCAGGCGGCCGCGTCGTGCCCTGCCGTCGGGCTCACCTGCGTGCGGTGGAACTCGTGGCCGGTGACGGTCTCGCCGGCCCGCGCCAGCAGCGTGTCGCTCGGGCTGGTGGCCCGGCGATAGCTCAGCGTGAGCTTCGGCGTCATCGCAGCATCGGCCGGCAGCGCGCCGATCATCGCCGCGTCGTCGACGGTCCGGCACAGGTAGAGCAGGCCGGCGCACTCGGCGACCGTCGGGACCCCGTCGGCGACGGCCTGCTTCAGGGCTCCGAGCAGCGCGACGTTGGCGCTGAGATCCGTGGCATGGACCTCGGGGAAACCTCCGCCGAGGTAGATCCCGGCCGTGCCCGCGGGCAGCGCCGGGTCGGTGAGCGGGTCAAAGGTGACGACGTCGCATCCCGCCGCGCGCAGCAGCTCCTCGGTCTCGGTGTAGCGGAACGTGAAGGCGCGGCCGCCGGCCATCGCGACGACCGGTCGTGCCGTCCCTGCGGGAGTGGTCGGCGCGGCGACCTCGCGCGTCGCGTCCCACGGCGCCTCGTCGAGGTCGGGCGCGGCGCGGGCCAGCTCGAGGACCCGGTCGAGGTCGACCCGCTCGGCGATGCGCCGGGTGAGCAGGTCGAGCGCGTGGGCGGCCTCGTCGCGCTCCTCCGCGGGCACCAGCCCCAGGTGGCGGGACGGGGCACTGATGCCGTCGTCGCGGTGCAGCTCGCCCAGGACCGGGATGCCGGTGGGAGCGATCGCGGAGCGCACCTCGGTGGCGTGCCGGGGGGTGCCGACCTTGTTGAGGACGACGCCGACGATGTCGACGTCACGCTCGTAGGTCGCCATGCCGTGCACGACCGCGCCGATCGAGCGCGACGCGTGGGACACGTCGACGACCAGCACAACCGGCGTGCGGGTGACCGCCGCGACGTGCGCGGTGGACGAGAATCCCTGACCGCCGATCTGCCCGTCGTACAGGCCCATGACGCCCTCGACGACGGCGACGTCGGCGCCGCGGGCGCCGTGCAGGAGCAGCGGGACCAGTCGCTCCTCGCCGACCATGAACGGGTCGAGGTTGCGGCCGGGACGCCCCGTGGCGAGCGCGTGGTAGCCCGGGTCGATGTAGTCGGGGCCGACCTTGTGGCCGCTGACGACGTGCCCGGCCTGGCGCAGCGCGGCCATGAGCCCCGTGGCGACGGTGGTCTTGCCGTGGCCGGACGCGGGAGCGGCGACGACCAGCCGGGGGAGGGTCACCACTCGATCCCCCGCTGGCCCTTCTGGCCGCGGTCCATCTGGTGCTTGACCTTGGTCATCTCGGTGACCAGGTCGGCGGCCTCGACGAGCCGGGCGTCGGCGCGGCGGCCGGTGACCACGACGTACTGCCGACCCGGGCGCTGCGACAGGGTCTCCACCACGTCCTCGACGTCGACCCAGCCCCACTGCATCGGGTAGGTGAACTCGTCGAGCACGTAGAGGTCGTGCCGCTCCTCGGCGATGCGCCGCTTGACCTCCGCCCAGCCCTCGGCGGCCTCGGTGGCGTGGTCGGCCTCGGAGCCGTCCTTGCGCGACCACGACCAGCCGGCGCCCATCTTGTGCCACTCGACCGGACCGCCCTCGCCGGTCTGGCGGTGCAGCTCGCCGAGGCGCTCGAGCACCGTCTGCTCGCCGATGCGCCACTTGGCGGACTTGACGAACTGGAAGACCCCGACGTCCCAGCCCTGGTTCCACGCTCGGATCGCGAGGCCGAAGGCGGCGGTGGACTTCCCCTTGCCATCACCGGTGTGGACCATCAGCAGCGGCTGCTGGCGCCGCTCGCGCGTGGTGAGCCCGTCGTCGGGCACGGAGCTCGGCTGACCCTGCGGCATCAGGCCACCCGCTCACGGACGGCGCCGGTGAGGTCGGCCGCGCTGACCTCGGCGATCGGCACGTGCTCGGCCCGGAGGTGGTGGGCGAGCTCGCCGGCCAGCCCCATCCGGAAGGAGCCGCTCTCGCAGTCGACCACCAGGCTCGCGATGCCCTGGCTCGCCAGGTGGCCGGCCGCCTGCCGCGACCGCGCGACCGCGTCGGGACCGTGCGTCGCACGGCCGTCGGTCACCACGACCAGGAGCGGGCGGCGGCGCGGGTCGCGGACCCGCTCGAGCCGCAGCACCCGGTCGGCCTCGAGGAGGCCCTCGGCGAGCGGGGTGCGCCCGCCCGAGGGCAGCTGCTCCAGCCGGGTCGCCGCGATGTCGACGGAGTGCGTCGGCGGCAGCGCGACCTGCGCGCCGTGCGCGCGGAAGGTCACCAGCCCGACCTTGTCGCGGCGGCGGTAGGCGTCGAGCAGCAGCGACAGGATCGCGGTCTTCACCTGCTCCATGCGGCGGCGGGCCGCCATCGAGCCGGACGCGTCCACGCAGAAGAGCACCAGGTTGGCCTCCTTGCCCTCACGGGTGGCGACCCGGAGGTCGTCCCGCTCCAGCCGCAGGCGGCCCTGGGTGCGGCCCCGCACGTGCTGGTGCGGCGCCGCGCTCAGGATCGTCGAGGTCAGGTCGATGCTGCCCCCTGCTGCTCCTGGGCCGGCCGGTTTCGTCGCGCCGATGCGACGACCCGACGCGGTGATCGCCCGGCTCCGTCTGCCGGCCTCCCCGGCTCCCGTGCCGGCGACGGTGAAGAGCTTCGCGCGGTACGGCGTGCCGGTCGCCGCGGGCGCGTCCGTCCCGCCCGAGCCGCTCGGGGCCCCGGTCGGCTGGGGCTGGCTCGGCTCGCCATCGCTTCGCTCGGCTGCCTCGCTCTCGCTCTGCTCGGCCTCGCCTTCCTCGCCGTCGCTCCGCTCCGGCTCGGTCGGCTCGGGGTTGGGTGGCTCGGGGGGCTCCGGCTCGTCGTCGCCGAGGAGCTGGTCGAGGAGGTCCTCGTCGAGGCCGGGGGCGTCGAAGGGGTTGCGGCGCCGGCGGTGCGGGAGGGACAGGAGGGCTGCGGCACGGATGTCGGCGCGGGTCACCGAGGTGCGGGCGTGCCAGGCCGCGTGGGCGACGGCCGCGCGGGCGGTGACGATGTCGGCGCGCATCCCGTCGACGTCGAAGGCTGCGCAGACCTCCGCGATCGTGAGCAGCGCGGCGTCGGTCAGCTCGACGTGCGCGACGAGCCGCTGCGCCGTCGCGATCCGTTCGGTGAGGGCGCGCTCCGCCTCGGCGTACGACGCCGCGAAGCCGACCGGGTCCGCGTCGAAGGCCATCCGGCGGCGCACGACCGCCATCCGCACCACGGGGTCGCGCGGGGCGGCGACCTCGACGGTGAGCCCGAAGCGGTCGAGGAGCTGCGGTCGCAGCTCGCCCTCCTCGGGGTTCATCGTGCCGACGAGCACGAAGCGCGCGTCGTGCTCGACGGAGACCCCGTCGCGCTCGACGGTGGAGCGGCCCATCGCGGCCGCGTCGAGGAGCAGGTCGACGAGGTGGTCGTGGAGCAGGTTGACCTCGTCGACGTAGAGCACGCCGCGGTGGGCGCGGGCCAGCAGGCCGGGCTCGTACTCCGCCTTGCCCTCGCTCAGCGCCCGCTCCAGGTGCAGCGAGCCCAGGACCCGGTCCTCCGTCGCGCCGACCGGCAGCTCCACCAGGCGCACGGGGCGGGTCTCGGTCGGGGCGTCGGCGGCGAAGGGACCGTCGGGCGAGCGGGGGTGCGGCTCGGCCGGGTCGGTGGAGAACCGGTCACCGGCGACGACGTCGATCGGCGGCAGCACCGCGGCGAGCGCACGCACGATCGTCGACTTGGCCGTGCCCTTCTCGCCGCGCACGAGGACGCCGCCGACTCCGGGGGAGATGGTGGTGAGGACCAGGGCCAGGGCCATCGGGTCCAGGGCCGTCGGGTCGTCCGGGCCGCCGGAGGAGACGACGGCAGAAAAGGGGTAGTGCTGTGGCATGGGAGGCTCCCGCTCGTCCGCCAACGGATATGTGGCGCGAGGCCGGTCTTCGGACTTCCCCGAGGGGTCACCGCAGCGGGCCTGTGCCGGAATCTCACCGGCTTCCCAGATTCTCCCGTCGGACCACCGTGGGGGCTGGTCGTCGGGGCACCTCGTGCCTGTCGTGGCTCAGGCTAGCGACCACGGCGGGGGACCTGCACGAGGGTCCACGCGCTAGCGTCCTGCTCCGTGTCAGTCTCCCGCCCGATCGTCGTGGCCGCCGTCTGCTTCCGCGACGAGTCCGGCCGGGTGCTGGCCGTGCGCAAGCAGGGCACCGACCGCTTCATGCTGCCCGGCGGCAAGCTCGAGGCCGGGGAGTCCGCCGCGGCCGCCGCGATCCGCGAGGTGCGCGAGGAGATCGGGCTCGAGGTGAGCGACGTCGAGCCGCTCGGCCACTGGGTCGCCGTGGCCGCCAACGAGCCCGGGAGGCGCGTCGAGTCGAGCGTCTTCACCGCCGACCTGCCGGGGGAGCCCCGCGCCGCAGCCGAGATCGCCGAGCTGCTCTGGCTGGACCCGGCCGCGGTGGCGCGCGGCGAGGTCGACGTGCCGCTCGCGCCCCTGCTCCGCGACCACGTCCTGCCGGCTCTCGGCCACGGCCCGACCCGACGCATCACGGTCGTCGGCATCGGTGCCGACGGCTGGTCCGGAGTGGCCGATCACCAGCAGGGGCTGGTGAAAGCCGCTGACGTGCTGCTCGGTGGGACGCGTCATCTCGAGCTCGTCCCGCCCCGAGCAGGACAGGTGCGACGCGCCTGGCCGTCGCCGTTGCGGGAGGGCTTGCTGCCCCTCCTGGAGGAGTACGCCGACCACTCGGTCGTCGCGCTCGCCTCCGGCGACCCGTTGGTCTCCGGGATCGGCACCACGTTGCTCGACCTGCTCGGTCGCGACGCGGTCGAGCTGCACCCTGCGCTGTCGTCGGTCGCGCTGGCCGGCGCGCGGATGGGCTGGCCGTCGGAGTCGGTGACGCTCGTGAGCCTGGTGGGCCGCGATCCCCAGTCCCTGTTGCGTTTCCTCACCCCCGGGAGCCGTCTCCTGGTGCTCTCCTCGGACCCCACGACTCCGTCCGTCGTGGCGGCGCTGCTGGTCGGCGCGGGCTTCGGCGCGACCCGCATGACCGCACTCGGCGACCTCGGGTCGAGTTCCGAGTCGCGGGTCGAGGGGCTGGCCCGGTCCTGGAGCGCCGTGCGGCCCGAGGAGGTGTCGCCCCTGCACGTCCTCGCGCTCGACCTCGACGGTCCGGTCGTGCGGTCCTGGGCCGCCGGCCTGCCCGACGACGCCTACGAGCACGACGGACAGCTGACCAAGCGCGACCTGCGCGCCAGCGCGCTCGCGCGGCTGATGCCCCAACCCGGCCAGCTGCTGTGGGACGTCGGCGCCGGCGCCGGCTCGGTGGGCATCGAGTGGGCGCTGGCCCACCCGACCTGTCGCACGGTCGCGGTCGAGCAGCACCCCGAGCGGGCGGCGCGCGTGGCCCGCAACGCCGCGCGCCTCGGCGTACCCGGGCTCGAGGTGGTGACCGGGGCAGCGCCCGAGTCCCTGGCAGGGCTGGAGAAACCCGATGCGATCTTCGTCGGCGGTGGTGCCACGCGTGCCGGCGTCATCGAGGCCTGTCGCGATGCCCTGGCCCCCGGAGGCCGGCTGGTCGTCCACGGCGTGACGATCGAGACCGAGGCACTCCTGGCACGGCTCCACACCGAGCTCGGCGGCGAGCTGACCCGGATCTCGATCGAGCACGCCGAGCCGATCGGCACCTTCACCGGCTGGACGCCCGCGCGCGCCGTGACCCAGTGGGCGTGGACCGCATGACCGTGCACTTCGTCGGGGCCGGCCCCGGTGCCGCCGACCTGATCACCGTGCGCGCGGCGCGGATGCTCGCCGCGGCCGACGTGGTGCTCTACCCCGGCACCTACCTCGACGCCGAGGTGCTCGGCCACTGCCGCCCCGACGCGCGGCTCGTCGACACCCAGGACCTCGACCTCGACCAGATGACGGCCGTGATGGTGGAGGCGCAGGCCGCGGGTGCCGACGTCGTGCGTCTCGCGTCGGGCGACCCGTCGCTCTACTCCGCGCTCTTCGAGCAGACCCGCCGCCTCGACGCGGCGCAGGTGCCGTGGGACGTGACGCCCGGCGTGCCGGCCTACGCGGCCGCGGCGGCGCTGGTGGGGCGCGAGCTCACCGTGCCGCTGATGACCCAGTCGGTGGTGCTGACCCGCGCGCAGGCCCGCTCGACCGCGATGCCGTCCGGGGAGACGCTGGAGGCCTTCGCCGCCACGGGCGCGACCCTGGTGCTGCACCTCGCGACCGCCCGGGCGCGGGAGGTGGCGGCGTCCCTGGTCGACGACTACGGCGCGGACTGCCCGGTGGTGGTGGTCTACCGCGCGAGCCAGCCCGACGAGCGGGTCCTGCGCGGCACGCTGGCCGACATCGCCGACCGGGTCGAGGATGCGGGGCTGCGCCAGGCGGCGGTGATCCTGGTCGGGCGGGTGCTCGACCCGGCCGGGGGCGGCGAGTCCTACCTCTACGACCCGGCCCGTGACCGCTCGACCGAGCGCCGCCCCTGAGTTCTAGGCTGGCCCGATGGCACTCCTCCACCGCGCGACGATCACGCCGACCAAGCTCGAGCTGCTCCAGGCCTGGGTGCCGCAGCAGGACTGGTGCCCGCCGCTGGCGGGTCCGCTGAGCATGATCGGCGGCTACCGCTTCGACGACCCCGAGGACGAGGTCGGCATCGAGACCCTGCTCGCGACCGACGGCACCGGCCTGGTCGTCCAGGTCCCGCTGACCTACCGCGGTGCCCCGGTCGAGGAGCTCGAGGACGCGCTGGTCACCACCATGCAGCACTCGGCGCTCGGCGAGCGCTGGATCTACGACGGCACCCAGGACCCGGTCCTGCTCGAGGCCTTCGCCGCCGCGATCGAGGAGGGTCAGGCAGGTGCCATCGAGATCATCGAGGTCGACGGCATGATCCAGACCCGCGAGCCCAGCGTGGTCGTCGCAGGCTCCGGTGACCCCGTCGACGAGCCGCTGCGCTTCCACCACGTCCTCGAGGCCGAGCAGCCCGCCGACGGGGCCGTCCTCACCGGCACCTGGGACGGTCAGGACGAGCCGGTCGTGCTCGTCTCCACCTGATCCACGGCTGGTTCTCCCACGTAGCGCGGAGTCCATACCCGTCCGGCGCGGCTGACCCGCGTGCTCGTGGCGCCGACGAGCAGCAGGCACTTCATGTCGATGCTGTCGGTGTCGAGGTCGCCCAGCGTGGTGACGGACAACGACTCCTCGGCCCGGCCGACGTCGCGGCCCACGACCACGACCGTGTCGGGGGAGCGGTGCTCGAGCAGCAGCTTGCGGGCGTGCGCCACCTGGTCGACGCGGGATCGTGACGCGGGGTTGTAGATCGCGAGCACCAGGTCGGCCTCCGCGACCGCCCGCAGCCGCTGCTCGATCACGGGCCACGGCTTGAGCCGGTCGCTGAGGCTCATCACCGCGAAGTCCGCCCCGATCGGGGCACCGGCCCTCGCGGCCACTGCCTGCACCGCGCTCAGCCCGGGCAGCACCCGCACCCGCACGTCGTCGTAGAGCCGGTCCTCGGCGGCCTCGAAGACGGCCGAGGCCATGCCGAACACGCCCGCGTCACCCCCGGAGACGACGGCGACCCGCTCGCCGGCCCGGGCCAGGTCGAGCGCGAGTCGGGCCCGGTCGACCTCGACGGTGTTGCCGCTGGCGTGACGCTGCAGGCCGGGGCGCTGGGGCACCCGGTGGACGTAGGGCGCGTAGCCGACGACGTGGTCGACCCCCGCCAGTGCGGCCGTCACCTCGGGGGTCAGCCAGTCGTCCGGGCCCGGCCCGAGACCGACGACGAGGAGCTCGGCGGGCTCGGTGGTGGTGGCCGTGGCCGTGGTGGGGAGCGCTTGTGGCTCCACCGCCGACCGGGCGCGCCGGCCGTTGCGGGAGTCTCCGGTGACCACGATCAGCGAGAAGTAGGGGACGGTGTCGGGATCGACGTCGACCACCGGCAGCCAGCGCTCGGCGGGCATCGAGGCGCGCTCGACGTACATCGCGTGGTCGAGGCGCCCGGCCTGTGCCAGCGCCGAGCGGACGGCGCGGAAGGTGCGCCCGAGCTTCATGATGATCGCGCCGTCGGTGTCGGCCAGGCGGCGCGCGAGCTCGGGCTCGGGCAGGGTGCCGGGCAGGACGGTGAGCACGTCGGTCTGGCGCACCAGTGGGGCCGCCACGGTGGCGGTCGCGGCGACGAAGGCCGGGACGCCCGGGACGATCTCGGTGGGGAAGCGGTCGGCGAGGCGGTCGTGGAGATACATGAACGAGCCGTAGAACAGCGGGTCGCCCTCGGCCAGCACGACCACGGTGCGGCCGGCCTCGAGGTGCGCGCCGAGGCGTTGCGCGCACTCCTCGTAGAAGTCGGCCAGCGCCCCGTTGTAGCCACCGGGATGGTCGGTCGTGCCCGTCGTGACGGGGTAGCGCAGCTCCTCCTCGACCGCCGTCGCCGGGATCAGGTCGGCGGCGATGCGGCGGGCGTTGGACTCCTTGCCGACGCCGGCGTGGAAGGCGACGACGTCGGCGGCGGCGATCAGGCGCGCCGCCTTGAGGGTCACCAGCTCGGGGTCGCCGGGGCCGAGGCCGACGCCGTAGAGGTGTCCTGGTGTGCCGGCGGCGGTGCTCATTCGCGCTCCTGGGCCAGGGCGTTGAGGGCCGAGGCGGTCATCGCGGAACCGCCGCGGCGCCCCCGCACGGTGAGGAAGGGTACGTCGATCCCGTGCTCGTCGGCGAAGCTCGCCAGCGCGTCCTTGGACTCGGCGGCGCCGATGAAGCCGACCGGGCAACCGATGATCGCGGCCGGCGGGGGCGCTCCGTCCAGGAGCATCTCGAGCAGGTGGAAGAGGGCGGTCGGGGCGTTGCCGATCGCGACGACGGCGCCGCCGAGGCGATCGCCCCAGAGCCCGAGGGCGGCGGCGGATCGCGTGGTCTCCCAGGCCGCCGCCAGGGCCGGGACCGCCGGGTCCCGCAGCAGGCACACGACGTCGTTGTCGCGCGGCAGCCGTGCACGGGTCACGCCCGAGGCGACCATGTGCGCGTCGGTGAGGATCGGGGCGCCGCGCTCGAGCGCGTCGCGGGCGGCACGGACGAGGTCGCGGTGGATCACCAGGTCGCGGGCCAGGTCGACCAGCCCGGTGCCGTGGACCATCCGCACCGCGACCTTCTCCGCGTCGGCCGGCAGGTGGTCGAAGCTGCCCTCGGCGCGGATCGTCGCGAAGGAGTCGGCGTAGATCGCGGCCCCCCGGTCGACGTAGGCGTAGTGGCGCGACGGGCGCTCCGTCTGCCGCTCAGGGGGGAGGTCCGGCACGACGACGCTGCGCCACGGCGTGACGACGACCGGCCCGTCGCCGGGCAGGTGCAGGTGGCGCCCGATGCTCGCGTCGGGGCAGAGGACGTGCAGGGTCTGACGTCCGTCGTCCTGGAGATGGGGGCCCGGGGCGGGGGCTGTGGAGGCGACGGGCAGTCGGGGGTCGGGGTCGTGGGGCGCGACGAGGGGCAGCTCGAGCTCGGCCAGGTGCCACGGTGCGTCGGGTCCGTCACCCCGCACGCGGACGAACGCGCGAGCCAGGTCGAGCAGGGCGGCGGGCGCCTCGTCGAGGTCGACGACCGGCCCCCAGGACGGGCCGACGCGCAGCTGGGCGGTGCACTCGTCCAGCGCGACCAGCCCGAGGTCGCACTCGCGGTCGAGCACGTCGCCGCGCCCGTCGTCGAGCACGAAGAGGAAGCGTGCCGAGAGGTTGCCGAGCAGGGGCTCCGCGCACAGACCCGCGTCGAGGGCGGCGGCCACGGGGCGCAGGTCGGTGCTTCCTCCGGTCACGCTGCCGGTCAGCGGTGAGACGACGATGTTGCGGACCAGCTCGTGGGTCAGGCTCGGCAGCAGCCCTGTGGCGACGAGCCGCTCGAGCAGATCCGTCGGCAGGGCGCCGTCCTCGTGCGGGAGACCGCGCAGCTGGACGTTGGCGCGGGAGGTGAGGTGCACCCGCGCGTCGCCGTACTCCTCGGCGATGCGGAGCAGCTCCTCCAGCGCCGGCCGCGGCAGGTGGCCGCCGACGAGCCGCAGGCGGACCAGCGCACCGTCGTCGGCGATCCAGGGGCGCAGGGCGCCGGGGCAGCGGTCCGGGCGGGTGCGGCTACGGGTGGTGGCCATGGGCGGTCCTCGTGAGGTCCGAGCCTGGATCGCGAGGCCCGCGTCGACCCGGCGGCGGTCACCGCAAGGGCCAGCAGGTCTTCGGACTCGGGATCACGCGGGACGAGACGCCTTCCCGGAGACCGGTCACCCGGTTGCTCCAGTGGCTCTGCCTCTCGGCAGGTGCCTCGCCCGTCACCCACACCGCTGCGCGTCAGCCCCGGATTCACACCGGGTTCCCTGCCCTGTGTCGCCACAGGGTTGACTGGCACCGGCAGGCTACCAAGACCGGAGGGGGACGCCATGGGCGAGGCCACGCTGCTCGTCGGGATGTCCGTGCGCGAGGTCGATGCTCGTGCCGGGCTTCGGTCGCTGGCAGACGAGGTCGGCGCCGACGTGGCCTTCCTGCAGCTGGGCGACCCCTCGCTCTCCCGCGAGCTCGACCGGCTCGCCGACGCCGGCGCCACCCGCGTCGTGCTCGTCGGTGTCAGCCTGGGCACCTTCGCCCCCGCCGCCTCCTGGCTGCGCCGCGTCGCCGCCCACTGGTGTCGCCGGCGCGCCGGCCACCGGCCCGACGTCGACGTCGCGACACGGCTGCTGGGCTCGTTGGACGCCGCTGCGCTGACTGCGACGCTCGGGGAGGTCCGGGCGCTCACCGGCGCCGAGCCCGGCCTCACCTCCTCGGCCTGGGAGGCAGTCACCGCGCATCGCCACCAGGTCCTCGTCTGCCGCGGCCCGCGCTGCACCGCCCTCGGCTCCGACCGCACCGCCGAGGCCCTCGTCCTCGCCCTCATGGCGCGCGACCTCGGCGACGACGACGTGCTCGTCACCCACACCGGCTGCCAGCTGCCCTGCAACCAGGCTCCCGTCCTCACGGTCCAGCCCGACGACGTCTGGTACGGCGCCGTCGACCCGGCCGCCGCCCGCCGCATCGTCGACGAGCACCTCGTCGGCGGGTCGCCGGTCGAGGATCTCCGGCTGCCGCGCTGAGTCAGTCGTCTCGCAGGGCTCGGTGCTGGTCCACGTTCTGCCCCGCCTGGGGGTCCGGCACCGGCTCGGCATCGACACCGGCCACGGTCTCGTCGAGCTTCACCCGTGGCG
>NZ_JANNML010000214.1:0-6776 GCF_031397825.1 Nocardioides sp.
GTCGACGAAGTCGATCATCGCGCCGTTGAGGTAGGGCACGCTCATCCGGTCGACGACCACGTTGACCTCGTCGAAGGACGTGACGACGTCACCGTCGAGGGTGCGCTCGTCGAAGAAGAGCTGGTAGCGCAGGCCGCTGCAGCCGCCGGGCTGGACGGAGATCCGCAGCTGCAGGTCGTCGCGACCCTCCTGCTCGAGGAGGCTCTTCACCTTGCCGGCCGCGACCGAGCTCAGGTTGATCTGGTCGGTGCGGCGCTCTTCGGTGGTCTCGAGCTGCTCGGTCATGTGATGACTCCCAAGTCCGTGGTGCGGGTGTGTTACCTAGGTCAATGGTCGCACACCTGGGGATATTCCTCGCCCTCACCGAGGTGAGGCTGGCCTCATCCCGAGCCGGTTCCCCCGCTCAGTGCGACCAGGTGCGCGCCACCCGCGCCGCGAGGTCGGCCAACGAGCCGGCGGGGTCGGCGAAGGCGCGCTCCTCCCCCACGAGGTCGACCAGCGAGTAGGCCGACTCCACCCCGAGGGCGCGCATCTCGCGCGAGCCGACCAGGACCTGCCCGGCCAGCGCCACACAGGGCCGCAGGGCCTGCTCGGCGACCTGCGCGACGCCGTAGGGCACCTTGCCGGAGCGGCTGGAGAAGTCGAACGCACCCTCACCGGTGATGACGAGGTCGGCGCGCCGGGCTCGCTCGTGCAGGTCGACGGCGTCGACGACCAGATCGATCCCGGGAGTGCGGGTGGCGCCGAGCAGCATCAGGGCGAAGCCGAGCCCGCCGGCGGCTCCGGCCCCCTTCTCCAACGACGTACGACGGTCGGTGGCGGTCGCGAGCTCCTCCAGCCAGCCGTCGACCACCACCAGGCGCTCCTCGGCGAGACCCTTCTGCGGTCCGAACGTCTTGGTCGCCCCGAAGAGCCCGGTGAGCGGGATGTCGACGTCGGTCGCGGCGACCAGCTCCACGCCGGCACACCGCCGCCGAGCGGGCTCGAGGTCCACGCTCGTGATGCCGGGGAAGCCGATCGGTCCGCACCCCAGGGGCGTCTCGCTGACGGCTCCGAGCGCCTCGAGCAGCCCGGCCCCCCCGTCGTTGGTGCCGCTGCCACCGAGACCGACGACGATCCGCCCGACCCCCGTGCCGAGCGCGGCGATCAGCTGCTCCCCGACCCCGATCGTGGTGGCGAACTCGACGCCCTCGCCCTTGGTCAGGTGGAGCCCGCAAGCCTGCGCGGTCTCGACGTAGGCCGTGTCGCCGACCACGAGCACCGTCGCGGGGACCGGGGTCCCGAAGGGGCTCTCGACGGTGATCGCACTGAGCTCGCCCCCGAGGCTGGCGTGCAGGACGTCGACGAAGCCCGGACCACCGTCGGCCATGGGGGCCAGGTCGAGCTCGTCGTCGGGCGAGTGGCGGCGCCAGCCCGCGGCGATCGCGTCGGCCGCCTCGACGGCGGTCAACGTGCCCGCGAACTTGTCGGGCGCCACCAGGACTCGCATGCCGCCATCCTGTCCGACCCCACCGACTGCCCACACCTAGGGTCTTCCCATGAGCGAGGTGACGATCCGGCCGATGCTGCCCGACGACGTGCCCGCCGCCGAGCGCCTGAGCGCCGAGAGCTTCCTCGAGCTCGACCAGCGCACCACCCGCCGCGACCGGCCGGCCCCGCAGCTGCGCTCCCCGGCGCGGAGCGAGGCGTGGATCCTGCGCACACGCCACGTCCTCGAGACCGACCCCGGCGGCTGCTGGGTCGCCGACGACGAGGGCGGCATGATCGGGATGGCGACCTCTTTCGTGCGCGACAGGACCTGGTGCCTCGCGACGTACGCCGTGCGGCCGGGGCTGCAGGGCCTCGGCCGGGTGCTGCTCGACGCGGCGCTGCAGCACGGGCGGGGGTGCCTGCGCGGGATGCTCTCGTCGAGCGGCGACCCGAAGGCCGTGCGTCGCTACCGGCTGGCGGGCTTCTCGCTCCACCCGCAGATGCACCTCACCGGGACCGTGGACCGCTCGGCCATCCCGGTCGTCGACAAGGTGCGGGAGGGGACCGCAGGCGACACCGACCTGATGAACTCGATCGACCGTCAGGTGCGAGGCGCCGCCCACGGGGTCGACCACCCGCTGATGCAGCACCTGTGGCGACCGATCGTCTCCGACGCCACGACCGGCTCCGGCTACGCCTACCTCGCCCCGGACGGCAGCGTCCAGCTGCTGGCTGCGACCAATCGCACCGCAGCGGCCCGACTGCTGTGGGCCGCGATGGCCGACGGGGGGCCCGAGCAGACCGTGCACCACCTCACCGCCGCCAACGAGTGGGCGATCGACGTCGGACTGGCCGCGCGCCTCGAGCTCCACCAGGAGGGCTACCTCGGGCTGCGGGGAATGGCGCCCCCGTCGCCGTACGTTCACAACGGTGCCCTCCTCTGAGGGGTCCGCCGAGCGAACTAGGATCGTGACATGACGACCGTCGACCTGCCCCTCCTGCCGCTGGGCCGCGGCACCGACCTCGGCGCCGAGCGCGGCGTGGAGTGCCCCGGCGACCTGCCGGCCGCCTCGGACCCTGCCCTGGTCGAGCGCGCCCGCGCCGCCAAGGAGGCCCTGGGCGACAAGGTGTTCGTGCTGGGCCACCACTACCAGCGCGACGAGGTCATCCAGTTCGCCGACGTCACCGGCGACTCCTTCAAGCTGGCGCGCGACGCGGCCGGGCGGCCCGAGGCGGAGTACATCGTCTTCTGCGGCGTGCACTTCATGGCCGAGTCGGCCGACATCCTGACCGGGCCGCACCAGAAGGTCGTGCTGCCCGACCTGGCCGCCGGCTGCTCGATGGCCGACATGGCCGTCCTGACCCAGGTGGAGGACGCCTGGGACGCGCTCGCCGAGGCTGGCGTCCAGGACGCCGTCGTGCCGGTCACCTACATGAACTCCAGCGCCGACATCAAGGCGTTCTGCGGCCGCAACGGCGGCGTCGTGTGCACCTCCTCCAACGCCGAGGTGGCGCTCGAGTGGGCCTTCGACCAGAAGGCGCACCTCGAGGGCGGCGGCAAGATCCTCTTCTTCCCCGACCAGCACCTCGGCCGCAACACCGCCGTGCTCAAGATGGGCTACACCCTCGACGACTGCGTCGTCTGGGACCCCCAGAAGCCCCACGGCGGCCTCACCGTCGAGCAGCTGCGCGACGCCACCATGATCCTGTGGAAGGGGCACTGCTCGGTCCACGGCCGCTTCACGCCGCAGGTCGTCGACAAGCTGCGCGAGACGATCCCGGACATCCAGATCCTCGTGCACCCCGAGTGCACCCACGAGGTCGTGCTCAAGGCCGACCTGGTCGGGTCGACCGAGTTCATCATCAAGACCATCGAGGCGGCGCCCGCCGGCTCCACCTGGGCGATCGGCACCGAGCTCAACCTCGTGAAGCGGCTCGCCAACGCCCACCCCGACAAGAACATCGTGTTCCTCGAGAAGAACGTCTGCTACTGCTCCACGATGAACCGCATCGACCTTCCCCACCTGGTGTGGGCGCTGGAGTCGCTGGTCAACGGTGTCGTCGTCAACCAGATCGACGTCGACGACGACACCGAGCGCGACGCCCTCGTCGCGCTGCAGCGGATGCTCGACCTGCCCGGCAAGTCGCACCGCGACTGAGTCGGCCGGTCGCAGCCTGGCAATTCAGGCCGGGAGCTCGAACCACGCGACGGTCCCACCGCCGCGGGCGGCGTCCAGGCCGATGCGGCCGTGGTGCGCCTGGATGACCCGACGACAGGTCGCAAGACCGATGCCGAACCCCTCGACGGCCTCGGTCGCGCGGGCCAGGGGCTCGAAGACGCGCTGGCGCTCGGCCTCCGGGACCCCGGGGCCGTTGTCGGTGATCTCGACGCGCCACACGGCGCCGCGACGGCGCGAGCTGATCTCGATGCGCGGGGTGCGGTCGGTGGCGCGGAACTTGCCGGCGTTGCTGAGGAGGTTCTGGAGCACCGCCCGCAGCTGGACGGCGTCGCCCTTCACGGTCGGGAGGGTCTCGATGCTGGTCGAGACTCCCGTCAACGCCCCGCCGAGGTCGACGAGCACCTCGGTCAGCACGTCGCCGAGGTCGACGCTGCTGACGTTGAGCGTGCCGCCGAGCTTGGCGAAGCCGAGGACGTCGTCGATCAGGGTCGCCATGCGGTCCGAGCCGCTGAGCGCCCGCTCGATCAGCCACGCCGCGTCCTTGGTGTTGCCCTCGGCCCTGAGCTGTTCGCGGATCAGCTGCAGGGACATCGTCACACTGGTCAACGGCGTCTTGAGGTCGTGGCTCACCTGCCCGGCGAACGACGCCAGCCGGTCGTTGGAGACGCTCAGCTCGTCGCGCATCGCCTCCACCTCGGCCAGTGTGGTGGCCAGGACGCGGCTGCGCAGGGACAGCTCGAGGATGTCGACGACCCGCTCGGCGAGCGTCGCCAGCGCGGCCACCTGGCTCGCGTCCATGGTGCGCGGCTCGGTGTCGAAGACGCACAGGGTGCCGATGCTGACCCCGGCCGGGGTGATCAGCTTGTGGGAGGCGTAGAACCGCACGTTGCCGATCGCCCCGGTGACGAACGGGTTGTCACTGAAACGGTCGTCGAGGCTGGCGTCGGCCACCACGATGGGGGTGTCGGCGTCGAGCACGGCCGCGCACATCGAGTCCTCGCGGCGGCACACCGACGCGTCGAAGCCGACGGTCGCGACCTGGTGCTGGGCCACGTCGGTGATCAGGTTGATCGTCGCCATCGGCACGTCGCAGATGTTGGCGGCGAGCTCGACCACGGCGAGCAGGTCGCGGCGTGGTGGCCCGTCGAGCACGTCGTACGCGGCGATGTGGGAGGCGCGGCGCTGGTGGTCGGCGGTCATCGTCACGACCTGATTCTTGCACCTCCCTGTTGGCCCGCGCAGGCGTACGACGGCGTTGCCGGGGCTCAGAGCCCGGGCGCGCCCCACAGGGCCAACCAGCGCGACTTGTCCTTCTCGACGGGGATCTCGGCGGCGAGGGTCTCCCCGACCTGGAGCTCGAGGAGCGTGTCGCGCCTCTGCCCCGCGCCGGGGGCGAACGGATAGAACGAGGCCTGCTTGTAGAGGTAGACCAGCGCCACGCGACGACCCGCGGAGTCCTCGAACGGGACCGTCGAGCACAGCAGGGACGGCCCGAATCCCTCCAGCTCGAGCGTCGTGTTGACCGCGTGGAGGTCGGTGCACAGGCCGCCGGTGTCGTCGGGCTCGCGGTGCACGGTCAGCCAGGTGAAGCCGAACTCGTCACTGGTGAGGTCGACCCGGGGTGCGTCGGCGGCGCCGCGGATGAGCTCCAGGACGTCGGTCTGGGTGTCGGCGAACCCCGCACCCCGAGCCGCCCGGTAGCAGACCGAGCCGGTGCCGGTCGGCATCAGCCCGGCCGCCGTCTGCAGCGTGATGGCGGCGCTCGGCACCAGGAAGAGCGCGTCGAGGTCAGCCTGCTTGGGCCGGGACCGGCCGGTGATCGACTGCCAGAAGCCGGCCATCAGACCGTCGGCCGGCCCAGCTCGGCCTGGATCCGGGCGAGCTGTTCGAGCCGCTTCTCCAACGAGGGGTGGGTCGAGGAGAGGGTGCGCAGCGAGACGCCGCGGATCGCCGGGGCGATGCACAGCGCACTCGCCGCGCTGACCTGACGCAGGTCGCGCTCGGGGATGGTGTTCATCTCCCCGGTGATCTTCTGCAGGGCCGAGGCCAGGGCACCGGGGTTCATCGTGAGGTAGGCACCCGCGCGGTCGGCCGACATCTCGCGGTAGCGCGAGAGCAGGCGCAGGAGCACGAAGCTCACGGCGTAGACGACCAGGCTCACGACGAGCACCACGAGCCAGACGGGCAGCCCGTTGTTGTTGTCGCGACGACCGCCGAGGAGGCCGAGACCGCCGTACTGGGCGCCCTGGGTGAGCATGCCTGCGGCGATGCCGGCCGACGAGGCGACGGTCATCACCAGCACGTCGCGGTGGGCGACGTGGGAGAGCTCGTGGGCCAGCACGCCCTCGAGCTCCTCGGCCGTGAGCACCTGGAGGATCCCGGTGGTGACGCAGACGACGGCGCGGTCGGGCGAGCGCCCGGTCGCGAAGGCGTTGGGCACGTGGGTGTCTGCGATCCCGACGCGGGGCTTGGGCATGTCGGCCAGGGCGCAGAGCCGGTCGATCATGCCGTGCAGCTCGGGGGCCTGCTCGGGGGTGACCTCGCGGGCACCCATCGCCCGCATCGCGATCTTGTCGGAGCGCGACCACTGGTAGACCGCGATGCCGATGCCGGCCAGGCCGATGACGATCCCGAGGCCGCCGCCGACGGCAGACGCGAGGCCGACCACCAGGACGACGAACAGGCCACCGAGCAGGAACATCACGAGCGTCATGCGGGCAGTGAGCCCCTTGTCACCGACGAACCGAGAGCGAGCCATGGATCCAGTCTCCCCGGCCTTCCCAAGCGTTTGCTGAGCGGCTCCCGTCAGCGCGGTGAGGCCCGGCGGTCCGACGTCAGCGCGGCTGCTCGTCGTCGGCCTGCGGCTCGCCCGGCGCGATCGCCTCGGGGGCGGCGGGTGCCGAGAGCCCCTTGAGGCGGGCGAGCTCGGTCTCCACGTCGGCCTGCGAGCTCATGGCCTCGAGCTCGCGAGCGATGTCGTCGCCGGCGTTGACCGTCGAGGCATCGTCGAGGGCGCCGGAGGCGATGAGCTCGTCGATGGCGCCGGCGCGGGCCTGCATCTGGGCGGTCTTGTCCTCGGCGCGCTGGATCGCCTGGCCCACGTCGCCCATCTCGTCCCCGATGCCG
>NZ_JANNML010000056.1:0-74042 GCF_031397825.1 Nocardioides sp.
GACAAGCCGGCCGGCGACTTCTCGACCGCGGTGACCCCGGAGGTCCTGAAGCGGATCGCGGACAGCTACGTCACCCCGCCGGACGACTTCACGGTCCACCCCAAGGTGATGCCGCAGCTCCAGCGCCGGTCTGCCGCCATCACGAGCGGCCCGATCGACTGGGGCACCGGCGAGATCCTCGCGTTCGGCTCGCTGCTGATGGACGGCCGCCCGGTGCGACTGGCCGGCCAGGACTCGCGCCGCGGCACGTTCGTGTCCCGCTTCGCCACGATCATCGACCGCAAGAACGCCGACGAGTGGACTCCCCTGTCCTCGCTCACCGAGGACCAGGCCCGGTTCTACATCTACGACTCGCTGCTCTCCGAGTACGCCGCCCTCGGCTTCGAGTACGGCTACTCCGTGGCTCGTCCCGAGGCGCTGGTGCTGTGGGAGGCGCAGTTCGGCGACTTCGTCAACGGCGCGCAGACGGTCATCGACGAGTTCATCTCCTCGGGCGAGACCAAGTGGCGCCAGGAGTCCGGTGTCGTGCTGCTCCTCCCCCACGGCTACGAGGGCCAGGGGCCCGACCACTCGTCGGCGCGCATCGAGCGCTTCATGACGATGGCGGCCGACGAGGCCTTCGTGGTGGCCCAGCCGTCCACGCCGGCGTCGTACTTCCACCTGCTGCGTCGCCACTCGCTGGGTGAGAAGCACCGACCGCTCATCGTCTTCACGCCCAAGTCGATGCTCAAGCGCAAGGAGGCCGCCTCGCAGCCGGCCGACTTCACCTCGGGCTCCTTCCGCCCCTTCATCGGTGACGCGGACGCCGACCCCGAGAAGGTCGACACCCTGCTGGTCTGCTCGGGTCGCGTGACCTGGGACCTCATGGTCGACCGCGCCAAGCGGGAGAACCCCGAGCGCTTCGCCATCGCCCGTGTCGAGCAGCTCTACCCGCACCCGATCGACGACATCAGGGCCGAGATCGCGCGCTACCCCCACCTCAAGGGTGTGCGCTGGGTGCAGGACGAGCCGGTCAACATGGGACCGTGGCCCAACTACGCGCTCAACGTCTGGCCCGAGGTCGACGCCCAGGTGGAGGGCATCACCCGCACCGCCTCCAGCTCGCCGTCGGTGGGCACCGTCAAGCGGCACGCGGCCGAGCAGAAGGACCTGCTCGACCGGGCGTTCGCCTGATCGGAGGGGCATGTACTTCACCGATCGCGGCATCGAGGAGCTCGAGAAGCGCCGGGGTGACGAGGAAGTCACCCTGGCGTGGGTCGCCGACCGGCTGCAGGAGTTCACCGACACCCACCCGGAGTTCGAGACGGCCGTCGAGCGGCTGGCCACCTGGCTGGCCCGCCTCGACGACCCGGACGACTGAGCGCGCATGAGCGACGACGTCGTCGACTACGCCGCTTGGGGCGTCGCGTTCTTCCGCAGCGCGGTCTCCGCCGAGCGGGTGCTGGCGGGCATCAACGTGCTGGCCGGTCAGCCCATCGACGTCGGCCCCCTCGGGGTCGGTCCCGGCCGGGTGGTCAAGATCCGGGCGACCGGCGCGATCGGCCAGGCGGTGGGGGCCCGCCTGGGTGAGGACCCGGTGAGCTTCCGCATCGACCTGCCGGTGACGCTGGAGTTCGCGATCGACCTGGGCGTGGACACCCAGCGCTTCGTGGCCGACATCCACGTCCCCCTGGTGCTGACCGCGCGCGCCCGCCGGGACCTGGCGATCGTCCTCGACGTGACCCCGCCGACCGCACAGCAGGTCGTGGTGCGGGTGCAGGCCCAGGGTGTCCGGGCCTCCATCACCAAGCGTGCCGCCAACGTCGAGGGCGAGCTCAAGCGGTTCGTGGCGTCGTACGTCGCTCGGGAGCTCGACAAGCCCCATGTCGTGGCGGCGCGCACCATCGACGTCTCGAGTGCGATCGACAAGGCCATGGCCACGCTCGGGCGCCGAGCTCCGCAGGCCGAGGAGATGACGTCGAACCTGCCGACGGCGCTCGAGGCCGAGATCCGCGAGCACGAGACACTCTTCACCGACGACACGCTCACGCCCTGAGCGCCACTAGTCTGCGGCCATGGCCGAGCAACCGCACGAGACGACCGCCTACCCCGCCGCTCCGTGGCGGATGGTGGGTTCCTTGTGGCTCTCGCTCTTCACGGTGCGCCACGACGTCGACGAGCTGCGACCGTCGGGCATCTACGGCGCCGCCTTCGTCAGCTATGAGGAGGGCAGCCCGCTGACCTACTCCGAGCTGCTGGTGGCGCGCCCGGTCACGTCGGCCGAGCACGGCAAGCGGGTCAGCATCACCGACATCTGGGTCGACTCGCCCGCCTCGGTCGCCGGTGGGCGCGAGCTCTGGGCGATCCCCAAGGACCTGTGCGACTTCACGCTCGAGAGCAGCCACACGGGCCCGCTCTCGCGCACGGAGTGGTCGGCGTCGCTCGCGCGGCGACCGATCGCCAGCGCGCGCTTCACCGACGTCTCGCGCGGGATGCTGCGGGTGCCCTTCAAGGGTGGCACCTGGCAGCCCGGGCTGCCCGAGGGCGGCGGCGAGAGGACGGCCACGCTCCGGGGCTCCGCCCGGACGCTGCCGTGCCGCGGGGTGTGGGACTTTGCAGCGGACGGGCCGCTGGGGTTCCTGCGCGGCGCACGGCCGCTCGCGTCGGCCCGCATGGCGAGCTTCCGCATGTCCTTCGGCTGAGCGGTCAGTCGCCCTGCTCGTCGGCCGCCTTGCGGGCCGCCTCGCGGATCTCGAAGACCTCGGTGGCGAAGCCTCCGACGGCTCCGGCGACGTCCTGCACAGCCTTGGTGATGATGCTCGCGACCTCGCCCACGGCCGAGGCCGCAGCCTCGACCGTGGACTGCACGGCGTCCTTGCCGATCTCACCCTTGGACAGGTGGTCGGCCCCCGAGCGGTCCGCGGTGTCGTCGTGCATGCCCTCGTCCATACCCTCAGTGTGACCCGTCGGGCTCACGCAGCCAACGAGGTGTCGGTCACGGTGTCCACGGCCGGCGTGCGCAGGAACGACGGAAGCAGGTCGCTCTTCTTGTCGGGCAGCGCGAAGCGGCAGATCTTCTGGGCGACGCTCAGCAGCTGCTTGCCCAAGGGGCCCTCGTTGTAGCCGATGCCGTAGCGGTCGCAGATCTCGCGGACCTCCTCGGCGATCTCCGGGTAGCGACGCGCTGGGAGGTCGGGGAACAGGTGGTGCTCGATCTGGTGCGACAGGTTACCGGTCATCACGTGGAAGAGCTTGCCGCCGGTGATGTTGGCCGAGCCCAGCAGCTGGCGGTAGTACCAGTGGCCACGGGACTCGTTCTCGCACTCCTCCTCGGAGAAGGTGGCGACCCCGGCCGGGAAGTGGCCGCAGAAGATGATGTTGAAGGCCCAGACGTTGCGGATCAGGTTGGCCGTCGCGTTGCCCGCGAAGGTCAGCGGGAAGAGCGGGCCGGTCTGCGCCGGGAAGAGCACGTAGTCCTTGAGCGCCTGGCGCTTGATCTTCTTCATCAGCCCCGGGTAGATCGCCTTGTTGTCCTCCAGCGACCGCTTCCCCGACACGATGTTCTCGACCTCGAGGTCGTGCATCGCGACGCCCCACTCGAAGAAGACCATCAGCAGGAACGCGTAGAGCGGGTTGCCGAGGTAGTAGGGGTGCCACTTCTGGTCGGCGTCCATGCGCAGGACGCCGTAGCCGATGTCACGGTCCTTGCCGAGGATGTTGGTGAAGGTGTGGTGGATGTAGTTGTGGCTGTACTTCCACTGCTCACCGGGGCACACGTTGTCCCAGTCGTACATGCGGGAGTTGAGGCCCGGGTCGCCCATCCAGTCGTACTGGCCGTGCATGACGTTGTGGCCGATCTCCATGTTGTCGAGGATCTTGGAGACGCTGAGCGCGGCGACCGCGAGCGGCCACGCCGGCGGGAGGTAGAACAGCGCGCGACCGGCGACCTCGAAGCCGCGCTGGGTCTTGACGACCTTGCGGATGTAGGCCGCGTCCTCCTCGCCGAGCTGGCCGAGGACGCGCTGGCGGATGGCGTCCATCTCGGCACCGAAGGCGTCGAGCTGCTCGGTCGTGAGACGACGCAGCTGGTCGTCACCGGGCACGCGTCCCTCGGGGGCGGTGGTGCCGGCGGTGGTGCCGGCGGTGGGGTCCTGGGTGATGGTCATGAGTGGTGGTTCCTTCCTCAGAGGTCGACGACGCAGTCGCCGACGGGAGCGGAGACACAGATCTGGATGTCCTCGTCGGGCAGCGAGGACTCGGCACCGGTGACCACGTTGCGCACGGTGCCCTCGGTCTTGGTCTTGGTGCAGGAGAAGCAGATGCCCATGCGGCAGCCGAACTCGGGCTTGAGGCCGAGCGCCTCGGCCTGCTCGAGCAGGCTCGCGCCGGTGTTGGCGGCCTCGGCTCCGGAGCGACTGAACGACACCTGGCCCTCGGCCGTGCCGGAGACGGTCATGGGCGGCTTGAAGAACTCCACGCGCAGCCGGCTCTGCTCGCTGGCGCCGACCACGACGCCGTACGCCGCGTGGACGAGCTCCATGAGCCCGCCCGGGCCGCAGGCCCAGGTGTCGACGTCGCGGAAGTCGGGAACCAGGCGGCGCAGCTCAAACTCGCTGAACACGTGGTCGCCGTAGCGCAGGTGCACCTCGACGTGGTTGTCGCCGGCGGCGATCTCGGCCAGCTCCTCGGCGAAGATCTGGTCCTCGGGCGAGCGGGCGTAGTGCAGGAACGTCACCTTGCGGTTGGCGCGGCCGTCGTAGCCGTCGCGAAGCAGGGTGCGGACCATGGACATGACCGGCGTGATGCCCGAGCCGCCGCTGATCATCAGCAGGTGGTTGATCGTCGGGGTGGCCGGACTCTCGTGGAGGGTGAAGTCCCCCATCGCCTGACTGAGGTGGATCATCTGCCCCGGCTGCGCCTGGGTGACGAGGAACCTCGAGACCTGACCCTCGTCGTGGGCCCGGATGGTGAGCGTGAACTGCTCACCCGGTGCGGACGCGGCCGAGGAGATCGAGAAGCACCGGGTGAAGCGCTTGGCGCTGCCCGGCAGGTCGACGCCGACCTGGACGTACTGCCCGGCGCGGTGGCCGCGCCACGTCGCGGTGGGCTGCAGCGTCAGGGTGGCGACGGGGGCGGTGTCGACCCCGGAGGTCTCGCGGTGGACGCTGACCACCCGGGCTCGGACCTCGTGGGCGGCCCACATCGGGTTGACCTGCTCGAGGTAGCGGTCCACGCCGTGCGGCGAGGTGAGGGCGGCAAGCGCGCGGGAGCGGAGCAGGCTCTGCAACGGGCTGGCGGTGAGGCTCATCCAGGGCTCCTTGGCGGACGTTTGAGTGTACGTTCGTACACTGAAAACTCTCGCAGCGCCGACCGACCGGGTCAACCGTCGTCAGCCGTGACAGTGCACACATGTGCACTGATAAACTCGGCGCTTGTGACCGAGACCCGTGGCGAGCGCAAGGAGCGCACCCGCCGCGCCATCCTCGATGCGGCGCTCCGACTCTGCGAGGACAGCAGCCTGGTGGCCCTGTCCCTGCGGCAGGTGGCCAAGGAGGTCGGCGTCGTCCCGACCGCGTTCTACCGGCACTTCGACTCGATCGAGGCCCTCGGCCTCGAGCTGGTCGACGAGTCGTTCGTCTCGCTGCGCGCGATGCTGCTCGACGTGCGGCGCAGCGACCCCGCCTTCGACGACATCATCGACTCCTCGATCGGCATCCTGGTCGAGCACGTCCACCAGCAGCGGGCGCACTTCCAGTTCATCGTGCGCGAGCGCGCTGCCGGGCCGCTGCGCGTGCGCGAGGCGATCAACACCGCCATCGAGCAGTTCGAGAAGGAGCTGGCCACCGACCTGGTCCGCCTCACGGGCACGACCACCTGGTCGCCCCAGGACCTGCAGATCCTGTCGGGCCTCATCGTGACGGCGATGGTCGGGCTGGCCGAGGCGATCCTGCGCACTCCCGACCCCGGCGCCGAGAGGGCCATCGTCGAGGGCGCCCGGGTGCAGCTGCGCATGGTGGTGGTCGGCGCCCTCAACTGGCGCTCGAAGCTCTAGGCAGGTCGGTGAGGTCCGGTCCCGTCAGGTCGCCCGGGGCAGCACGGGACGCACGGTGACCTCGGGGATCGTCGCGTCGTCGGGCAGGTCGAGAACGTGCAGGATGGTCTCGACCACGGTCGAGGGTGCGATCCAGCGCGAGGCGTCGTAGGTGCGCCCCTCCTGCTCGTGGACCTTCTCCTGCATCGGGGTCGCGGTGCGGCTGGGGAAGATCGTGGTCACGCGCACGCCGTGCTCGACCTCCTCGGCCCGCAACGCGTCCGCGAAGCCGCGCAGCCCGAACTTCGAGGCGGCGTAGGCCGACCAGTCGGCGTTGGCGCTCAGGCCCGCGGAGGAGTTGACGAAGACGACCATGCCGCGAGTGCGGCGCAGAGCCGGCAGGCACAGCCGCGTCAGGATCGCCGGGGCCAGGAGGTTGACGTCGAGCTGGTGGCGGAGCACGTCGGCCCGCTGGTCCTCCACCGGGCCCAGGTCGACCACGCCGGCGACGTGGTGGAGGGAGTCGAGCTCGTCGGGCAGCCCGCTGAGCTCCTCCAGCGCGGTCGCATCGGCCAGGTCGGCGACGACCACCTCGCTGCCGGGATAGCGCTCCTGGAGCACGCCGGCGCGGGCCGTGGTCCTCGCCAGGAGGACCAGGTGGTCGCCGCGCGCGTGCAGCCGGTCGGCGAGGGCGGCCCCGATGCCGGAGCCCGCCCCCGTCACCAGGTGGGTGGTCATCGGGTGAAGACGACCTTGCCGAAGATGTCGCCCTGCGCCATGGCGGCGAAGCCGTCGCGGGCGTCGGTCATCGGGATCGCCCGGTCGATGAGGGGCCGGGCCCCCGTCGCGTCGAGCAGGGCGACGAGCGAGGCGAGCTCACCGCTCGTGCCCATGGTCGAGCCGATGACGCTCAGCTGGAGGAAGAAGATGCGCGTCAGCTCGGCGTCGTCGAGGGTCGGGCCGGACGTCGTGCCGCTGATGACGATCTTGCCGCCGGGACGCAGCGCGCGCACCGAGTGCGACCAGGTCGCCCGGCCGACGGTCTCCATGACGGCGTCGACCTTCACCGGCAGACGGGCACCGGACTCGAAGACCTCGTGGGCGCCGAGCTCCAGCGCCTTGGCCCGCTTGGCCTCGTCACGCGAGGTGGCCAGCACCTTGAGCCCGCCGGCGCGGGCGAGCGTGATGAGCGCCGTGGCCACTCCCCCGCCGGCGCCCTGCACGAGCACGGTGTCGCCGGCCTTGAGGTCACCCTGGGTGTAGAGCATCCGGTAGGCGGTCAGCCAGGCGGTCGGCAGGCAGGCGGCCTCCTCGAAGGAGAGCGAGGCGGGCTTGGCGATGACGTTGGAGGTCGGGACGACCACCTTGTCGGCGAAGGTGCCCTGGTGGCGCTCGGAGAGCAGCGAGCGGCGGGGGTCGAACGTCTCGTCCCCGCGCCAGCTCGGGTCGGAGATGACCGCGTGCACGACGACCTCGTTGCCCTCCTCGTCGAGCCCCGCGGCGTCACAGCCCAGGATCATCGGCAGCGCCTCCTCGCGCAGCCCCACGCCGCGCAGCGACCAGAGGTCGTGGTGGTTGAGCGAGGCGGCCTTGACGGTGACGGTGGTCCACCCGTCCGGGGCGACCGGGTCGGGTCGTTCGCCGATCACCAAGCCCGCGAAGGGGTCCTCGGAGTCGGCGGCGGCAAAGGAATCGGCGTAGACGGCGAACATGTCTCGGAGCCTAGTAGGACGGCCAGGAGGCGCGGCCCGCAGGCAACCCGGCTGGACGACGTCCTCGACATGGAGCACCCCCATGTCGTCGTCCTCGTCGAAGCCATCGGCGACTCGCCCGGCGTACGCTGCTGGCAAGAAGCTGGCCGAGGGGGCCCGGATCATCTCCATCGCCTTCCAGGAGCCGCCGCTGTCGCTGTCCCCCGCCGCCGCCGCGCAGCAGCCGATCAGCGCAGCCCCGCGGACGCGGCCCCGAGCAGCTCGAGGATCGCCCGGGCCTCGGCCACAGCGTCCTCGCTCTCCTCGTCAGGCGTGACCTGGTAGGTCGCGTCCTGCGTGGCGGCCCAGGCGGTGACCCGGCTGGGGTCGTCGTCACGGACACCGATGAACCCCTCGACGAGACCGGGCGCAGTGATGTCCTCGACGGTGCCGGAGCGCTCGTCGAGGCTCCGGGCAGCGTCCAGGGACGGGCGGTCGGCGAAGTCGGAGACGCTGAGGTAGGAGAACGTGTCCTCGGGCGACGTGCGGAAGAGGCACTGGCGCAGACCCTCCACCGCATCGTTGCGCTCCGAGACCACCGCCTGCCCCAGCGCCTGGGCGACGGCCGCGTCGCCGAGCAGGTCGCAGGGATGAGGGACCGTCACGGGCGTGACGACGGCATCGGCCGGCAGGTCCCCGCCGACGAGCATCGTCATGGCCGCCACCATCACCCGCCTCTCGTCGTCGCGCGTGGCGCCGACGAACGGCGTGATGGCGTACCACCCGCCCTCGACCGTCGCGATCAGCGAGCGCGACGAGATGCCGGACATCGTGTCCTCGAGCTCGACCGCCTCGACGGTGCCCTCGATCTCCAGCGGCTCGGTGGCGTGGTCGTCGGAGGACGACGTCAGCTCGGCGACGATCTCGTCCAGGGGCGTCTCCCGGCTCTCCGAGATGATGGCCAGGATCGGGAGGTCCTCCTCCCCGGTGACGCTGCAGCTGCCCGCGCCGAGGAAGCGCTTCTCCTCGATCGTCACCGGCTCGCCGACGAGCTTCTCCACCTCCGCGGCGTCCAACGCACCACAGATCGGCAGTGACGGGCCCTCGTCGCGTTCGGTACGTTCCTGCTCACCGCCGCCTGAGCAGGCGGTGAGGGCCACCAGGAGCGTCGTGAGAGAGCAGGTCAGGGCGAGGGAGGCGCGGCGCATGCCGGGTCTCTTCCCCCGCCGGGGTCATGCCAACCGTCGACGGGTCAGCGGCGCGCGACGCCGTCGCGGCGGGCCGCCGCTGCCACCGCGCTGGAGACGGCGGGGCCCACCCGAGGGTCGAACGGCGAGGGGATGATCATCTCCTCGGTCAGCTCGTCGCCGACCAGCTCGGCCAGCGCTTCTGCCGCGGCCAGCTTCATGCCCTCGGTGATCGCGGTGGCATGGACGTCGAAGGCGCCCCGGAAGATCCCGGGGAAGGCCAGCACGTTGTTGATCTGGTTGGGGAAGTCCGAGCGACCGGTGGCGACCACGCGGGCGTGGCGGCGGGCCACGTCGGGGTGGACCTCCGGCGTCGGGTTGGCCAGGCCGAAGACGATCGAGTCGGGCGCCATGGTGGCGACGTGCTCCTCCGGCACGGTGCCACCGGAGAGGCCGATGTAGACGTCGGCGCCGTCCAGCGCGTCGGCCAGGGTGCCGCTGCGGCCGTAGCGGTCGGCGGTGTCGACGGCGAGCGCGCGCTTGACCGGGGTCAGGTCGGCACGCTGCGAGTTGAGCACGCCCTTGCGGTCGGTCACGGCGAGGTCGGTGATGCCGGCCTCGAGCAGGATCCGGGCCACGGCGACACCGGCCGCTCCGGCGCCGGAGATGACGACGCGAGTCGTGCCCGGGTCGCGGCCGGTCAGCTTGAGGGCGTTGGTGAGCGCGGCCAGCACCACGACGGCGGTGCCGTGCTGGTCGTCGTGGAAGACCGGGATGTCGAGCATCGCCTTGAGCCGGTCCTCGATCTCGAAGCAGCGGGGCGCCGAGATGTCCTCCAGGTTGATGCCGCCGAAGCTCGGGGCCATGCGGGCGACGGTCTCGATGATCTCCTCGACGTCGGTGGTGTCCAGGCAGATCGGGACCGCGTCGACGCCGCCGAACTGCTTGAAGAGCACCGCCTTGCCCTCCATCACCGGCATCGCCGCTGCGGGGCCGATGTCGCCCAGCCCGAGCACCGCGGTGCCGTCGCTGACCACGGCGACCACGTTGGGGACCCACGTGTAGTGCTGGGTCATCGAGGGGTCCGCGGCGATCGCCTCGCACACCAGGGCGACGCCCGGCGTGTAGGCGAGCGAGAGGTCGTCAGCACCGTCCAGCGGCGCCGTGGACACGATCTGCATCTTGCCTCCGACATGGAGGTCGAAGACCGGGTCGCCGGCGTGCGGGTGCGAGGGGGAATCAGCAACAGCCACGATCGGGGATCCTCCCACAACCGCACCGACCCCCTCGGGCCGTCCCAGATGAGTCATCTCACAGCCGACGCGGACGCGGCCAGACCCGCGCCAGCACGACCGCGACCACGGCCTCGTCGCGCACCGGCCCGCGGTGGCGCGAGTCGACCCCCACGTCAGGCGCGTCGCTGAGCAGCCACCACCCCGTCGTACGACGCTCCGCCGCGCGCTTGACCGCGAGGGTCCCGTCCGGGAAGCGCGCCACGACCACCTCCCCGGGTCGTGGCCGGCGTCGGTGGCTGACCAGGAGGCGGTCGCCGGCTGTCAGCGTCGGCTCCATCGACGCGCCCTTCACGCGGGCCCATCCATAGGGAGGTCGTCGTGTCTCAGCCATGCGGAGTAGTGTCCCAACGGCAAGCTCTGTTGACGACGAGAGGACACGCATGTTCGCGCGACTGTTCGCCCCCACTGTCGAGGTCTCCGCCCACTGCGACCTGCCCTGTGGTGTCTACGACCCCGCTCAGGCACGCATCGAGGCCGAGTCCATCAAGGCCCTGATCGGGAAGGTGGCCGACAACGACGACCCCGACTTCCGCACGCGGGCGGTGCTGATCAAGGAGGAGCGCTCCGAGCTGGTCAAGCACCACCTCTGGGTGCTGTGGACCGACTACTTCAAGCCCCCGCACTTCGAGAAGTACCCGCAGCTCCACACGCTGGTCAACGAGGCCACCAAGCTCGCCGGCGCCTCGGGCACCAAGGGCACGCTCGACGCCGACGTGGCCGACCAGCTGCTCGCGAAGATCGACGAGATCGCCGAGATCTTCTGGGAGACCAAGAAGTGAGCCCGAGGGGCGAGCTTGCTCGTCCCCTCGTGGCGAGCGCCGCGGGTGCCGGCGCGCAGCGACCGCAGACCAAGAAGGCCTGAGTCGTACCGCAGGTCACCGACCTTCGCACTGACGCTGTTGGCGCCGCCCCGGTCCGCAGGGAGTCCACGCGGGCTCCGGGTGGGTCCGGGGCGGCGTCGCTGTTCGGGCTGCGCTGGCTTCGAGCCGTCGTGCTGGGAGTCGTGCTGCTCCTCGTTGCCTGGCCTGGGACGCCGACACGTGGACCGGCTCGTGGCAACATCTGCTCGTCGTTCCCCCCGCGGGTGCGCGCGCTCGATCTCAGCGCTGCCGCCGTCACCGGCGCGCTCAGCAAGTCGTCGGGCACGCCGGCCGCGGGCGGCACCGGTGAACCACCCCCGAGGGCGGAGACGCCGAGGGCGATGACGAGTCGGCTCCTGACGACTGCGGAGGACAGATCAGCGTAGGGCGTACGTCGCCAGCGAGACCGCCACGTAGTGCGCGATGAAGGCCAGGATCGTGAAGGCGTGGAAGACCTCGTGGAAGCCGAACCACGCGGGACTGGGGTTCGGCCTCTTGAGTCCGTAGACGACGCCACCGAGGGTGTAGAAGAGGCCGCCGACCACGAGCAGCACGACCACCGACACGGCTGTGGAGCTGCTCAGGCGGGCGGCGCCCTCGACGAAGTCCGGGATGAAGAACACCGCGAACCAGCCCAGTCCGATGTAGATCGGTGTGTAGAGCCAGCGTGGGGCGCCCGTCCAGAAGACCCGGAAGAGCACACCGAGCAGGGCGCCGCTCCAGATGCCGACGAGGAGGTGCACTCGGGCATCTCCCTGCAGGAGCAGCATCGCGAAGGCGGTGTAGGTGCCGGCGATGAGGATGAAGATGTTGGAGTGGTCGAGCCGACGCAACAGCGCCCAGACGGCCGGCTGCCAGGTGCCGCGGTGATAGATCGCGGACACGCCGAACAACAGCAGCGCCGAGCCAGTGAAGATCCCCGCACCGACCTTGGTCCCCGTGCTCGGCGACAGCACGATCAGCACGACACCCGCCGCGATCACGAACGGCACCGAGCCCGCATGCAGCCCGCCGCGCAGCCTCGGCTTCAGCTCGGCCATCTTGTCGGCCATCACCACGAGGGCCGCCTCGTGATCGAGGAACTTCTTCACGACGGGACCCGCAGGGCCGCGGGCCGGACCTCGACCACGGCCGGGGTGGTCGCCGACGTCGGCAGTGCGCCGAGCGGCTCACGGGCACCACCCATCGGCACCGATGGGGACCCGCTGATCTCGACCTTGGCTCCGCGCAACACCGTCACCTGCTCCCGTTCGATTTGCCCGCCGACGTAGAACGTGGGCAACGCACTCATCATGGCGCGTGGTGTGGCGGCCTCGAACACCACCACGCCGGCAAGGCCATCGGGCACCGACGGCGGAGCGTGCCTCCCCAGCACAGGAGCCGGGTTCGAGGTGCGTCTCAGCCGCCGACGTACGACGACAGGTGCTGCCCGGTCAGGGTCGAGCCGTCGGCGACGAGGGCGGCCGGCGTGCCCTCGAAGACGATCGTGCCGCCCTCGTGGCCAGCACCCGGGCCGAGGTCGATGATCCAGTCGGCGTGGGCCATCACCGCCTGGTGGTGCTCGATGACGATGACCGACAGCCCGGAGTCCACGAGGCGGTCGAGGAGCCCGAGCAGCTGCTCGACGTCGGCGAGGTGCAGACCTGTCGTCGGCTCGTCGAGCACGTAGACCGCGCCCTTCTCGGCCATCTGGACGGCCAGCTTGAGGCGCTGCCGCTCGCCACCGGAGAGCGTCGTGAGCGGTTGTCCCAGGCTGAGGTAGCCCAGCCCGACGTCGGAGAGCCGGTCGAGGATCTTGTGGGCCGCAGGCACCGTGGCCTCACCGTCGGCGAAGAACGCGGTGGCCTCGCCGACCGACATGGCCAGCACCTCGCTGATGTCCTTGCCGCCCAGCGTGTAGTCCAGCACCGACGCCTGGAAGCGCCGCCCCTCGCACTCCTCGCACAGCGACTCGACCGTGGCCATCACCCCGAGCTCGGTGAAGATCACCCCGGCGCCGTTGCAGGTCGAGCAGGCACCCTCGGAGTTGGAGCTGAAGAGCGCCGGCTTGACGCCGTTGGCCTTGGCGAACGCCTTGCGGATCGGCTCCAGGAGCCCGGTGTACGTCGCCGGGTTGCTGCGCCGCGACCCCTTGATCGCGCTCTGGTCGACCGACACGACGCCGTCGCGGCCCAGCACCGAGCCGGTCACCAGCGAGCTCTTGCCGGAGCCGGCGACCCCGGTCAGGACGCAGAGCACGCCCAGCGGGATGTCGACGTCGACCTGCCTGAGGTTGTGCACCGATGCTCCTCGGACCTCGAGCACCCCGGCGGCCGGCCGCACCTCGTCCTTGAGCCGCGCTCGGTCGTCGAGGTGACGACCGGTGGTCGTGTCGCTGGAGCGCAGGCCCTCCACCGAGCCCTCGAAGCAGACCGTTCCCCCGCCAGTGCCCGCCCCGGGCCCGATGTCGACGACGTGGTCCGCGATCGCGATCGTCTCGGGCTTGTGCTCGACGACCAGGACGGTGTTGCCCTTGTCGCGCAGCTGGAGGAGCAGCTGGTTCATCCGCTCGATGTCGTGCGGGTGCAGACCGATGGTGGGCTCGTCGAAGACGTAGGTGACGTCGGTCAGCGACGACCCGAGGTGGCGGATCATCTTGGTCCGCTGGGCCTCACCGCCGGACAGGGTCCCCGAGGGGCGGTCCAGCGAGAGGTAGCCCAGACCGATCTCGGTGAACGAGTCGAGCAGGTGCTGCAGCCCCGTCAGCAACGGAGCGACCGACGGCTCCACCAGCTCGCGCACCCAGTCGGCCAGGTCGCTGATCTGCATCGCGCACAGGTCCGCGATGTTCTTGCCCGCGATCTTCGACGACAGCGCCTCGCGGGTGAGCCGGGTGCCTCCGCACTCCGGACAGGTCTGGAAGGTGACCGCCCGCTCGACGAACCGTCGTACGTGCGGCTGCATGGCCTCGGGGTCCTTGGACAGCATCGTCTTCTGGATCTTGGGGATGATCCCGTCGAAGGTCAGGTTGATGCCCTCGACCTTGATCTTGGTCGGCTCCGCGTAGAGCATCGTGTCGAGCTGCTTCTTGGTGAACGACGCGATGGGCTTGTCCATCGGCAGGCCGACGCCCTCGAAGAGCCGCCCGTACCACCCGTCCATCGAGTAGCCCGGGATGGTCAGCGCACCGTCGCTCAAGGACTTGGTCTCGTCGTAGAGCGCCGTGAGGTCGATGTCGCTGACGTTGCCCATGCCCTCGCACCGCGGGCACATGCCGCCGAGGTAGACGGCGTCCTTCACCACGCTCTTCTCGACGCGACCACCCTTGTCGGTCGACATCACCCCGCTCGCCCGGCGCGTCGGGATGTTGAAGGAGAACGCCGTCTGCGGACCGATGTAGGGATCACCGAGGCGGCTGAAAAGGATGCGCAGCATCGCGCTGGCGTCGGTGGCGGTGCCCACGGTCGAGCGCGGGTTGGCCCCGAGCCGCTCCTGGTCGACGATGATCGCGGTCGTCAGCCCCTCCAGGAGGTCGACCTCCGGGCGCGCCAGGGACGGCATGAACCCCTGCACGAAGGCGCTGTAGGTCTCGTTGATCATCCGCTGCGACTCCGCCGCGATCGTGCCGAACACCAACGAGCTCTTGCCCGAGCCCGACACACCGGTGAAGACCGTGAGGCGACGCTTGGGGATCTCGACGTCGACGTCACGCAGGTTGTTGACCCTCGCGCCGTGCACGCGGATGAGGTCGTGGCTGTCGGCGGGGTGCCGTGTCGTGGGGGGGCCTGCCGGCTGGTCATTCATGGTGACGACGCTACGGCGTGCGCGGAGAGCCGTCACCGGGTCCGGCGACCGCGACAGGTGTAGCCCACCAGGGCGCTGTCGTGGACCGAGCCGGGGCGCAGCACCGTCAGCACCGCGGCCCCTTCCAGCGGACGAGACCCCCGCATGGTGAACTCCAGTCGTGCGGACACCCGCTCCTGTCCCGCCGCCACCTGCACGGTGCGCTCCGCGTTCGGCACACCGTCGGGTCGGGTCCACTGCAGGGTCAGCGTGCCCGCCTCTCCGTTCGTGCGCACCAGGCCGGTGAAGACGAACGCGGCGCGCGGGCAGGTCCCCTGCCGCGTCGAGGCCTCCACCTCCACCGAGGTCACCTCCAGCGGGGAGTCCCACGGCGAGACCAGGACGACGACGGCGACCAGGGCGGCGACGGCCGCGGCGGCGACGGCGGCGCCCAAGGCCCGCAGCCGCTCCTTGCTGGACCGCGACCTGGCCGACGACGCCCTCCGCGCAGGGGCCGGGTCGTCCCCTGCCCGCGTCGCGGGCTGAGCGACCGCCGCGACGGTCGGGTCGCTCCTGGCGGAGTCCGCTGCAGGCTCCCGCCAGGCAGCGGGCGGCCACGCATCAGCGGGGACCGCCGCCAACCGGTCGACGAGCGCGAGGGGGAGCAACCGCTGGCCCGGATCCTTGTCCAGCCCAGCCAGGAGGGCGTCGGCTGCAGCCGCCGGGATGCCGGGCAGGACGTCGCGCGGTGGCACCGGGGGGTGCTCCCAGTGAGCGATCACGAGAGCCACGGCATCACCGGCATCGAACGGCCGTCGACCGAGCAGCGTCTCGTAGGCCATCACGGCGAACGAGTAGGCGTCCGAAGCGGGACTCGGCTCCGCGATGCCCTGGCTCACCTCCGGAGGGAAGTACGCCGGTGTCCCCGACGGCGCCCCGCCGCCCGTGCGGAAGCCGGACGCGTCCGCGACGGCCCGGGCCAGACCGAAGTCGCCCAACCGTGCATGGCCGTCGGGCAGCACGAACACGTTGCCCGGCTTGACGTCGCGGTGCACGACCCCCTGCTCGGCCATGGCAGCGAGCGCCTCAGCGACGTCGCGCAGGACCACCATCGCCTGGTCGACCGGGAGCCGCTCGCCGTCGAGCAGGTCGAGGAGGTTGGCCCCGGGGACGTACTCCATGACGAGCAGCGCACCGCCGTCGCCGGTGATGAGGTCGTACACCTTCACCACCGACCGGCAGCGCGTGCTCGCCAGGATCCTGGCCTCACGGCGGAACCGCTCCAGGTTGTCGGTGTCGGCCAGGGCGTGGGGCAGGATCCGCTTGATCGCGACGAGCCGCCCGATCGCCGGCTGCCGGGCGAGGAACACCTCGCCGAACCCCCCGGCCCCGAGCCGTCGGACGAGCTCGTAGCCGGGCGGCAGGTCGAGCGCCGCATCTGCCATGGAGCGCAGTATCGAGCAGCCCTCGCTGGTTGGCCAGACGCCCCATTTTGGGTGGTGCTGACCGGGGACGTCCAGGCGTAGCGTCGACGGGGCATCCTCCTCCCGCCTCGGGGGGCAGCACGACGGCGGACGGTCGCTGCATCCGCACGTGCCCACTCTCGGGGTAGCCCAGGGAGTCAGCATGGAGAAGTTCGGTGCCTACGAGGTCGTCGCAGTGGCCGGCTCGGGAGTCTTGGGCAGCGTCTACCGCGCCCGTCACACGGAGCTCGGTCGCGAGGCGGCCATCAAGGAGCTGTCGGCAGCGGTGCGCGGCGCTCCCGGCCAGGCTGCGCGGCTCCGCGCGGAGGCGCACACACTGGCCGCACTGTCGCACCCCAACATCGTGGAGCTCTACGACTACGTCGAGGAGCCCGGTCGAGCCTGGTTGGCCGAGCAGTGGGTCGACGGCACGACCCTCGAGGAGATCCTGGCGGAGCACGGTCGCCTGCGCGCAGAGCAGGCGGTCGGCGTGATGCGCGGTGCGCTGCTCGGCCTGGCCCACGCCCACGAGCACGGCGTCCTGCACCGCGACATCTCGGCGACCAACATCCTCGTCGACCGGGCCGGGACCTCCATGCTCCTGGACTTCGGTCTCGCCGCGCCGGCCACGACCGGGGTCCCCGACGGGAGCGCGGGGACCGAGACCGTCGTGGGCACCCTGGCGCCCACGGGGTCGACCGCGCCCATGGTCCTCGGCACCCCCGCCTACCTGTCGCCCGAGGCAGCACGCGGGACGGCGCTGTCGACCAGGAGCGACGTCTACTCGGCCGCTGCGCTGCTCCACCACCTGCTCGCCGGAGCACCACTCTTCTCCGGCTCCTCGCTGGACATGGTGCGTCAGCACCTCGAGGCGCCGGCACCCCACCTCACGAGCGAGGGGGCCGAGATGGAGCAGCTGCTCGTCGACGCCCTCTCGAAGGATCCCTCCGACCGGCCCGCTGACGCCTCCGCCCTGCTGCACCGGCTCGAGCAGGCCGCCGAACGTCGCTACGGCTCCGGCTGGCTGGGTCGCGCCTCGATCGCCGGCCTGGTCGGAGGCACCGGCACGGCCTTGGGCATGGTCACGGTCCTGGGCAGCACCGGCACCGGGGTGCGTGCGGCGGAGCAGGTCCTCGACACCGCCGTCGGCGGCCAGGTGGCTCGCCAGGTCGCCTCGTCCGCCGGCCGGAGCACACGCAAGCTCGCGATGACGCTCGGCGCGACGGCGGCCGCCTTCGTCGTCGTGGCGGTGACGACCGTCGTGCTGACCAACGGTGACGGCGAGACCGCTGTGAGCGCGGACATCAGCCAGGTGAACGACGTCTCATCGCGTGAACCGGAGCCCAGCGAGCCGGTCGAGCCCCCGCCCGACCCGGTCGTCACCTCGGTGCCCGATGGCAGGTACCGGCTGGTCGTGACCGTGTCGAAGACCGACAACCCCGGCTACGGCAAGGTCGGCCAGGTGGCGGCCCGGGTGACCTGGACGCTGCGACCGTCCTGCCCTGATGCCGCGTCCTGCTCAGGCGCCATCAAGTCCAGCAGCGGCAACAGGTTCGACTACGCGTGGAACGGGTCGGTGCTCCGGGTGTCGGCACCCGAGCCTCGGGTCGAGGAGGGGCTCTGCTTCGACTCGGAGACCGGTGAGGATGTGCCGGGCACGCACTTCAAGACGACCAGCACGACGAGTCGGATCGTGCTGCGCGCCGTCGGCTCGGCCCGCGAGGGGCAGGTCCCGCGTCGCTTCGTCGGCGACGCCAGGGAGCACGCGGTGGTCAGCGAGCTCCGTGGCGACTGCACCAACAGCTACGCGGACACCGGGGCGCCGGACCCGACTGTCACCCTCCGCTACGTGGCGACGCTCCAGGGCACGTCCACGCGCTGACGTCTGCGTTTGTCCGGACCGGTCACGGGGTACAGCCCCGTCGTCCCTCCGCTGTCTCCTCCGTCCTCCCCTGCGACGACGGCGGCGGGCAGTAGGGTCAGCCGACCGCTTCGCACCAACGAAGGACGTAGACATGTCTGTGACGGGCACCGCTCACCCGGGCGGCCACCAGAGCGATCGAGCCGACGTCGAGCTGCGCCTCCCCGCCGACAGCGCCTACGCCTCGGTGCTGCGCACGACCGCGGCCGGCCTCGCGGCACGGTTGGACTTCACCATCGACGACATCGAGGACCTGCGCATCGCGGTGGGCGAGGCCAACGCGATGGTGCTGCCGGAGGCAGACCCCGGCTCGGACCTCAACTGCCGCTTCTACCTCGCGCCCGGCACGCTCACGATCGCGGTGAGCGTGACCTCGCTCGGTGCGGCCGCACCCGATCGAGACAGCTTCGCCTGGCAGGTGCTGACCACGCTGGCCACCAGCGCGACGGCCGAGTCGGTCGACGACCAGTTCGTGGTGACGATGACGATGCACTCCTCCATCGCCGGAGTCGGCCTCTGACATGGACCGTCACCCCTCCCGGGACGACCTCCCGGACGACGAGGCGCAGCTGACCGGGGTCGAGCTGACCCGCAAGCGCAGTGCCGCTCTCTTCGTCGTCTTCCACGACGAGGACGAGTCGCAGGCAACACGCGACGGCGCGCGTGACGGGCTGGTGCACCTGCACCTGCCGCTCGTCGAGCACTGCGCGCGACGCTTCCGCAACCGCGGGGAGCCCTTCGAGGACCTCGTCCAGGTCGGCACCATCGGTCTCATCAAGTCGATCGACCGCTTCGACTCCTTCCGCGGCGTGGAGTTCTCGACCTATGCCACCCCCACCATCATCGGCGAGATCAAGCGCTACTTCCGCGACAAGGGCTGGGCCATCCGCGTCCCGCGGCGACTCCAGGAGCTGCGGATGCAGATCGGCGCCGCCACCGCCGAGCTCACCCAGTCCCTCGGACGCTCCCCCACGGTCCGCGAGCTCGCCGAGAACATCGGGTGCAGCGTCGAGGAGATCGTCGAGGGGATCGAGTCCAGCAACGCCTACTCCACGCTCTCCCTCGATGCCTCCGACGACTCCGACGACTCGGCCGCGTCCATGCTCGACGCCATCGGCGTCGACGACGCCGGGCTCGAGCACGTCGAGATCCGCGAGTCGATCAAGCCGTTGCTCGACCGTCTGGAGCCGCGCGAGAAGAAGATCCTGCTGCTGCGCTTCTTCAAGAACATGACGCAATCGCAGATCGCGGAGGAGATCGGGGTGTCCCAGATGCACGTCTCACGCCTGCTGACGCGCACGCTCGAGCAGCTGCGCACGTCGCTGGAGCAGCAGGACTGACCTCCGCTGCCCCCGGTCACTCCCCGGTGGTGCCGCGCTCCCCGGTCGGGTCGTCGGCGAGCACGTCGGTCGTGGCCGGGTGGATCATCCCGGCGATCACGACGAGTGCTGTCACGGCCATCAGGCCGGCGACCGGCCAGAACTCGCGCAGGTTCCATGCCAGCCCCAGCTGGATGAGCTGGGTCAGCAGCACCGGACCCCGCGCCCAGCCCTGTTGACGGGTGAGGGCGACGGCGCAGCCGACCAGGGCGAGGCCGTAGACCCCGAAGAAGACACTGGTCGTGACGCCCAGCGACATGCGCTGCGAGGACAGGTGGGCGAGCTCCAGCACGGCGAGCAGCACCAGGAGCCCACCCTGGACGGCAGCCAACGACGCCGCCACGGTCAGGGGGGGCGGGTTGCCGGGCCGCTGGTGGGGACCCTCGTGGGGAGCAGGTGTCGACACCCTGGCAGCGTACGGGGCATCCCTGGGCTGTGCCTCTGACATTGCTGTGATCCAACGAACCACCCGAAAGGCTTGATCCGGGAAGCAAATGTTGCCAGTCTGTTCGTGCGCTCGTGATCACGTTCACTACTGCACCCATCCGCGCGCCCGCAGGCCTGAGAACCCCTGCCTGCACTCAATGCGAAAGAGAGATCCACCACCCCATGGATTGGCGTCACCGTTCCGCGTGCCTCGATGAGGATCCGGAGCTGTTCTTTCCGATCGGCAACACCGGTCCGGCCATCCTCCAGATCGAGGAGGCCAAGCAGGTCTGCCGACGCTGCGACGTGCGCGAGCTCTGTCTCTCGTGGGCGATCGAGGCCGGGCAGGACCACGGTGTGTGGGGCGGGCTCAGCGAGGACGAGCGCCGCGCGCTCAAGCGTCGCAACGCCCGGTCGCGCGTCCGCACCGCCTGAGCGTCACTCCAGGGGTACGTCGATCCCTGCCCGGGTGCCGGCGCCGGCGGAGCGCGGCCCCACCGTGAGCTGACCGCCCAGCTCCGACTCCACGAGCGTTCGCACGATCGACAGACCCAGGTTCGTCGACCGGTCGAGGTCGAAGCCCTCGGGCAGACCCCGGCCGTCGTCGTCCACGACCATGGTCAGCCGCCCGACCAGGCGCTGCACCGTGACCGTGATCAGGCCGCTGGTCGCCGCATCCTCGGCGTCGTAGCCGTGCTCGACGGCGTTCTGGAGGACCTCGGTGAGCACCATGGCCAGGGCCGTGGCGGACTCGGACGGCAGCACCCCGAACGACCCTTCACGGCGAACGCGGACCCGGCCACCGGACGAGCCGACGTCGGTCACCATGCTGCCCAGGCGGTCGGCGATCTCGTCGAACGCCACGGTCTCCTCGACGGCCTGGCTCAGCGTCTCGTGCACGATCGCGATCGACCCGACCCGGCGTACGGCCTCCTCGAGGGCCAGCTTGGCCTCCTCGGAGTCGATCCGCCGCGCCTGGAGCCGCAGGAGCGCCGCGACGGTCTGCAGGTTGTTCTTCACGCGGTGGTGGATCTCGCGGATGGTGGCGTCCTTGGTGATCAGCTCGCGATCGCGACGGCGCAGGTCGGTGACGTCGCGGACCAGGATCACGCCGCCGATGTGCTCCCCCTGGGGTCGCAGCGGGATGGCGCGCACGATCAGGGAGACCTGGTCGCTGCCGATCTCGGTGTCGCGGTGCGCGCGACCGCCGAGCACCGCGCTGAGCGTCTCCTCGTCGGGGCGACGTCGGGGCGGCACCAGCTGGCGGGTGAGGTCGGCCAGGCTCAGGCCGGAGAGGTCGCCCGACAGCCCCAGCCGGCGATAGACCGACAGCGCGTTGGGGCTGGCATAGACGACCATCCCCGCGGCGTCCACCCGGAGGAACCCGTCGCCGACCCGCGGTGAGTCCGCATGGTCGCTGCGCTGGCCGACCTCGGGGAAGAACCCGCCGGAGATCATCTGGGTGAGGTCGGCAGCCGTCTGGAGGTAGGACAGCTCCAGACGGCTCGGGGTGCGTACGCCGAGCAGGTTGGTGTTGCGGGCGATCACCGCGATCACGCGGCCAGAGCGTCGCACGGGGATGGCCTCGACCCGCACCGGCACGTCATCGCGCCACTCGGGGTCACCCTCCCGCACCAGCCGGCCGTGAGCCCACGCCTCGTCGAGCATCGGCCGGCGCCCCACGGGGACGAACGTGCCGACGATGTCATCGATGTAGGCCGTGGGGCCGGTCGTCGGGCGCATCTGGGCCGCCGCCCAGAAGCCGTGACCGCGCTCGTCGGGCAGCCACAGCACCAGGTCGGCGAAGGAGAGGTCGGCGATGATCTGCCAGTCGGCCATGATCAGCTGCAGCCAGGCCACGTCCTCCTCGCCGAGGTCGGTGTGGCTGCGCACGAGCTCGATCATCGAAGGCACACCCCTGAGCGTAGGTGTTCACGACCCCGACATCCCCGCGGTCGCGACCTTTGGCAGGATGGTCGACATGTCGGCGGCGTACTGGAAGCAGGTTCACGACGACGACTTCGCCGTCCCCACCGACCGGTCGCTCTCGGACCTCACCGCGGAGCTGACCCGACTGCTCGGTGACGCCGACCCCGACCTGCGTGACGGCCTGGCACTGCCGGCCCTGGCGACCTGGGTGGAGCGGGGCGTCTACGACGACCTGCTGCCCGGCCTCGGGGACGGCATGGCCGCCGGCCTGCGGGTCGGTCTCGGGGAGACCGGCACCGACTCGGTCTTCCGCCGCAGCTTCTCCGTGCTGGTCCTCGCCTGCTGCATCGAGCGCGACAACGACCGGCCGCTGGTTCCGGGCGGCAAGGTGCTCGAGTGGGGCGACCGGATCGCGACCTGGATGCTCACCGAGCAGGACCTGCGCGGCTACGTCCCCGGCAGGGGCTGGGCGCACGCCGTGGCCCACGGCGCCGACGCCCTGGGCGCCCTCGCCTCCTCGCCCCACGTCGGGGTCGGCGAGCTGACCGTACTGCTCGACGTCATCGCCGAGCGGCTCGTCGCGCCGGTGGACGGGCTCTTCAGCGCCGGTGAGCCCGACCGGCTGGCGCTGGCAGCCATGAGCGTCCTGCGACGCAACCACGTGCCCCTCGACCTGATCGAGATCTGGGTCGACACGATCGCCGCGGCCGCCCGCCACCCGCACGACGGCACCGACCGGGACCCCTACCTGCGCGCCGGCAACGCCGAGGCGTTCCTGAGGGCGCTCTACCTCCAGCTCGCGCTCGGGCAGCGACCACCCGCCGTCCGCGCGGACCTGCTGCTGCTGCTCGTGGAGGCCCTGCGCTCGACCAACCCGCACTACATCGGAGCCAGGGTGGCTGCTCCGGCCGGGGAGTCCTGAGTAGCCTGCGGGCATGACTCAGGAAGAGACCACCGACGCCGTCCTCGAGGGACACTCCGGCGAGCTCGCCGTGGCCGTCGCCCGCGCCTACGGCGTGGAGACCATGTTCACGCTGTCGGGGGCCCACGTGTTCCCGATGTACGACGGGGCCGTCAAGGCCGATCCGCCCATGCGCCTGCTCGACGTGCGCCACGAGCAGACCGCCGCCTTCGCGGCGGAGGCCACGGGCAAGCTGACCCGCGTGCCCGGCCTCGCGGTGCTGACCGCCGGACCCGGCGTGACCAACGGCGTGAGCGCGATCGCGCAGGCACAGTTCGCCGGCTCCCCGATGGTGGTCGTCGGTGGTCGCGCCCCCGCCAACCGCTGGGGCAGCGGCAGCCTCCAGGAGCTCGACCAGCCGCCCATCGTCGCCTCGGTGTCCAAGCTGGCGACCACGCTCCACACCGCCGGCGACATCCTCGGAGGGATGGACCAGGCCTTCGCTGCCGCAGGCTCCTCGCACCGTGGGCCGGTCTTCGTGGACGTCCCGATGGACGAGTTCTTCAACGCCTCCTCCGGCCCGGCCCCGGTGCGCTCCTCCGCCCGGGGGGCCGAGCCGGACGGCGACGCCGTCGCGACGATCGCCGGGCTGCTGTCCGCGGCCACGCGCCCGGTCCTGATCCTCGGCACCGACGTCTGGGCCGACGGCGCCGAGGTGGCCGCGCTACGCTTCGTCGAGGCGATCGGCATCCCCACGATCACCAATGGCATGGGCCGCGGCGTCATCCCCGGCGGTCACGCCCTGTTGGCGACCAAGGCCCGCGGCCAGGCGCTGGGCGGCGCCGACCTCGTCGTCGTGGTCGGCACCCCGCTCGACTTCCGTCTCGGCTACGGCATCTTCGGCGGCAAGGACGGCGCGACGCCCGCTCAGGTCGTGCACGTCGCGGACTCCCCCGGCCAGGTCTCCGGTCACGCCACCTTGGCGGCGTCGGTCTCCGGCGACCTCACGTCGATCCTCGACGGACTCCAGGCTGCGTTGGAGCGCGGGGCCAAGCCCGACTGGAGCTCCTGGGTCTCCTCGCTGCAGGACACCGTCGCCGCCACCACGGCTCGCGACCTCGAGCTGCTGCGCGCCGAGGCCGACCCGATCCACCCGGCCCGCATCTACGGCGAGCTGGTCCCCCGGCTGGCCGAGGACGCGGTCGTCATCGGCGACGGCGGCGACTTCGTGTCCTTCGCCGGCAAGTTCGTCGAGCCGAAACGCCCCGGTGGCTGGCTCGACCCCGGCCCCTACGGCTGCCTCGGCGCCGGCCTGGGCGCGGCCATCGCGGCCCGCCTGGCGCGGCCGTCCTCGCAGGTGGTGCTGCTGCTCGGGGACGGCGCGGCCGGCTTCTCCCTGATGGACGTCGACACGCTGGTGCGCCACAACCTGCCGGTCGTGATGATCATGGGCAACAACTCCGCCTGGGGCCTGGAGAAGGGCCCCATGCAGATGCTCTACGGCTACGACGGGGTCGCGGACCTCGCCCCCCGCACGGCCTACCACGAGGTCGTCAAGGCGCTCGGCGGGGCCGGCGAGATCGTCACCGACCCCCGCCAGATCGGGGCGGCGATCGACCGCGCCTTCGCGTCCGACGTCCCCTACCTGGTCAACGTCATCACCGACGTGGACGCGGCCTACCCGCGTGCCACCTTCGGCATCTGATGCGGCTGCGCCTCGCGACGCCCGACGACCACGAGGTCGTCGGGCGCGCCACGGTGGCCGCCTACGCCCCCTTCCTCGGCGGCGACCGGCCCGACACGGGCTACGTCGAGCACCTGCGCGACGCCGCGCGTCGGGCCGAGGAGGCCGAGCTGTGGGTGGCCTGCTCCGAGGCGGGCGACGTGCTGGGCTCGGTCACGATCTGCCCCGAGGGCTCACCGTGGCGCGAGCTGGCCCGACCGGGCGAGGGCGAGTTCCGGATGCTCGCCGTCGACCCGGCGGCCCAGGGGCAGGGAGTCGGGCGGGCGCTCGTGGAGCATGCCCTGGCCCACTTCCGCTCGGGTGGCGCCACTGGCGTGGTGCTGTGCAGCATGGCCGAGATGACCGCGGCCCACGCGCTCTACGGGCGACTGGGGTTCGTGCGTGACCCGGCGCTCGACTGGTCACCCGCGCCCGGCGTCGCGCTGCTGTCCTTCCGTCTCACCTTCGCCATGCAGGAGTCCTGATGACCGATCCCGCCACGGCCACCCTCACCTTCGTCGTCGGCGAGGCCGACACCGCGCTCGCCGTGGGGTCGGGCTCGCTGCCCGTCCTGGGCACCCCGCGCCTCCTGGCCTGGCTGGAGGCGGCGACCTGTGCGGCGATCGAGTCTGCGCTCCCCGAGGGTTCGACCAGCGTCGGCACGCGCATGACGCTGGAGCACCTCGTCGCGAGCCCCGTGGGCCAGGAGGTGGAGGTGACCGCCTCGTCGTCGTACGTCGACGGACGGCTGCACCGTTTCACCGTGGCCGCGCGGCACGTGAGCGGCGGTGCCGCGGGGAAGGTCGTCGGCACCGGTGAGGTGACGCGGGTCGTGGTCGACGCCGAGAGGTTCCTGGGGCGGATTTCGCCTCCGTCGTGAAGTTTGGGAGACTGTGGTCTGAATGGCCCTCGATGGGTCGCTGAGATTCCAGGAGGACACCATGGGCAAGACCGGACGCAAGCGCCGCGCTCGCAAGAAGAAGGCCGCCAACCACGGCAAGCGCCCCAACGCCTGAGCACACGCTCGGCAGTTGATGCACTGGACCCCCGCCCCTCAGGGCCGGGGGTTCGTTGCATTGAGGGGTGCGGGTCGCCGCGGGTGTGGGGCAGGCTGACCCGGTGACGTCCTCCCCGCTGCCGGTCCTCGTCGCCGCCGGTGTGCTCGTGCGCCGCGACGACCTCCTGCTGCTGCAGCGCCGGGGTGACGACGGCACCTGGGGTGTCCCCGGCGGCGCGCTGGAGCCCGGCGAGACCCTGGAGCAGACGGCGCGACGCGAGCTGCTCGAGGAGACCGGGCTCACGGCCGGTGGCCTGACCCTGCTGGACACCTACTCCGGGCCGGAGTTCCGGGTGCGCTACCCGGACGGTTTCGAGGCCTACGTCGTCGGCGCGACCTTCGAGACCACCGAGGTCACCGGAACGCTGGTGGTCGACGGCGAGGAGACCCTGGAGCTCGGGTGGTTCCCCGTCTCATCACTGCCGGTGACCACGAGCGCCTACACGCGCGCGCTGCTGGCGCGGGTCGGCATCAGCTCGCCGCCGGTGACCTCCGAGGGGCCGGGTCCCGTCGAGTGACTCACTCGATGCTCACCCGAGACGTCGCGGCCGCCGCAGCAGCTCGCCGGCGCAGGTGGGGCGGATCTCCAGCACCGTCCCAGGGTGGCGCCGTCGACGACCTGTCACCAGCAGGATCGCTGCTCTCCGCCCGCGAGATCCGGCCCAGTTGCCGGCGGGCGCGCCACGGCGCCGCGCTCGGGTCGTGTGCCGCACGACGCGCCAGGCCGCCGTCTCCGACACACGACCCCGGGAGGGCCTAGGACCCATAGGAGCGACGCGCCAGTCGTGTGCCGCACGACGCGCCAGGCCGCCGTCTCCGGCACACGACCCCCGGCTAGCGTGCACCCATGCCCCAGCCCGTACGACGGTTCGCCGGCGTCGTCGCGCGCCACGGGGGTCGCGTGGCGCTCGTCCTGGAGCACCAGTCGCGGTGGGAGCGGGCGCACTGGACGGTCCCCAGCGGAGAGGTCGAGCCCCACGAGACTCCTGAGCAGGGCGCGGCTCGTGAGCTGGCCGAGGAGACCGGTCTGGTGGTGGCTCACGACGAGCTCCGGCTGGTCAGCACCTCGGAGACGTCGAGCACCAGCTGGGTGTCCCGGGCGTGGAACTTCACCGCCGAGGTCGAGGACCCCAGGCTGTGCGTCGACGACCCGGACCGCCAGGTGCACGAGGCGCGCTGGTTCACGCCCCACGAGGCGATCACCCTGCTCGCGTCACTGCCCTACGCGCCGATGGCCGAGCCGATCCTGGCCCACCTGCGTTGGGGAGCACGACACGGTGCGGCACTGGGCCTACGCGCTCTGACCGGGACGGTTGCTGCGATCAGCTCTCGGTGATCTGGACCTGCACGGCTCGCAGCTTGAAGAGCACCCGCTCACGCAGGTCGCTCGGCGCGGTCTCCGAGCACGAGCGCGCGACGACGGACTTCACCGTGCGCTGCAGGTCGTACTTGACCAGGCAGGGGTTGCAGGTGTCGAGGTGGAGCTGCACGGCGGCACAGTCGGCCTCGTCGAGCTCGTTGTCGATGAAGTAGACGATGCGCTCGAGGTAGTCGACGCACTCCTCCTTCGACATCTCGCCGTGGGTGTGGTCCTGGCCGTGGCTCATGACGCGCCTCCCTCGGTGCCGACCCGGAGCAGGTCGTTGCTGCGGACGTAGTCGGAGAGCATGTCGCGCAGCTGGCGGCGACCGCGGTGCAGCCGCGACATCACCGTGCCGATGGGGGTGTCCATGATCTCGGCGATCTCCTTGTAGGCGAAGCCCTCGACGTCGGCGAGGTAGACCGCGAGGCGGAACTCCTCGGGCAGGCGCTGGAGCGCGTCCTTGACCTGCGAGTCGGGCAGGTGCTCGAGCGCCTCCATCTCGGCGGACTTCAGCCCGGTCGAGGTGTGCGACTCGGCACGCGCCAGCTGCCAGTCCTCGACGTCCTCGGACATCGACTGCTGCGGCTGGCGCTGCTTCTTGCGGTAGGTGTTGATGAACGTGTTGGTGAGGATCCGGTAGAGCCACGCCTTGAGGTTGGTGCCGGGGCGGAACTGGTGGAACGAGGAGTAGGCCTTGGCGAACGTCTCCTGCACCAGGTCCTCGGCGTCGGCGGGGTTGCGGGTCATCCGCATCGCGGCCGAGTAGAGCTGGTCGAGGAAGGGCAGGGCGTCCCGCTCGAAGCGCGCGCCGCGGTCGGCCTCGGTCTCCGTGGCCACGTCGATGTCGAGGTCCGGGTGCGGGGCTGCGAGGTCGACGTCAGGGTCGACAGGAGTGTCAGTCATCGCCCCCCAGCCTAGCGGGGACGTGACCACGGGCGGTCGTTCCAGCAAGTCCATCACGTCAGGCAGAACACGTCATCGCGCAGATGAATTCCCGGTGACCTCTCGCACGATCCACTCCAGCGTCGCCTCGACGACGATCCCCATCGCCTCCTCCTGGCTGATCTCGGCCCGAGCGAGGACCTTCAGGCCGTGGTCAGCGGCCGGCACCACGCAGAGCTCCGTGCTGCTCGGGAACTCGTCAGGACCGCCCATCGCGTCCCGCTCCCCCTGGATCACGAGGGTCGGCAGCCGCGAGGCACGCAGCTCCTCGACGCGGCTCTTCTCGGGACGTCCCGGCGGGTGCAGGGGGAAGGACAGGGCCAGGCAGCCGACGGCGCCCAGCAGGTGCGCCGTGCGTACGGCGGAGCGCGCGCCGGCCGAGCGCCCACCGACGACCAGGGGCACCCGTCCGCGCAGGTTGTCGGCCGCCGATCGCAGGCCGGCGTCGAGCGTGGCCGGTGGCGTGGCGATCTTGCGACCGGCCCGACGCCAGGGCTGCTCGAAGCGGACGACCGTGATGCCGTGACGCGGCAGGTGTCGCGCCAGCGCCTCGAGGTCTCGCGACTCGATGCCACCACCGGCACCGTGGCTCACCAGCAGCGTGGCCAGCGTGTGGCGAGCCCGGTCCGTGACCAGCCTCCCCTCGCCGTGGGGGGTGGGGATGATCCGCTCGGTGCTCACCCGAGGACCTCGCCGTCCACCTCGTCGAGCGGCAGGGGTTCGATCAGCTCGGGGCCGTTGTTGCGGACGTTGGAGACGAGCGTGGACACGGGGTAGGCCTCCAGGTTGCCGGGTGCTGCGGGGACGAGCAGGTCGAGCAGCGAGCCCTGCGGCGCGGTCGGGTCGAGCCAGGCCGACCACCGGTCCGGCTCGACCATCAGCGGCATCCGGTCGTGGATGTGGCCCACCGCGTCCTCGGCCTGTGTCGTGAGGACCGTGCACGTCCACCGGAAGCGCTCGGGGTCGTCGTCCGCGCGGGTCGGGTCGCGCCAGATCTCGTAGAGACCCGCCATGGCCAGCGTCGCGTGGTCCTGCGGCCGGATGAAGAAGGGCTGCTTGCGCGGCTTGCCGGCCTTGGTCAGCTGCGAGGTGGGGTACCACTCGAAGTAGCCGTCGGCCGGGAGCAGGCACCGGCGCTTGGCGAACGCCCGCTTGTAGGCCGGTTTCTCGGCCACCGTCTCCATGCGCGCGTTGATCATCTTGTTGCCGATGGACGGGTCCTTGGCCCAGGAGGGCACCAGCCCCCAGCGCAGCACCCGCAGCTGACGCTCCGGGGGCTCCTCGCTCTGCTTCGACGGAGGTCGCTCCAGCACGGCGTAGACCTCCTTGGTCGGAGCCACGTTGAAGTCCGGCGCCAGCGGGGTGTCGACCCGGCTCTGGGCGATCTCGAACTCCTCGACCAGGTCCTCAGGTCGGCGGCTGGAGGCGTAGCGACCACACATGCCAGCAATCTAGTGCCCCTGACGCCCCCTGCGCCGCGCCTGGTCGGCCGTCGTGGTCTCACCCCCTCAGGTGGGTGTGGGTGCCGGGACGTCGGGTAGGAATGAGGCATGACCGTCAGCCGACTCATCGCCCGTCCCATGCTCGCCTCGATCTTCGTCGTCGGAGGCGTCGCCGCGCTCCGCAACGCTCCGGCCCTGGCCTCGAAGGCCGCGCCGGTCACCGACAAGATTGTGCCGGCGGCCAAGAAGGCGGCGCCGTCGCTGCCGCTGACCGAGGACCCCGCCACCCTGGTGCGCATCAACGCGGTCGCCCAGATCGTCGCCGCCGGCGCCCTCGCGACCGGCCGGGCGCCGCGTCTCTCCGCCGCGGTCCTGGCAGCCTCGCTGGTGCCCACCACCGTCGCCGGCCACCGCTTCTGGGAGGTCGACGACGCCCAGACCAAGAGCCAGCAGCAGCTGCACTTCTTCAAGAACGTCTCGATCGTGGGCGGGCTCGTGATCGCCGCCGGCGACACCGACGGCAAGCCGGGCGTGGCCTGGCGGGCACGGCGGGCCGCCAAGGACGCCCGGCGTGAGGCCAAGCACCTGGCCGGCTCTGCGCGCCGCGAGGCCAAGCTGGCGAAGGCGCAGCTCTCCTGAGCACGCCCTAGAGTTCGGGCTGTGACCGTCGCCGACCCGTGGCCCGCCCCGCGCTGCACCGAGCCCGTGGAGGCCGTCGTCTCCCTGCCCGGCAGCAAGTCGCTCACCAACCGTGCGCTCGTCCTGGCATCGATCGCCGACCGGCCCTCCGTCGTACGCCGTGCCCTGCGGTCGCGGGACACCTCGCTCATGGCGTCGGCCCTGACCGCCCTGGGGTCGTCGGTCGACACCTCGACCGACGACTGGGTGGTCACGCCGGGCCCCTTCACCCGTGACGCGGCCGTCGACTGCGGGCTCGCGGGCACCGTCATGCGCTTCGTGCCTCCCGTGGCGGGGCTCGCCAACGGCAGGGTGAGCTTCGACGGCGACCCCCACATGCGCAGGCGGCCGGTCGGCGAGGTCCTCAACGCCCTCACCACGCTGGGCATCCGCGTCGAGGACGAGGGTCGTGGAGCGCTGCCCTTCGCCCTCCACGGCGACGGCCACGTCAAGGGCGGGACCGTGGTGGTCGACGCCTCCGCCTCGTCCCAGTTCATCTCGGCACTGCTGCTCGCGGGCGCACGCTACGAGCACGGCGTCGACGTCCGCCACGACGGCAAGCCGGTGCCGTCCCTGCCCCACATCGACATGACGGTCGCGATGCTGCGCCAGCACGGCGTGGAGGTCGACGACAGCGACGCCGACCGCTGGACGGTGGCCCCGGGCCCGGTCCACGGCGTCGACCACCTGATCGAGCCCGACCTGTCCAACGCCGCGCCGTTCCTGGGGCTGGCCGCACTGTCGGGGGGCTCGGTGACGGTGCGCGACTGGCCCCGCGAGACCACCCAGGCCGGGGACGCGCTGCGCGAGATCCTCACGCTCATGGGCTGCACGGTCGACTTCGTCCCCGACGGCCTGCGGGTCACCGGTCCGACCGAGCTCCAGGGCATCGACCACGACCTCCACGACGTCGGTGAGCTGGCCCCGGCGGTCGCCGCCCTGTGCGCCCTGGCGACCACGCCGTCGCACCTGCGCGGCATCGCGCACATCCGCGGCCACGAGACCGACCGGCTCGCCGCGCTCGCCGCCGAGCTCAACGCCCTCGGCGCCGACGTCACCGAGCACCCCGACGGCCTGTCGATCACTCCGGCGCCCCTCCACGGCGGGGTGTTCCACACCTACGCCGACCACCGCATGGCCCACGCCGGCGTGCTAGTCGCGGCCGCGGTCGACGGAGTCCTGGTCGAGGACGTCGCGACCACGAGCAAGACCTTCCCGGACTTCGCCGACTTCTGGGCGAGCCTGCTGTGAGCGGCCTGCCGTGAACCGCGTCCGGGGTCGCTACGACGAGTTCGACCACGAGCACTACGAGCGACCCCGCCGCCGCACCCGCCCCCGCACCAAGGAGCGCCCGACCTACGACGACGCCGTCGACGGGGTCGTCGTCACCGTCGACCGCGGCCGTTACACGTTGCTCGTCGACGGGCGCAAGGTCATGGCGATGAAGGCCCGCCCCCTGGGCCGCAAGGGCGTCGTCGTGGGTGACCGGGTGCGGGTCGTCGGCGACGTCTCCGGCGACGACGGTGCGCTGAGCCGCATCGTCGAGGTGACCGAGCGGGTCACCACCCTGCGTCGCACCGCCGACGACGACGACCCGGTCGAGCGCATCATCGTGGCCAACGCCGAGCAGCTGGTCATCGTCACGGCCCTCGCCGATCCCGAGCCCCAGCCGCGTCTCATCGACCGGGCGCTCGTGGCGGCCTTCGTCTCCGGCATGCAGCCGCTGCTCTGCCTGACCAAGGCCGACCTCGCCGATCCCGAGACGCTGCTCTCGACCTACCGGTCCCTGGGCGTGCACTGGGTCGTCACCCAGCGCGGTGGCGAGCTCGAGGCGGTGCGTGAGCGCCTCAGCGGCAAGACCAGCGTGCTGATCGGCTCCAGCGGGGTCGGCAAGTCCACCCTGGTCAACGCCCTGGTGCCCGACGCGCACCGCGACGTCGGTGTCGTCAACGCGGTCACCGGGCGCGGTCGGCACACCTCGACGTCGGCCTACATGCTCGAGCTGCCCGGGGGCGACGGTTGGATCATCGACACCCCCGGCATCCGCTCCTTCGGGCTCGCGCACGTGCGCCCCGAGGACCTCATCGAGGCCTTCCCCGACCTCGACGAGATGACGGAGGAGTGCCCGCGCGGCTGCACCCACGGCACCGACGAGCCCGAGTGCGGGCTCGACATCGCGGTGGCAGCCAGCAACACCGACCCGGAGCGGGTGGAGTCGTTCCGCCGGCTGCTCACCGCGCGGAGCATCTCCGACTACTGATCGTCAGCCGTTGGTGCCGTACCACGCGATCTGCGCCCCCGCGTCGCCCGTGAGCACGACGTAGACGAGGGTGAGGATCGCGCTCGCACCGAGCAACAGGCGCAGCACGGTGCGCAGGACCCCGGTGCGGGTGTGCCACCACGCCGCGGCGAACGAGGCGATCGCGAAGGTGGTCATCGAGAGGCGCAGGACCTCGGCGCGCTCCTCGTGCACCTCGAGCAGGGGCTCCAGCGGGCCGCCGTAGGTGTTGGCCTCCTCGACCTGCTCACCGGAGAGGTAGGCGACCCAGATGGACACCAGCGCGACGGCCGCGAGGCCCACGAGCGGCCAGCGCAACCAGTCGCGCCAGCGCGGGACGGCGGCGTGGAGGAGGCCGGCGAGGGCGGCCAGGGGACCGAGGACGACGGCGGCATGGACCACCAGGGCATGAAGGGGCAGACCGTTGATCTCCATGCGGAAAAACCTAGGGGACGCACATGAAAGTAGCCTGTGCGCGTGGCGACCGATTACACCGACGACCTCAGGCTCGCGCACGTGCTCGCTGACGATGCCGACTCCCTGACCACCGCTCGGTTCAAGGCACTCGACCTGCACGTGATGAGCAAGCCCGACCTGACCCCGGTGACCGATGCCGACCAGGCCGTCGAGGAGGGCATCCGGCGCACCCTCTCGCGGGTCCGCTCGCGTGACGCGGTGACCGGCGAGGAGACCGGCTCGACGGGGCACAGCCAGCGCCGCTGGATCGTCGACCCGATCGACGGCACCAAGAACTTCGTGCGCGGCGTGCCCGTGTGGGCGACCCTGATCTCGCTCGTCGTCGACGAGGAGGTCGTGCTGGGGGTCGTGTCGGCGCCGATGCTGCAGCGTCGGTGGTGGGCCTCGGTCGGCAACGGCGCGTGGACCGGCCGGTCGCTGCTCAAGGCGACCCAGTGCCAGGTCTCCGACGTACGACGCCTCGAGGACGCCTCCCTCTCCTACGCCTCGCTCCACGGCTGGGACGAGCGCGGCCGCCTCGACGACTTCGTCTCGCTCATGCGGCGCTGCTGGCGCACCCGCGCCTACGGCGACTTCTGGTCCTACATGCTCCTCGCCGAGGGTGCCGTGGACCTGGCGGCCGAGCCGGAGCTGGCGGTCTACGACATGGCCGCCCTCGACATCATCGTGCGCGAGGCCGGGGGCCGCTTCACCTCCCTCGACGGCTCCGACGGCCCCTGGGGCGGCAACGCGATCGCCTCCAACGGCCACCTGCACGACGCAGCCCTGTCGTTCCTCGGCGCCTCCGCCGGCGGCGGTGACGACGACCCCGACTGGCGCCAGCCCGGCTCCGCGTCGGTCTCCGACCTCAGCGCCCACCGGCGCCCACGGCCCGACGCCCCGCTCGCCGACTGACCAGCAGCGGACGACCCTGGTCAGGGTGACGCCCCACGAGTAGCGTGCCTCGCATGCACATCGGCGACATCCTCCAGGCCAAGTCCTCCCAGGACGTCGTGACGATCGCGCCCGGGGCGGGGGTGCGCGAGCTGCTGGCCAGTCTCGCCGAGCACAACATCGGCGCGCTGATCGTCAGCGCCGACGGCACCAGTCTCGACGGGATCGTCAGCGAGCGCGACGTCGTGCGCCACCTGCACAGCGACGGCACGGTCATCAACAACACCGTCGACGCGATCATGACCTCGGTGGTCGAGACGTGCTCGTCGGGCGACGACCTCGACGGGGTCATGCAGACCATGACCGAGCGCCGCTTCCGCCACATCCCCGTCGTCGACGACGGCACCCTGGTCGGCATCATCAGCATCGGCGACGTCGTCAAGCACAAGATCGGCCAGCTCACCTTCGAGCGCGACCAGCTCGACCACTACGTCCACCAGACCTGACCGCCACCGTGCCGGGCCACTCCCTCGCGAACCGCGTCGTGCTGGTCGCCGGCGCCACGCGCGGTGCCGGCCGGGCTATCGCGGTCGAGGCGGCCCGGTCCGGCGCGTTCGTCTACGCGACCGGACGCAGCAGCCGGCGCGAGGGTCCCTCCGAGATGGAGCGTCCCGAGACCATCGAGGAGACCGGCGACCTGATCGAGGCCGCCGGGGGCCGGGGCGAGGCCCTGGTCGTCGACCATTTGGACCAGGCCGCCGTCCGCGACCTCGTGGACCAGATCCGCAGCGACCGGGGTCGCCTCGACGTCCTGGTCAACGACATCTTCGGCGGAGACCGCTACGCCCAGTGGGGCACGCCCCTGTGGGAGCACGACCTCGCGGGCGGCCTCCGGATGCTGCGGATGGGCATCGAGACGCACCTGCTCACGACCACGCTCGCCATGCCGCTCCTGCTGGAGACCGGTGACGCGCTGCTCGTCGAGGTCACCGACGGGACCTCGGAGGTCAACGCGGTCCGGCGCCCCGGCGTGGGGTTCTACTACGACCTGGTCAAGGCCACCGTCGACCGCATCGTCACGGGTCTCGCCGACGAGACGGCAGCACTTCCCGTGACCGCGCTCGGTGTCACGCCCGGCTGGCTGCGCTCGGAGCAGATGCTCGACGGCTTCGGCGTCACCGAGGCCACCTGGCGCGATGCCTGCGCCCAGGAGCCCGGCTTCGCGATCTCCGAGTCGCCGACCTACGTCGCCCGTGGGCTCGTCGCGCTCGCCGCCGACCCCGACCATGGCCGCTTCGCCGGCCAGGTGCTCACCGCCCGGCAGCTTGCCGAGACCTACGACGTCACCGACACCGACGGCTCCCGGCCCGACTGCTGGGGCCTGATCGCCGAGCACGGTTGGTCAGAGGACTCCCCCGAAGTGATCGCCGGCTTCCGCTGACGTGACAAGGCTCTCCCCGTGGAACAGCACCGTCCTCGAGACCACCCCCGACGACCTCCTCGACCCGGTCGAGTTCCCGATCTACGGCGGGCGGATCATCGAGGCAACCCCGAGAAGGACCCGGCCGTGCTCGCCGGTCACCTCTGTGACCTGCACAGCAGCGCGACCGCTTCCGCCACCAGGTCACCGCCGACTGAGGATCCGCCCGGGGCTTGGTTAGTCTCGACCGACCACATCGCCAGCTCCACCACCAGCACCACCGAGAGGACCTCCATGGACAAGCCTGAGATCGACTTCTTCGACCCCGAGCCGCCGACCGACCTGGTCATCACCGACGTCACCGTGGGCGAGGGCGCCGAGGCCGCCGCCGGCAACACCGTGTCGGTGCACTACGTCGGCGTGGCGCACTCGACCGGCGAGGAGTTCGACGCGTCCTACAACCGCGGCGAGCCGCTGCAGTTCCGCCTCGGCATCGGCCAGGTCATCTCCGGCTGGGACACCGGCGTCCAGGGCATGAAGGTCGGCGGCCGTCGCCAGCTCGTCATCCCGCCGCACCTCGGCTACGGCGACCGTGGCGCCGGTGGCGTCATCAAGCCGGGCGAGACGCTGATCTTCGTCGTGGACCTGCTCGAGGTCCGCTGACCCCCGGGTCACGCACACCGCACCACGACGCACGACACCGCTGAGGCCGGTCCCCGCTGGGGGCCGGCCTCGCGTGTCACCAGGGCAGGTTGTCCGGCACGTCCCCGCTGGCGACGCGGGCGGACTGGCCCGCGAGGGCGACCACGTCGCCCTGGGCGAGCTGGCGACCACGACGGGTCTCGACCTCGCCGTTGACCCGCACCTGCCCCGACGCGATGAGCGGCTTGGCCTCCGCGCCGCTCTCGACGAGGTTGGCGAGCTTGAGGAACTGCCCGAGCCGGATCGACTCGTCACTGATCGGGACGTCCAGGGGCTCGCTCATGACCGCTAGTGAACCAGCAGCGAGACCGCGTGGATGAGGACCCCCACGAGGCCACCCACGATGGTGCCGTTGATCCGGATGAACTGCAGGTCACGACCGACGTGGAGCTCGATCCGCTCGGCTGCCTCCTTGCCGTCCCAGCGCTCGATCGTGTGGGTGATGACCGCGGTGACCTCCTCGCCATAGCGCTCGACGGCGAACACCGCGATGTCGCTGGCCCGGGTGTCGATCCGCTCGCGCAGCGCCGCGTCGGCGGAGAGCCGCTCGGCGAGCGAGGAGACCTCCAGCATCAGGCGTCGTCGTACGGCGCCCTCGGGGTCCTGCAGGGAGGCGGTCATGGCACGACGCAGGGCGTTCCACAGCGACACGCTCGAGGCGAGGACGGAGGGGTGGTCCAGGAGGCGGTCCTTGAGCCGCTCGGTGCGGGCCTGGGTGCTGGGGTTGTCGAGCAGGTCGCGCGCCAGCTGGGTGAGCATCGAGTCGAGGGCCTGGCGTGCATGGTGGCGCGGGTCGGAGCGGATGTCGGCCACCCACTTCACCATCTCCAGGTGGACGCGGGCGGTGACCCGGAGGTTGAGCCCCGGCGGCGCCCACCAGGGCGCGCGCTCCCCCAGCACCTCCTGGACGGTGTCGGGATTGTCCTGGAGCCAGCCGTGGAGCTCGGCGAGCGCGAGGTCGACGAGGCCGTGGTGCAGGTCGTCGTGGAGCGCCTCGGCGAGCAGGCCGCCCAGCAGCGGCGAGATCGGCTCCTCACGGAAGCGGGGCACGAGCGCGTCGTGGACCAGGCTCTCGATGTGGTCGTCGCGCACCTTGGAGAGCGCGATGGCGGCGACCTCGGCCACCTCGTCGACCACGCGGCGGGCGTTGTCGGTGTCGGAGAGCCAGACCCCCACCCGCTCGGCGACCCGCGCCGAGTCGATGCGCTCACGGATGATGTCCTCCTGGAGGAAGTTCTCCCCCACGAACTCCTCCAGGCCCTTGCCCAGCTCGTCCTTGCGACGTGGGATCAGGGCCGTGTGCGGGATGGGGAGCCCCAACGGGTGCCGGAAGAGTGCCGTCACGGCGAACCAGTCGGCGATCGCCCCGACCATGGAGGCCTCGGCCCCGGCGTTGACGAAGCCCCAGAAGCCCTCGTCACCGATGGTGAGCACGTAGACGGCCGCGGCGAGCAGCAGCAGCGACACCGCGACGGTCCGCATGCGCCGCAGTGCGCTGCGGCGCAGGGCGTCGGCGGCGGGGTCACCGGCCGCGAGGGCGCTGGGACGCGGGGGCGAGGACGGCGCGGTCGTGGACATCGACGCCATCCTTGCCTACCCGACCACGTGCGCGGCTCCCCCTCACGGGCGTGCGAGAATCTGGCCCCATGTCCACCGACGGGCCGCGCACGGTCATCACCTTCGGCACCTTCGACGTCTTCCACGTCGGACACCTCCGCGTGATCGAGCGCGCCGCCGCGCTCGGCGACCGCCTCGTCGTGGGGGTCTCGGCCGACGAGCTCAACCTGCGCAAGAAGGGCCGCGAGCCGGTCTTCAGCCAGCGCGAGCGGCTCGAGATTGTGGCCGCCCTCAAGCCGGTCACCGAGGTCTTCGTCGAGGAGAGCCTCGAGCTCAAGCGTCACTACATCGAGCACTACGGCGCCGACGTCCTCGTGATGGGGGACGACTGGGCCGGCAAGTTCGACGAGTTCGGCGACATCTGCGAGGTCGTCTACCTCACCCGCACTCCCGCCATCTCCACCACTGCCCTGATCGAGAAGATCTCCGCGGGCAGCTGAGAGGGCGTTTGTCCCCCCACGTCGGGGGGAGGCTCCGCACGAACCCGGACCGCCGCTCCCGCGGCCGGGGCATCTCGAGATCGAGGGGAACCACCTCCATGCGTCGCACCATCGCCGCCGTCGTCGTGGCCATGAGCACGGCGGTCACCGTCCTGCCCGTGGTGTCCAGCCAGGCGGCCACGACCACCGCCACCCCCACGGCCACCACCCGGACCGCCGCACCGATCGCCCCGGCGGTCGTCGACGACTCGCCGGGCGCCGTGCTCGACCGCGCGGTCCGCGCCCTGCGGGGCACCGGCTCCGAACGCGCCGCCTCCCCGCGCCCGGACGCCACGCTCGCGCTCACCGACCTCTACGCCGTCCGCTCGCGACTCAGCGGCGACGACCGGCTCCGGGCCGACGCGCTGCTGGCCCGGCCCACCGACGGCGGAGGTGACCCCTTCGGCGACGGCTACAGCACCCGCTCCACCCAGAAGTGCTCCCCCGTCGTCTGCCTGCACTGGGTGCGCTCCTCGGCAGACGCTCCGCCCAGCGACCGATGGGCGAAGAAGTCGCTCGCGACGATGAACAAGGTCTGGAAGCTCGAGGTCGGCAAGCTCGGCTACCGCCGCCCCGTGGCCGACCGCGGGGTCGGGGGGAACAAGAAGTTCGACGTCTACCTCAAGGAGCTCGGCAGCCGCGGCGTCTACGGCTACTGCGCCCCCGAGTACCGCGCACCGGGCAGCAAGTTCGTCGCCTCTGGCTTCTGCGTCCTCGACGACGACTTCGCCAAGGCCCAGTTCGGCGCCCCGCCGGCGCAGAGCCTCAAGGTGACCGCGGCCCACGAGTTCTTCCACGCGATCCAGTTCGCCTACGACTACCACGAGGACAAGTGGCTCCTGGAGTCCACCGCCACGTGGATGGAGGAGCGCTTCGCCGACGCCGTCGACGACAACCGTCAGTACCTCGCGGCCGGGCAGGTCCGCAACCCCGGCATCCCGCTCGACGTCTTCAACCCCGACGGCCTGACCCACTACGGCAACTGGTCCTTCTGGGAGTACCTCACCCAGCGCTACGGCAACGCCCTGGTCAAGAGCGTGTGGGTGCAGGCCGGAGCCTTCCAGGGCGCCGGCAACCTCTACTCCACCAAGGCGCTCAAGAAGGTGCTCGCTCGTCGGGGCGGCTTCACCGGCGTGTTCCGCTCCTACGCCGCCGCCAACGCGATCGCGTCCAAGGCCTACCGTGAGGGCAGGGCGTGGCCGTCGGCCCGGATCAAGAAGACCTTCATCCTGGGCAAGGCCTCGCGTCGCGGCGTCACCTCCACCCGCATCGACCACATGGCCGCCAACCACGTGGTCTTCCGACCGGGCTCCTCCCTCAAGGGCAAGCGCTGGAAGCTGCGGGTCGTCGTGGACGCCCCCAACCGCGCCTCCGGCAGCGCGGCCTACCTCATCGTCAAGAAGCGGAAGGGTGCCTGGACGAAGAAGCCGATCACGCTGACCCGCAAGGGCGTCGGCTCGGCGAGCTTCACCTTCAGCCGCAACGCCGTGCAGAGCGCGATCGTGACGCTGGTCAACGCCAACACCAGCTTCCGCTGCTTCAAGCGGCAGCCGTTCTTCTCCTGCCAGGGCGTCCCCACGGGGGACAACCGCAAGTTCGTCGTCAAGGGCCAGGTCCTACGCCGCTGAGGACACCCCCCAGGCGCATCGACGCCGCTCGGGGCAGGTCTGGACCACCGCGAGGCCTGGCCGATCATCCGATCGGTCAGGCTTCGTTGTTTTCCCCAACATAGGGGATGCGGGTCCGGTAACTTGCTCCGCTGTGATGGTGATCCACCCGCCCCGGAAGCGACCGCTCTCGCGCTACCAGCGCGACGCGCGGATCGGCTACGGCGCCCTGTGCGTCAGCGCCGTCGCCTTCGTGATGGTGCTGGTCGCCTCCTTCGTGGTCATCAAGGTGGCGCCCGACCTGGACCTCGGTGTGCCGTCGGCCCTGGCGCCGGCCCAGGCGGTCGTCAAGCACCCGGCGCTGACCCCGGTCGCCGCGCGCACTCCCCCGAGCCAGGAGACCGCCAGCCCGGCGGTCGACCCGGCCATCATCTCGGCCGCGACCGGCGACCAGGCTCCCGTGACCCCCGGCGGCACCGACCCGGGCACGGTCGAGCCGGGACCGGTCGACCCCGTGGACCCCGTGGACCCGGGCCCGGTCGACCCCGTGGACCCCGTCGACCCCGAGCCGGTCGATCCCGGCCCCGAGCCCGACCGACCCGGCCCCACCTCCGGCCTCGTGGACCCCGTGGTCGAGGGCGTCACCGGGACGCTCGACCAGGTCACGGGGGGCGCGACGGAGCCCGTCACCGGTCCGGTGGGCGGGCTGACCGACGACGTCACCGACACCGTCGACGGTCTCGTCGGCGGCCTGGCCGGCGGATTGCTCGGCACCCCCTGACCCTCAGGTAGGCGCCCTCGCGGCCGATGAGGTCCTCACGGACACACCGGAGACGGGGAGGCACCCATGAGGCACCACGACGTCCCGCGAGCAGCGGGACCGGCACTCGCCGCCCCTCTCGCCCCGCTCGCGATGGTCTACGGCGGAGGCGGGGTCTTCGGGATCAGCTACACCGCCGGGGTCGCGGCCGGGCTGGCCGCAGCGGGTGTGCCGGTCGCCACAGCGCCCGCCCTGGGCACCTCGGCCGGGTCGTGGACGGCGTCGGCGATGGCGCTCGGCCTCACCTACGACGACCTGGCTGCGCTGGAGGTGCCGTCCCTGCCGACGCGGCGACCCGGCGTCCTGGCCGACATCGCGCGTGAGGCCTTCGGGGAGGCCCGGCACTCCCTGGTGTCGGCCTCTGCCCTGTGCCTGCGCACCGCGCGCCGCCACCTCCTCGACGGCGGCCGCCACGCCCTGGCCGACCTGGTCGCCGCCTCGTCGGCCGTGCCGGGGCTGCTGCCGCCGCACCGTGTCGACGGCCGGCTCTACCTCGACGGCGGGATGTGGTCCGCCACGTCCGTCGACGCCGCGGCCCACGCGGCCCACGTCATCGTGGTGGCCCCGCTGTCAGGCGTCGTCCTCGGCCCTCTGGGGCGCACGACGGGCTTCCTGCTGGAGCGCGAGATGCGGCGCTGGCGGGTGCGCCACCCCGAGAGCGAGACCACGCTGATCCGCCCGTCGCGCGACATGGCACGGATCGCCGGCATCTTGCCGACCGGCCTGTTCGACAAGGCGCGGGCGACCGACCTCTACCCCGTGGCCTTCGAGCAGGGGCTGCGGCGCGGACACCTGCTGATGGGCACGACCGCCGTGGCCCGGCCGGCCGCCTGACGGGTCAGCCGCCCGGCACCGGCCCGGGCTCGCCACCGGGCAGCCCCACGTCCACCCGGTCCGAGAGCCTGCACGTCGCGTCCACCTCGCACACGAGCGAGGCGTAGCCGGTCTGGAGGCCGGAGGTCACGTCGACGTACTGCAGGCGCACGGAGACCGGCTTGAGAGGCACCGAGACCGGCGTGCTGAAGCGGTTGAAGGTGGGGGCGTTCTCCACGCCCCCCGAGGTGCCGAGCTGGTCGACCACGGTCCAGGTGACCTCGTCGCCCTCGGTGTTCCAGATGACCCAGGGCCCGGCGGTCTCGTGGAGGTGCCCGATGCTCACCGTGCCGGGCAGCTGGTCGGGGATCCCGTCGTCGACGGGGGTCGTCAGGCTCGGGGGCAGCTCGCGGACCGCGTCGAGATCCTCGAGCCCGAGGAAGCCGGCGGCGGCATCGGGCTGGTGCAGGAGCACCACGGACGGGTCGTCGCCCACGGCCTCGCGCAGCTGGGCGCCGAGCTCCTGCTCGCTGATGCCGGCAGTGTTCTCCACCAGGGCTCCGAACAGCGCCTTGTGCTCGCGGTCGTGGGCTCCGGCGACGCGCAGGTCGCCGACGTCGACGGAGTCCAGGTCGGGGGTCTCCATCCCGGCGTCCTCCATCTGCTGCCAGGTGGCCTCGGTGTCGTGGTCGCCGGCGACCGCGACCACCGGGAGGTCGCCTGCTGCCCGGGCCTCGTCCTCCACGAAGGCCTTCTCGGCGACGGTGCCGTTGGACGTGATGTCGCCCGAGATCGTGCGCACGGTGACCGCGTCAGGTCCGAGGTAGTCCAGGAGGTCGGCGTAGATCGCGGTCCGCGCGCGGGTGCCGACGAGGCTGCCCTGCGGGTCGCCCTCGGCGAGCACCAGCGTCTCCCCCTCCCGGGGTCGCAGCGCCTCGCCTCGGACCGCGAGCGTCGCGGCGAAGCTCTCCTGCGAGGCGGCGACGTAGGCAGCACCCCGCTGCTCGATGCGCTGGGTGTTCTTCTCGATGAAGGGCTGCACCTGGCGGGCCACCTCGAGGGTCTCAGGACTGTCGAAGCTGAGCCGGTCCACCCCGGGAAGCCTCAGGTCACCCGTCACCGGCGCGCTCCCCTCCCAGGCGTCGAAGCGCAGCACGGCGGCACCGGCCGAGAGCCCGGTCGCCGCCACGGCCAGCACGCCCACCACCACGACGGTGCCGGTGCGCGAGGTGCGCCGGAGCCGACGCCACGGGACGATCAGGAGCAGCACCCCGCCCCCGAGCAGCCCGGCGACCAGCTCGCCCTTGACGATCTCGTCCCGCAGCTCCGCCGAGAGCTGGGCGGCGTAGGCGTCGACGACCACGTCGGGGTCGTTGATCAGGGCGACGTTGGTGCTGATGAAGCGGCTGTCGGCGTAGGACGCGAGCGTGCCGCCGGCCTCCGGCGGCCCGGTGACGCGCGCCTGCGCACCGATGCCGAAGGGGCCGGTCTCGCGCCAGTAGACCTTCCCGAAGATCCCGGTGTCGAGGGTCGACCGACCGTTGCGGGTCAGGGACACCTCGACCGGCAGGGTGCCCAGCCGGTCGTCGAAGCGGGTGGCCTCGACGGCACGGACGACGACCACGGGGGCCGCACCGATCGCCACGACGAGGGTGCAGGCGGCGTAGTGCCCGAGCAACCCGCCCCAGCGGCGCCAGGGCGCGCGGTGGAGGAGGTCACGTCGCAGGATGGACATGTCGTCGACGCTACAAGGGCGTCGCGGGTGTCGGGCGACACGGCCTGTGCAAGTTCGCTCCGCCTCCCCTGCGTCGCGGAGCACCCGCCGACCTGAGGCCCGGGGCCGGCGGGTGGGCGACCCGTCAGCCGACCGTCGAGGCCAGCGTCAGCTGGTGGTCGCCAGCGATCATCTCGGCGGCCCGCTCGCCGATCATGATCGTCGCCGCGTTGGTGTTGCCGCTGACCACCGTCGGCATGACGCTCGCGTCGGCCACGCGCAGTCCGGCCACGCCCATGACGCGCAGCTCGGCGTCGACCACGCTGCCCATCCGGCACGTCGACGTCTCGTGGTAGACCGTGAGCGCGTAGTGGCGCGCGAGGTCCTCCAGCAACGCGTCGCTCGGCGCCTCGCCCGTCGTGTGTCCGTGGGCCTGCGCCAGCGCGGGCGGCACCATCAGCGCGCCGATGCCCGCGCCCGGCCAGTTGTCCACGATCTCCAGCGCTCGCCGCATGACGGCGACCATGACGGTCACGTCGTGCGGGTCGTCGAGGTAGTTGAGGTCGATCCGCGGCGCGTCGGCCACGTCGGAGCTGACCAGGCGCACCTCGCCCTCGGAGTGCGGCTGCACCGGATTGGGCAGGACCACCACGGTCTCGGCGTCGGCCGACAGCGCCGTGTCGGGATCGGCGAAGTAGTCGGCCGGTTCCACCCGGAAGAGGTGGCGCCAGATGTCGGGCGTGTAGCCGCACGCCAGCAGCCCGATCTGCGCGTCGTGCGTGTGCTCGTCGCCGAGACCGGTGGAGAAGAACGCGACCGCGTCGTAGAACGAGGACGAGGCCAGGCCCTTGCCGGTCGTCGCCCACTCCGTCACGCGTCGCTCCGCCTCGGCCTTGAGGGCCGCCAGCTCCGGCGGCAGACCCGCGTCGTCGGCCGGATCGGCGGGCAACGGACCCGCGGGCGCGCGCAGCGCGTCAGGACCCAGCGAGATGGCGATCTCGGTCATCGTGAGCGCTACCCCCGGCGCCGGGAAGGCCAGCGGGACGTGCAGGTGGTCCTTGAGGTGCTTGCCGACGTGGGCGTTGTCGAGCAGGCACTCGACGCCCACCGCGGCCAGCTCCGCGCTCGGACCGATCCCGGAGAGCAGCAGCAGCTGCGGCGAGCCGATGGCACCGGCGCTGACCACGACCTCACGGTCGGCGTGGATGGTCGTCGTACGCCCGTCCGAGCGGTAGCGGACGCCCGTCGCGCGCAGGCCACCTCCGTCGGGCTCGAGCAGGACCTGCTCGACCTGGGCGTGCGTGATGATCGTGAGGTTGGGTCGGTCCAGGGCCGGCTCCAGGAAGGCGTGATAGGTCGAGGACCGCTTGCCGTCGCGGGTCGTGGTCTGGAAGAGCGAGGCACACCCCCTCGGACCGCCTCGGTCGCGACCGTTGTAGTCGCCCATCGGGATCCCGCTCGCCACCGCCGCCTGGACGAACTGCTCCGCCGCGACCGTGCGCGGCGACCGCACCGAGACACCCAGCGGGCCTCCCACGCCATGGGCCTCGTCGTCGACGACCACCCCGTCGGGCGGCTCGGGTGCCGCCAGGTCCTCGCTCTTCAGGAAGTAGGGCAGCACGTCGTCGTAGGACCAGCCCTTGCCGCCGTCAGCGGCCCAGCCGTCGAAGTCACCCGGGTGGCCCCGCACGTAAGCCATGTAGTTGAGACCCGATGAGCCACCGAGCATCTTGCCGCGCGGCACCATCATCCGACCGTCCGTCAGGCCCTTCCCGGCCCCACCGGGGTCCCCGGTGTACATCCAGTCGACCTCCGGATCGAGCTGGAGCGACGCGACGGCCGCGGGCATGGCCTCGTGGGCCGGCGGGGTCCCGCCGGCTTCCACCAGGGCGACCCGCACCGACGGGTCCTCGGTCAGCCGGGCTGCGATGACCGCTCCCGCGGACCCGCCCCCGACGACGATGAAGTCGAAGCTACCCGTGCTGCTCTCGGACGGGGTCGTGGCATCAGGCATGGATGGCACCTCTCTGATCAGTCGATGTGACGCCGGCCACACGAGAGTGCCTCACAGAGGTTGGTCAACGGCTGCTCACGTGATGTCCGCACCCCCCGCTGGGCCCGGCCCGCAGGCCCGGCACACCATCCGGATCGGCACCTCGGCGGACACCACCGGCATGACATCCGCTCGACCTGACTCGCCGGGCAGCAGCACCGGCACCAGCTTCTCTCCGCACGTCGGGCACGACGTCGCCCAGGAACCCTCCACCACAGCGCTTGCCTCAGTTCTCCCCATGCGCTCGACCCTCCGGTGCCCACTCACCGGAGACGCACACCTTGAGATGAAGACTTCTTCACTTCGTGTAGTCTTCATCTCATGACAGTGCCGCTCTACCAAGCCAAGGCCGAGTTCTTCAAGACGCTCGGTCACCCCGCGAGGATCCGGATCCTCGAGCTCCTCGCGGAGCGCGACCACGCCGTCCACGAGCTGCTGGAGCTGATCGCGATCGAGCCGAGCAACCTCTCCCAGCAGCTCGCCGTGCTGCGCCGCACGTCCCTGGTGGTCTCGCGACGCGAGGGCGGCGAGGTCGTCTACTCCGTCAGCGTCCCCGAGGTGCGCGACCTGCTCCTCGCGGCGCGGAGCATCCTGTCCGGGATCATCGCCGCACAGGGCGAGCTGGGCGACGAGCTCTCCGTTCGCCGGGCATGAGGAGGGCGGGCCTCGCGGCCCTTGCCCGCACCCGACAGCTGCTGCCCCGACGGGACGACTGGAGCCACGGCCGACCTCTGCGCGACCTGGTCGCCGGCGTCATGGTCGGCCTCGTCGCGCTCCCTCTCGCGCTCGGCTTCGGCGTCAGCTCCGGCATGGGCGCGACCGCCGGACTGGTGACCGCGATCGTGGCCGGCGCGGTCGCCGCGGTCTTCGGCGGCAGCCGCTTCCAGGTGAGCGGACCGACGGGCGCCATGACCGTCGTCCTCGTGCCGATCGTCGCCAGCCACGGACCCGACGGGGTGCTGGTCGTCGGTCTGCTGGCGGGGGTCCTCCTGGTGGGTCTCGGGGCCGCCGGCGCCGGGCGCTTCATCCGCTACGTGCCGGTGCCCGTCGTGGAGGGCTTCACCCTCGGGATCGCGGCGATCATCGCCTTGCAGCAGCTGCCCGGGGCCTTGGGGGTCGACGTACGCGCCGAGAAGGTGCTCGTCCTCTGCTGGCGAGCGGTCACCGCCTTCGCGAGAGATCCCCAGTGGGTGCCGCTGGCGATCACCGTCGGCGTGATCGCCCTGGTCCTCGCCCTGTCCCGAAGGCTGCCCCTGGTCCCCGGCTCGCTGGTCGCCGTGGTGGTCGCCACGGTCGCGACCTCCGTCCTCGGCTGGGACGCCGCGACCATCGGCCACGTCCCCTCCAGCCTGCCGAGCCCGTCGCTCCCCCGGATCCCCTGGGGCGACCTGGACGCGTTGCTGCTGGCCGCCGTGGCTGTCGCCGCCCTGGCCTCCCTGGAGAGCTTGCTGTCCGCCACGGTGGCCGATGCCATGAGCGTCGGTCAGCGCCACGACTCCGATCGGGAGCTCACCGGGCAGGGCCTGGCCAACCTGGTCGCCCCGCTCTTCGGCGGCATCCCCGCGACCGCGGCCATCGCCCGCACGGCCGTCAACGTCCGCTCGGGTGCCACGACCAGGCTCGCGGCGCTGACGCACGCCCTGGTGCTGCTCGTCATCGTGCTGGTCGCCGCCCGCTGGGTCGGCGAGATCCCCCGCGCTGCGCTCGCCGGGGTGCTGGTGGCGACCGCGATCCAGATGGTGCGCGTCTCCAGCACGGCCGCCCTGCTGCGCTCGACGCGCGGTGATGCCGTGGTGCTGGCGATCACCACGGTCGCGACCATCACCTTCGACCTGGTGACCGCGGTCCTGATCGGCCTCGTGCTGGCCGGGTTCTTCGCCGTGCGGGAGACCGCACGGTCGGCGCGGCTCCAGGAGGTGCCGCTCGAGGACACCGACCACGTCGACGAGGAGCTGGCCCTGCTGGACGAGCACATCGTCGCCTACCGGCTCGACGGACCGCTCTTCTTCGCCGCCGCGCACGACTTCCTGCTGGAGCTCACCGACGTGACCCGGGTGCACGTGGTCGTGCTGCGCATGTCGCGCGTCACCGCCATCGACGCGACCGGCGCCCACGTCCTCGCCGACACCATCAGCAGACTCGAGGGACGCCACGTCACCGTCCTGCTCTCCGGCGTCCGGCCCGAGCACGAGCAGGTGCTGCGCGAGCTCGGCGTCCACGACCAGCTCGCCCATCGCCGGCACCTGTTCACCAGCACGCCGGACGCGATCGCCCACGCCCGCGAGCACGCCGCGAGGGTGGCGCACCCGGTGGACGGCTGACGACTACCAGGTGCGTGCCCACAGGCAGTGCTCGGAGGCCAGGAGCTGCTCCATCGCGTGCCCGGACAAGGGTGCCGAGGCGTCGGTGACGACATAACCCAACGCGTCTCGCGTGGACAGCTGCTGCCCGACGACGTTGTCGCCGTCGGCGGCGAAGAGCGCGTTGAAACCGGCGAGCACCCCGGGGACGTTGTGGTGCAGGAAACCCAGGCGGTGGCCCTGGTTGAGCGGTGGGGTCACGACGGCCGGCAGGTTGACCGAGAGCGCCGTGCTGCCCTCGAGCGCGAAGCCCGTGAGCTTGCCCGCCACGAACCAGCCGATCTCCGCCTGCGCCTCCTGCGTGGAGCCCCCGATGTGGGGCGTGAGGATGACGTTGTCGAGCCCGCGCAGGACGGACTCGAAGGTGTCGCCCTGCACCTTCGGCTCCACCGGGAAGACGTCCAGCGCGGCGCCGGCGATGTGGCCCGAGACCAGGTGGTCACGCAGGGACTCGTTGTCGACCACCATGCCACGCGAGGCGTTGATGAACATCGACCGCGGCTTCATCAGCGCGAACTCACGGGCGCCGAAGAAGCCGGCGTTGCCCGGCCGCCCGTCGACGTGCAGGGTGACCACGTCGGAGATCTCGAGGAGCTCGTCCAGCGAGCGCATCCTGCGCGCGTTGCCGTGAGCCGGACGGTCGGAGGTGTCGAAGAAGACCACCCGCATGCCCATAGCCTCGGCGAGCGTCGACAGCTGGGTGCCGATGTTGCCGTAGCCGACGATGCCGATCGTGCGGCCGCGCACCTCGTGGCTGCCCTGTGCCGACTTGTCCCACACCCCGTCGTGCATCCGCAGGGTCTTCTCGGGCAGTCGACGCGCGAGCGCGATGATCTCGCCGATGACCAGCTCCACCACACTGCGCGTGTTGGAGTAGGGCGCGTTGAAGACCCCGATCCCGCGGGCCGACGCCGCGGCGAGGTCGACCTGGTTGGTGCCGATGCAGAAGCAGCCGATCGCGAGGAGGTCCGGTGCGGCTTCGAGCACGCGAGACGTGACCGTGGTGTTGGAGCGGATCCCCAGCAGGCTCACGCCGTCGAGCGAGTCGACCAGCTCCGACTCGGAGAGCGCGCCGGAGCGCAGGTCCACGTCGTAGCCCCTGCTCTCGAGCACCTCGACCGCCGTGGGGTGGATGTTCTCCAGAACCAAAGCCTTCATGGGCCAACCGTAGAGGCAGCATCACCGCGGCCCGCAACCAGCGCGGAACCGTCCGTCAGCCGGTCGCCCTCACAGGTCCTCGATGGCCGCGTCCATGAGCCACGTGGCGAGGTGACGGGCGAAGGCCGACCGCACGTAGACGCGGAGCTCGTCGTCGCCGGTGCGTCCGATCGCGACCTGGGCGCCGACCAGCAGGCCCTGCACGCAGCCGCCCACCGGGAGCCTCGACAGGTCGAGCGGACAACCGTGGGCGAGCACCCGCAGGGCGTTCTCCCCGGCGACGACCACCGTGGTGCGCTGAGCCGACACGTCCGCCACGTGGGAGCCCCCGCCGCCGGAGGCGCGCACCAGCCCGGCCAGCGGGACCTCGAGGCACGGCTCGGTCGGCGGGGGTCCGTCGACCAGCCACCAGGTCGCCCCCAGCTGCCAGACGTGTGGCGCGACCACCGCGGCGGTCGCGGGGCGAGCCACCGAGCGGACCTCCACGAGCGAGCGGAACGGCTCCTCGGCCATCCTCAGCCGCGGGCCGTCGACCCCGAAGCCGAGCCCGGCCAACGGGGAGCGGCGCAGGTGCAGGGCCTCAACCATCGCGGCGGGCTCCGTCCTCGTCGTAGGAAACCGGGCCGGTGACGCGGACGGCCAGCGGGACCAGGTCGTCGACCGCGTCGAGGACCTCCCCGACCCGGTCCCGTCCCCCGTCGAGCAGCGCCAGCGCGAACGGCCGACCGTCATGGCCAGCCGGGTAGGCACTGGTGACGTGCCCGGCCATCGCGACCGGGAACGTCGTGAGGTCGGCGCCGTGGGCGACCAGCTGGGCACCCTCGACGATCCGCGAGGTGCCGTCGAGCGGCACCAGGCCGACCAGGTGGCGACGGTCCGGCCTCCGGGCGTCGTCGCGCGCCAACGACCGCATCCCCATGAAGTCCGCCTTCGTGCGCGACACCGCCCAGGACATGCCGAGGTCGTGCGGCGTCACCGTGCCGTCGGTGTCCTGACCGACGATCGGGAACCCCTTCTCGGCCCGCAGGACGTGCATGGTCTCGGTGCCGTAGGGCGTGATGCCGTGCGGCGCGCCGGCCTCGGCCACGGCGTCCCACAGCGCCGCGGCGTACCAGGAGGGCACGTGCAGCTCGAAGGCCAGCTCGCCGGAGAACGAGATCCTCATGACGCGCGCGGGGATGCCGGCGACCGGGGCCTCGCGCCAGTCCATGAAGCCGAACGCCGCGGCTGACCAGTCCTGCTGGGGTGCGAGCGCCGCCACGACGTCGCGCGAGCGAGGCCCGGCGACGGCCACCACGGCCCACTGGTCGGTGACCGACGTCAGGGTGATGTCGAGCCCGGGCCACTCGGTCTGGTGCCACTCCTCGAGGCTGTCGAGGACCGCCGCGGCGTTGCCGGTCGTGGTCGTCATCAACCACTCGGTCTCGGAGATCCGGGCGGTGGTGCCGTCGTCGACGACCATGCCGTCGGGACCGCACATCACGCCGTACCTGACCTTGCCGACCTTGAGGGTCGAGAAGAGGTTGGTGTAGACGCGGTCCAGCAGCACTCCGACGTCCGACCCCTGGAGCAGGATCTTGCCGAGCGTGGAGGCATCCATCATCCCGACGCCCGTGCGCACCGCGCGGACCTCACGCGCCACCGAGGCATCGAGCTCCTCGAGGCCGTCGGCCGTGGTCCCGGGGAAGTACCACGGCCGCTTCCACTGCCCGACGTCCTCCATCGGGGCGTGTGACACCCGGTCGTGCACCTGGCTGACCCGGACCGGGTCGGACAGCTCGCCGCGGTTGCGCCCGGCGAGGAGGCCGAAGGAGAGCGGGACGTAGGGCGGGCGGTACGTCGTGGTGCCGACCTCCCCGATCGGGCGGCCCAGCTCCTGGGCAAGGATGCCGACGGCCAGGACCCCGAAGCCCCGGCCCTGGTCGGCGCCGGTGCCGATCGTGGTGAAGCGCTTGACGTGCTCGACGCTGCTCAGCCCCGCGGCGTGCGCCCGCCGTAGGTCGGCCAGGGTGGCGTCGCGGTGCGGGTCGAGGAAGACCAGCTCGGGGTCACCGGCGTCTGCGCGGAAGACCGTGGCGGGCGGCTGGAGGGTCTCGCGCCAGTCGGGCACCACGTCCAGGTCACCGGCAGCGGCCCCCACGACGACCTCGCGGCCGACCTGGCCGGCAGCGGGGACGTCGGGCACGAACCCGGCGACCTCCTCGGACCAGCGGGTCCGACCTCCGGGGTGGCTGAAGAGCTCGACGGCGGGGTTGGCTCCCCCGCTGATCGCCAACAGGTCGACGTCGAACGTCCCGACGGTGGTGTGCACCCGGGTCAGTCGACCTGTCTCGTCGTCGGACCCGTCGGTCCCGGTGACCTCCGCCCGGAGGTGCAGCGCGATGCCCCGACCGACCAGTGCGGCGGCCAGCGGGCCGGCCATGGTCTCGCGCACGTCGAGCACGGCCACGACCTCGGTGCCGGCGTCGGCCAGCTCGACGGCCGCGTGCAGACCGGCGTCGTGAGCGGTCCACACGACGGCCCGCTCGCCCGGCAGCACGGCGTACCTCGTGACGTAGTCGGCGGCCGCGCAGGCCAGCATCACACCCGGACGGTCGTTGTCGGAGAAGACGAGGGGCCGCTCGTGTGTCCCGGTCGCCAGCACGACCTGGTCGACCTGGACGTGGTGGAGGCGGCGCTTGGCGACGCCGTCCGGACGCTGCTCGAGCGCGACCAGTCGGCCGTGGCCGTGGGAGCCCGTGACGGTGGTCCGGCTGAGCACCGAGACCTCGTCGAGCCCGGACAGCCTGGCGAGCAGGTCACGCAGCTCCCGCCCGGCCGCAGAGTCGGCGGGCAGGTCGGCAGCCGCGCCACCGAGGACGGGACCGTCGTCGAGGACCAGCACGCGCGAGCCCTCGGCGTGCTCGGCGGCCGCCACCGCCGCGCGCAGCCCGGCCAGTCCTCCACCGACGACGGCGACCTCGGCATGGCTGTAGAGGGTGTCGTGGCGTGCGGTGTCGTCATCGGAGGGGAGCCGGCCCCGGCCCGCGATCCGCTCGATCGCGAGACCGTCGTGGACCTCGAGGGTGGTGGCTGCCACCATCGGCTCTCCCCCGCCGGACAGCACCTGCACGTAGGCGCACGCGTCCTCGACGCCCACCCCCATCACGCCCCGCGGGCGGCCGGAGTAGATGCCGTGGGAGAGCAACGGGTGGTCGGCGGCGAGCAGCGCCGAGGCGACGGTGTCGCCGGTGTAGGCAGCGACCTCGCGGCCGTCGACGGTGATCATGACCGGCCGGCTGCGATCGATCCGCGATCCCCCGGTGGTCAGACGACGGCTCATGCTGCGCCCTCCCGGACGGTCCGGACCTCGTCGGTCACGGTGTGCCGCTCGACCTGGAACCACAGCCGGCACCCGGCCGCGTGGAACCAGCGCTCGCGGAACCAGCCCCGCGGGTTGCCCCGCACGAAGAGGTAGGCCGCCCACTCACCGTCGGTGAGCGCGGCCGGGTCGCTCGGGTAGTCCACCCCGGCCTCGCCGCCGTAGTGGAACTCGGTGGCGTCGCGCTCGCCACAGTGGGGGCACGGGATCCTCAGCATCGGCGGGCTCCTCAGTGGGCCACGGCAGCGGCGCCGTGCTCGTCGATCAGGCGGCCGGTGGTGAACCGGTCGAGGGCGAAGGGGGCGGCCAGGGGGTGCGGGCGCTCCTCGGCGACCGTGTCGGCGAAGACCGATCCGACGCCGGGGGTGGCCTTGAAGCCACCCGTGCCCCACCCGCAGTTCACGTAGGCGTTGTCGAAGGGCAGGTGCCCGATGATCGGCGAGGCGTCGGGGGTGACGTCGACGATGCCCGCCCAGGTGCGCAGCACGTGGGCACGCGCGAAGATCGGGAACAGCTCGACCGCGGCCGCCATCTGCTCCTCGATCACGTGGAAGGAGCCCCGCTGCCCGTAGCCGACGTGCGCGTCGACCCCGGCGCCCATCACCAGCTCGCCCTTGTGGGCCTGGCTGACGTAGACGTGCACCGCGTTGGACATCACGACCGTGTCGAGGACCTGCTCGAGGAGCTCGGAGACGAGCGCCTGCAGCGGGTGGCTCTGCAGGGGCAGGCGGACGCCGAGCTGCCCGGCGAGCACGCCGGAGTGCCCGGCGGCCGACAGGGCGAGCCGGCCGAGCGCGATGTCACCGCGGGTCGTGGAGACGCCCGTGACCCGGTCACCGGAGGTCTGGAAGCCGGTGACCTCGCAGTGCTGGATGATGTCGACGCCGAGCGCCTGGGCGGCACGTGCGAAGCCCCAGGCGACGTAGTCGTGCTTGGCGATGCCGGCGCGGGGCTGGAAGGTGCCGCCGAGCACCGGGTGCCGCGGCCGGTCGGTCACGTCGAGGATCGGCACCAGCTTGCCGATCTCCTGGGCATCGAGCCACTGGGCGTCGAGACCGTTGAGCTGGTTGGCGTTGACCCGGCGCTTCCCCTCCCGGGCGTCGGAGAGGTTGTGCGCGAGGTTGAGCACCCCGCGCTGGCTGAACATCACCTGGGTGTCGAGCTCCTCCTCGAGGGTCTCCCACAGCCGCAGCGAGTGCTCGTAGATCCCGGCACTCTCGTCCCACAGGTAGTTGGACCGGATGATCGTGGTGTTGCGGGCCATGTTGCCGCCGGCCAGCCAGCCCTTCTCGAGGACGGCGACGTTGGTGATGCCGTGGTTCTTGGCCAGGTAGTAGGCAGTGGCGAGGCCGTGCCCTCCGCCGCCGACCACCACGACGTCGTACGACGCCTTCGGCTCGTCCTCGCGCCAGAGGAACGCGGGGTGGTCGGGGAGCCGCTCGGAGACCGTCATCGGTCCTCAGCCCCGGAGCCGCGTCATGGCGGGGTCGAAGAGCGGTTCCTCGGTGACGACGTAGGGCAGCCGCTGGTCGAAGTAGCCGATCTCGACCTCGGTGCCCGGCGCGGCGTGATCCGCAGGGACCCAGGCGTAGGCGATGGCGCGCTCGACGGTGTGGCCCCAGGCGGCGCTGGTGACGTAGCCGACCGGCGCGCCGTCGGCGAGGACCGGCTCCTTGCCCATCACCACGGCCAGCGGGTCGGTCGAGGTCAGGCAGACCAGCTTCCTGGCGGCAGCGCCGGGATCGAGGTCGACCAGTGCGGCCTTGCCGACGAAGTCGTCCTTGGCCATCTTGACCGCGAAACCGAGACCGGCCTCGTAGGGGTCGTGGTCCCACGTCATGTCGGCACCGAACGAGCGGTAGCCCTTCTCCAGCCGCAGGCTGTTGAAGGCGGCGCGGCCGCCCGCGAGGACGTCGTGGTCCTGGCCGGCCCGCCACAGGGTGTCCCAGAGGTTCATGCCCAGGTCGGCGGTCGTGTAGATCTCCCAGCCCAGCTCACCGACGTAGGAGAGCCGCATCGCGGTCACCGGGACCATGCCGACGTGGGCCTCGACGGCTCGGAAGTACGTCACCCCGGAGTTGCTGAAGTCGTCGCTGGACACGCTCTGCACCAGGTCCCGGGCCGCCGGTCCCCACAGGCCGATGCAGCAGGTGCCGGCCGTGATGTCGTGGACGAACACGTCGGCGGGTGCGAGCGCCTGGAGGTAGGCGAGGTCCAGGTTGCCGTTGGCGCCGATCTGGTAGCGCTGCTGGCCCGGGGCGGCGCTGAGCCGGGCCACGGTGACGTCGCTGCGGATCCGGCCGCGGGGGTCGAGCATCAGGCAGTAGGTCACGCTGCCGACCGACATCGCGACGTTGCCCGTGACCAGGGTCTGGAGGAACGCCGTGGCACCGCGGCCCACGACCTCGATCCGCTTGAGGGCCGTCATGTCGTACATCGCGACCCGCTCCCGGGTCGCCTTGGCCTCCGCACCCGCGATCGGTGACCAGTGACGGGCGGCCCAGTCGCCGGGGACGGCGACGTCGTAGGTCTCGAGCAGGCCCTTGTTGGCGTCGTACCACTGCGGGCGCTCCCAGCCGTTGGCCTCGAGGAAGTAGCCGCCCAGCTCGGCCTGCCGCTGGTGGAACGGCGGCAGCCGCAGCGGACGTGGGGACTCCATCGGCTGGAGCGGGTGCAGCAGGTCGTAGACCTCGACGAAGTTCTGCTGGTCGCGCTCTAGCACGTAGGCCGGGCCCACCTGGTGCCGCTCGAAGCGGTCCAGCGCGGCCTCGTGCACGTCCGTGGTCGACACCCCGTCGACCAGCAGCTCGGCGACCGCGCGTCCTACGCCGGCGGAGTGGGTCACCCACACGGCCTCGGCGACCCAGAAGCCCAGCACATCGGGGCTCTCGCCGATCAACGGACCACCGTCGGTGGTGAAGGAGAACATCCCGTTGATGCCCCACTCCACCTGCGTGTCCGCCAGCGCGGGCAGCAGGGACTGCGAGTCCTTCCACGGACCCTCGAAGTCGTCGGGTGTGAAGGGCCGCACGCTGGGCATGCCCTGCGCGTCGCCGGGCCGGGCCCAGTCGTCGAAGTCCTCGACCGCCACGGGGATCGGGCGGTGCGCGTAGGAGCCGACGACCTGGTGGTCGAAGTCGTCGCGGAAGTAGAGGTCCTCACCCTGGTGTCGCAGGATCGGACGCCGCGCCTCGTCGACCTGGCCGGCCTGGGCCGGCACCGCGGTGGTCCGGACGAGCTGGTGCTCGAGGGGGGTCAGCGGCAGGGCCAGGCCGACCATCCCCGCGACCTTCTGCCCCCAGATACCGGCGCAGCACACGACGACGTCAGCAGGGATCTCGCCGTCGGTCGTCAAGACGCCGGTGACCCGTCCGTCCTCGACCAGGACGTCGATGACCTCCGTGCTCGGACGCAGCGTCGCCCCGCGCAGCTCGGCGCGACGGGTCTGCACATCGACCGCACGGACCGCCTTGGCGAGGCCGTCCGTGGGAGTGAAGAGTCCCCCCAGGACCACGGTCGGGTCGAGCAGGTCGTGCAGCTCGACGCACTCGACCGCGGTGAGCACCCGGGCCTCGACGCCGCTGGCGGCCAGCCAGCCGGCCCGGCGGTGCAGGTCGGTCAGGCGCTCGGGGCTGGTGGCGATCTCGAGGCCGCCGACCTGGAGGAAGCAGGGACCCTCGTCGGAGGCCAGCGAGGCCAGCTTCTCGACCGTGTAGGTCGCCAGCTCGGTCATCATCCGCGACGGGCTGGCCTGGAAGACCAGCCCCGGCGCGTGCGTCGTGGAGCCCCCGGTGTGCGGGATCGGACCGGCGTCGACCACGGTCACGTCGGTCCAGCCCCGCTGCGTCAGCTCGTCGGCGAGCGCGGCGCCCACGACGCCCGCCCCGATCACGACCACCCGCGGTCCCGCCACGTCCGCCTCCTCGGTGTTGCGTCTTGCGCAACTCAGTTCGTACTACGCAACAGTGTACGCCGATGCCTCGCCGACGTCGTACGACGGTGGGTCACGCGTCTCCTCCGTCGTGCGACGCCCGCGAGGCGGTCGGTCAGGACAGCCAGGCCTCGACCTTGTCGGGGTTCTCCTCGACCCACGTGGCGGCTGCCTCCTCGGCAGACATCCCGTCCACGGAGATGTACTTGGCGACGAGGTTCTGGTCGTCGTTGGTCCACTGGAAGTTCGCGATCAGGTCGACAGCGGGGCTGTCCGACTCGGCGAACTCGGTGGCGACGACCTTCTTGAGCTGGGTCTCGGGGTAGTCGCAGGCGACGTCCTGGGCGACGTCCTGGCAGCCGTCGGTGAACTCCGGCAGGTTCACCTTCACCAGCGGCACCTCGGACATGAACCACTGCGGCTCGTAGAAGTAGCCGATGAGCGGGGTCTTGTTGGCCTCCGCCTTCTCGAAGGCCGCGATCGACGCGGCCTCGCTGCCCGAGAACACCACCTGGAAGTCGAGGCCCAGGTTGGCCACGATCGCCTCGTCGAACTGGACGTAGGACGGGTCGGCGCCGAGGAACTGCCCCTTGCCGCCCGACTCCGGGGTCTCGAACATGTCGGCGTAGTCGTTGAGGTTCTCCCAGTCGGTGATGTCGGGGTACTCCTCAGCCATCCACGGCGCGACGTACCAGCCGATGATCCCGACGTTGCCGGTCGGCCCCATCTCCATGGCGCTGCCGTCACCACCCTGGTCCTCGAAGTAGAGCTTCTCGAGGTCGGGGTGGCCCCAGTCCTCGATCACGACGTCCACCTCACCCGTGCCGAAGCCCTGCCAGGAGACCTCCTCCTTGAGGTCCTTGTAGTTGACCGTGCACCCGAGCTCGGTCTCGGCCAGGTGACCGACCACGTAGGCGTCAGCCGCGAAGCCGACCCACGGGTTCACGGCCATGTTGAGCTCGCCGCAGTCGCCTGCCGCAGCAGCCTGGCTCTCGTTCTCCTTCTCCTCCGCCGCGATGTCGCCACCGCCACAGGCGCTCAGGACGAGCGCGAGCGTGGCGAGCGACCCGGTGATGGCACTGGCTTTCCTCAGCTTCACAGGTGTTCTTCCTTCTCTCGGGTGGAACGGTGCGGTCAGGACAGGTGGTGGGCTGGCGTGCGGGTGCGGAGCCGGACCAGGAGGCCGGGCGCGCTGCGGTCGCGCTCGGCAGCGCCTCGGGCGACACGGTCGACCATGATCCCGAGCAGGACGATCGCGATGCCGGCAGAGACGCCCTTGCCGAAGAACTCTCCGCGCGAGAAGCCGAGGACCGAGTCGTAGCCCAGCGCCCCGCCTCCGACGAGGCCGCCGATCACGACCATGGCCAGCACGAAGAGCAGCCCCTGGTTGGCGGCGAGGACCAGGTGGCCGCGGGCCATCGGGAGCTGGACCTTGGTGATCAGCTGCCACGGCGTGGAGCCGGCAGCAGTGGCAGCCTCGACGGTCGTCTCCGAGACCTGCCTGACCCCGTCGGCCACCAGCTTCGTCGCGACCGGCACGGCGTAGATGAACGCCGCCACGATGGCAGTGAACCGGCCGGGGCCGAAGAGCGCCAGCACCGGGATGAGGTAGACGAAGGACGGCATCACCTGGCCCGCGTCGAGCAGCGGCCGGAGCAGGCGGTCGACGAGCCGCCGTCGGGCCATCCAGACGCCGAGCACGACGGCGACGACCATCACGAAGAGCGTGGCGACGAGCACGCTGGTGAGCGTGACCATGGCGTCGTACCAGAGGTCGGTGGCGTAGATCCCGCTGAGGCAGACAGCGCTGATCAGGGCTCCCCGCCACCCGGCGAGGAGCTGGGAGAGGACGAGGAGCGCCAACCCGGTCACGAACCACGGCGAGCCGGCGACGAGGTCCTGGAGCGGGTTGATGAAGACCGTCGTCACGCTCTCCTGGATCCCCGTGGTCAGTCCGGAGAAGTTCGAGGTCGTCCAGTCGGTGGCCGACTGGACCGCATCGGCGACCTCGGGGCCGACCTCCGTGTCCGGGAACTCGGCGAACGAGAAGTAGGTGCGCGAGACGTAGACCGAGACCAGCGCTGCAGCACCGGCCACGGCGAGCACGATCCGCTGGGTGCGCCGGTTGCCGCCACCTCCTCGGGCGACCAGCTCGGTGCGCTCGCTGGCGGCGGTGGTCACCCGGTCGAGCATGATCGCGATGAGCACGATCGACGCACCCGCGACGAACGCGACGCCCACCTGGTTGGAGCCCGCGGTCAGCGCGCGGAGCACCGGCTTGCCGAGCCCGGGACCGTTGACGAAGCCCGCGATGACGGAGATCGACAGCGCCGCCATCATGGTCTGGTTGACACCCACGATGATCGAGGGTCGCGCCATGGGGAGCTGGACCTTGATCAGCCGCTGCCACCCGGTCTGCCCGAGCGACGTGGTCGCCTCGATCGTGGTCTCGGACACGCTGCGCAGCGCGTGGGCGGAGATCCGCACGGCCGGGGGCAGCGCGTAGAGCACGGTGACGGCGACGGCGATGGCCGGCCCGAGGCTGAAGAAGAGCGCCATGGGAGCGAGGTAGACGAACGCCGGGAAGGTCTGCAGGACGTCGAGCACCGGGGTGACGACCGCGTTGACGCGACGGCTGGTGCCCATCCACACCGCGAGGGGCAGGCCGAGCGCCAAGGACACCGCGACCGAGAAGAACGTGATGATCAGCGTGTCCATGCCGTCGACCCAGTAGCCGAGGAGCCCGACGGCGGCCAGCGACGCCATGGTCCCGAGGGCGTGGCGCCACCCGGCGATGGCCAGGCTCACCCAGCCGGCGATCCCGAGCACGCCCAGCCAGCCGATCTGAGGGACCGGGCGCGGCAGGTCCGGGGTGGAGACGAGCCCCTGCAGCTGCTCGACCACCCCGTTGAAGGCGTCGGACACCGCACCGACCACCTGCATCAGCACGTTGGTGTCGCGCCCCGCGATCAGGTCGGCCTTGAGGTCGGTGAAGCGGTCGTGGAAGTCGGTGGTCTCCTGCCCCGGCAGGTAGAGCACCGCCCTGCCGTCACCGATCCTCGATGCCACCCACCAGATCACGACGACGACCAGCAGCCAGCCCCACAGGGGTACGACGCGGCGCGGTCGCGGCGCTACGGGTCTCGTCGCCTCCCCCGGTGCGTCCGGTGGCGAGGTCACGAGGCCCGGCTCGGTCGTGGGTGCTGACGTCACACTGCCTGCCCGGTGGTCGAGACTGGGACGGAGACGGGAGCCGACTCCTCGGCCACGACGACCCGCAGGATGGCGTCGTCGTCGACGATGCCGACGAGCTTCCCCTCGCTGACCACCTGGACGGGGTGCGCGGAGGCCAGCGCTGCCTGGGCCGCCTGACGCACGATGGTGTCCAGCGACATCACCGGCCCCTCGCGGGAGTCCTCCGGCGTCGGGTCGCGCATGACGTACTCGAGCGTGAGCACGTGCGAGCGGGGCACGTCGCTGACGAAGTCACGGACGTAGTCGTCGACCGGCCGCGCCACCACCTCGGCGGGCTTGCCGATCTGGACTATCTCCCCGTCGCGCATGATCAGGATCCGGTCGCCGAGCTTGAGGGCTTCCTGGAGGTCGTGGGTGACGAAGAGCATGGTCTTCCTCAGCTCCGCCTGGAGCCGGACGACCTCGTTCTGCATGTCGCGGCGGATCAGCGGGTCGAGCGCGGAGAACGGCTCGTCGAACAGCAGGATCGCGGGGTCGTTGGCCAGCGCCCGGGCAAGGCCGACCCGCTGCTGCATGCCACCGGAGAGCTGGTCGGGGTAGGACTCGTCGTAGCCGGTGAGTCCGACCAGGTCGACGAGGTCCCCCGCTCGCTGGCGGCGCTGGGCCTTCTTGACGCCGCGGACCTCGAGACCGTAGGCAACGTTGTCGATCACCTGGCGGTGCGGCAGCAGGCCGAAGTGCTGGAAGACCATGGAGACCTTGTGACGACGCAGCTCGCGCAGCTCGGCGCCCGAGGCCTTCGTGACGTCCTCGCCGTCGATCGTGACCTGACCCGCCGTGGGCTCGATCAGCCGCGTCAGGCAGCGCACCAGCGTCGACTTGCCCGAGCCGGAGAGGCCCATCACGACGAAAACCTCGCCGGGAGCCACGTCGAAGGACACGTCCTTGACCGCGGCGACGCAACCGGTCCTGGCCTTGAGGTCGGCCCGGGAGAGGTCGGCATCGGGAGTGCCGATCACCTTGTCGGCACGCTGGCCGAAGATCTTCCAGAGTCCGTCGACCTGCAGCGCGGGGGCTGACTCGCTCATGGTGTCTCCTCGGTGGCCACCGGCGCGGCCGAGTTGCGGGGGTCCCCTGGGGGGAAGAGCGGCGATCCGTCACGGTAGCGGTAGTAGGGCGCCGACGACGGGGGCAACGGGGTGTTGCCCCCGATCAGGTCGGCGGCCTTCTCCGCCAGCATCATGGTCGGTGCGTAGATGTTGCCGTTGGTGACGTAGGGCATCGAGGAGGCGTCCACCACCCGGAGCCCGTCCACGCCGCGCACCCGCATCGAGGCTGGGTCGAGCACGCTCAGATCGTCGACGCCCATGCGGGCGGTGCAGGAGGGGTGCAGCGCCGTCTCGGCGTCCTCGGCGACCCAGTCCAGGATCTCCTGGTCGGTCTCGACCCGTGGCCCGGGCGAGATCTCGCCGTCGTTGAAGGCTGCGAACGCCGGCTGGTTCATGATCCGTCGCGCCGCCCGGATCATCTCGATCCACTCGCGGCGGTCGTTGTCGGTCGACAGGTAGTTGAACTGCAGCGCCGGGTGCTCGAACGGGTCCCGGCTCTTCAGGGTCAGGGTGCCCCGCACGTCGGAGTACATCGGCCCGACGTGGACCTGGTAGCCGTGCGCAGCGGCCGGCCGGGACCCGTCGTACCGGATCGCGATCGGCAGGAAGTGGAACATCTGGTTGGGGTAGTCGACCTGGTCGTTGCTGCGGATGAAGCCGCCGCCCTCGAAGTGGTTGGACGCTCCGACACCGCGCCGCAGGAAGAGCCACTCGGCGCCGATACGAGGCTTGTGCCGGTGCTTGAGCCAGGGCCCGATCGAGACGGGTTGCTTCGAGGCGTACTGGATGTAGACCTCGAGATGGTCCTGGAGGTTGGCGCCGACGCCGGGAAGGTCCGCGACCACGGGGATGCCGAGCCGCTCGAGGTCGGCCTTCGGACCGATGCCGGAGAGCAGGAGCAGCTGGGGCGAGTTGATCGCACCACCACACAGGATGACCTCGCCGGCACGGACGCGGCGGCGGGCGCCGCGCCGGCCGATCCCGCGGACGTAGTCGACGCCGGTGACGCGGGCGCCGTCCAGGGTGAGCCCGGTGACCTGGGCGAGGGTCTCCACCGTGAGGTTGGGCCGGGAGCGGACGGGGTGCAGGTAGGCGCGGCTGGCCGAGAGCCGGCGGCCGCGGTGCAGGTTGCGGTCGAACGGCGCGAAGCCCTCCTGGCGGTAGCCGTTGACGTCGTCGGTGAGCGGGTAACCCGCCTGCTGGGCCGCCTCGAAGAACGCGCCGAACAACGGGTTCGTCGCCGGACCGCGCTCGAGGACCAGCGGGCCGGAGCCGCCGCGCCAGTCGTCGGCACCGGCCAGGCAGTTCTCCATCCGCTTGAAGTAGGGCAGGCAGTGCGCGTAGTCCCACTCCTTCATGCCCGCGTCGGCGGCCCAGCGCTCGAAGTCGAGCGGGTTGCCGCGCTGGAAGATCATCCCGTTGATGCTGCTGGACCCGCCGAGCACCTTGCCGCGGGCGTGGTAGACCCGGCGCCCGTTCATGTGCGGCTCCGGCTCGGACTCGTACTTCCAGTCGTAGAGCCGGTTGCCGATCGGGTAGGGCAGCGCGGCCGGCATGTGGATGAACGGGTCGAGGCGCGAGTCGGAGCGGCCCGCCTCCAGGACCAGGACACTGGTGCCGGGATCGGCACTGAGCCGGTTGGCCAGGACCGAGCCGGCCGAGCCGCCGCCGACGATGACGACGTCGAAGGAGCGCACGTCGGTCATCGGTGCTCCCGCCCGTCGAACCAGCTCTGCACGGAGGGTCGCACGTTGTGCCAGACGTGCTTGGTCTCGCGGTACTCCTCGAGCCCGGCCGCCCCGAGCTCGCGGCCGATGCCGGACTGCTTGTAGCCGCCCCACTCCGCCTGCGCGACGTAGGGGTGGAAGTCGTTGATCCACACGGTGCCCATCCTCAGCCGGGCAGCGACCCGTTCGGCGCGACCCGCGTCGCGCGTCCAGACGGCGCCGGCCAGTCCGTAGATGCTGTCGTTGGCCAGCCGCACCGCGTCGTCCTCGACCGCGTCCTCGGTGTCCCCGGCGAAGGTCTCGACCGTCAGCACCGGGCCGAAGGACTCCTCCTGCACGACGGTCATCGACGAGGTGCAGCCGTCCAGGATCGTCGGCAGGTAGAAGTACCCCTCGTCGTACGCCGCGCCCCGGGGCCGCTCGCCGCCCAGGCGCAGCGTCGCACCCTCGGCGATCCCGGCGGCCACGTAGGCCTCGACCTTCTCGCGGTGCGCGGCGCTGATGAGGGCGCCGGTCTCCGCGTCGGGGTCGAAGGGGCCGCCGAGCCGGATCAGCGCCGCCCTCTCGACCAGCCGGTCCACGAAGTCGTCGTGGATCGACTCCTCGACCAGCAGCCGCGCACCGGCGGAGCACACCTGGCCCGAGTGCAGGAAGACCGCGGTGAGCGCCATGTCGAGCGCCACCTCGAGGTTGGCGTCGGCGAACACGATGTTGGGGTTCTTGCCGCCGAGCTCGAGGGCGATCTTCTTGACCGTGCCGGCCGCGGCCACCATCACCCGCTTGCCCGACGCGAGCCCGCCGGTGAACGAGACCAGGTCGACGTCCGCGTGCTCGGTCATCGGCGCGCCGACGCCGGGACCGTCGCCGAGCACCAGGTTGGCGACCCCCGCGGGCAGCCCCGCCTCGGTGAGCGCGTCCATCAGCCACAGCGCGGTCGACGGGGTCAGCTCGCTCGGCTTGAGCACGAACGTGTTGCCGGTCGCCAGGCAGGGCGCGACCTTCCAGGCGGTCTGCAGGAGGGGGTAGTTCCACGGGGTGATCAGGGCGCACACACCGACCGGCTCGTGGACGACCCTGCTGACCACGTCGGCGCGGCCGGTGTCGACGACACGACCCCCCTCGGCGCCGGCGAGCCCAGCGAAGTGACGGAAGACCGAGGTCACGTCGGCGACGTCGTACTCGCTCTCGACCAGGCGCTTGCCGGTGTCGAGCGACTCCCGCCGGGCGATCTCGGCGGTGTCGCGCTCGAGCAGGTCGGCGAGGCGGTGCAGCAGCGCTGCCCGGTCGGTCGACGAGGTCCGCGGCCACGGACCGGAGTCGAAGGCGCGACGGGCGGCAGCCACGGCCAGGTCGACGTCGGGGGCGGCGCCGTCACTGACGGTGCGCACCGCGGTGTTGTCGGCGGGACAGCGGATCTCCCGCGTGCCCCCGCCCAGCGCGTCGCGCCAGGCCCCGTCGACGTAGAGCTCAGCCATGTCCTGCTGCCCCTGTCCCCGTGCGTTGATGTTGCGGATGACGCAACAGGCGGCATTCTACGCAACTCTTCGGATCTCGGGAATGACAACGGGGGAACGATTCCGAGCCCCTGCGTCAGGTCAGGTCCCTCCAGCCGAGCCGCCGCGAGACCTCGACCGCGCAGCGCACCAGCTCGGTCCGAGCCCGGTCGACCAGCTCGGCGGTGAACCGGAAGGTCGGCCCGGAGACCGACATCGAGGCGATCACGTCACCGTGGATGTTGCGCACCGGAGCCGCCACGGCACTCAACCCGTGCTCGAGCTCGTCGACCACGACGACGTAGCCGTCGTGGCGTACGCCAGCGAGCTGAGCGACCACGTCGACAACATCGGTCATGGTCCGGGTCGTGTAGGCCGGGAGCTCTTCGGTCAGCACGGCACGAACCTCGTCGTCGCTCATCCCGGCGAGGAGCACCTTGCCGTTGGACGTGGCGTGCAGCGGGATCCGCTGACCGACCCAGTTGTGCGACTGGACGGCCGAGGCCGCCTCCACCTGGTCGACGTAGAGCGCGGCCCCCTCGGAGAGGACGGCCAGGTTGACGGTCTCCCCCGTGACTGCCGCCAACGACCTGGACAACGAGCGCGCCTCCTGCACCACGTCGAGCCGCGCCGTGGTCGCACCGGCCAGGCGCAGGACGCCGACCCCGAGGCGGTACTTGCCACGCGACTCGTGCTGCTCGACCAGGTCTCGCTCCGCGAGCGAGTCGATCAGCCGGGACACGGTGGACTTGTGGACGTCGAGCTGCCCGGCGATCTCGGTGACCCCGCGCTCGCCGTCACGTGCCAGGATCTCCAGGATCTGCAGGGCCCGGTTGACCGACTGCACCGTGCCCATCCGATCCTCCTTCGATCCGTCGTTGTTGCTCATTATGCAACTACTTGCGCATGAAGCAACACGTGTCGCAGGCTTTTCCGATGACACCGCGATCCGGACACGTCTACGTGCTGACGCTCGCCTGCGACAACCACCTCGGCCTGGTCCATGCGGTGTCCACCTGGCTCGTCGCGCACCGAGGCAACATCACCGACTCGCAGCAGTTCGACGACCCTGCCACGCAGCGGTTCTTCATGCGCCTCGAGTTCGAGGCGCCGGACGTCGCGCTCGAGGCGCTGAGGAACTCGTTCGTCGGCGTCGCACAGGCCCACGCGATGTCGTGGCAGCTCGTCGCGGCCACGGCGCCCTACCGGACGTTGATCCTGGTCTCCAAGTTCGGTCACTGCCTCAACGACCTGCTGTTCCGCCACAGCACCGGGGTGCTCAACATCGACATCGCAGGCGTCGTGTCCAACCACCGCGACTACGAGCGGCTCACGGCGACCTACGACGTGCCGTTCCACCACGTCCCGGTGACGGCGTCGACGAAGGCCGAGGCCGAGGCCCGGCTGCTGTCCCTGGTCGACACCGAGCAGGTCGACCTCGTGGTGCTGGCGCGCTACATGCAGGTGCTCTCCGACGAGACCTGCGCCAAGCTCGACGGCAGGATCATCAACATCCACCACTCGTTCCTGCCGAGCTTCAAGGGCGCCAGGCCCTACCACCAGGCCCACGACCGGGGCGTCAAGCTGATCGGCGCCACCGCCCACTACGTCACCCCGGCCCTGGACGAGGGACCGATCATCGAGCAGGACGTCGTCCGCATCGACCACCGCACCACCCCCGACGAGATGGTCCAGGCCGGTCGAGACGTCGAGGCCCGGGTCCTCGCCCAGGCCGTCCGCTGGCACACCGAGTCGCGCCTGTTCCTCGACCGGTCGCGTGTGGTCGTCTTCGACTGATCAGCCGGCGTCCGGGGCGGTCCGGGCGGTGACCCAGGCGTGGAAGTCGCCGATGTGGTGCTCGCTGGGGACCAGCACACCTCCGTCGCGGTAGAGACGCGACGACATCGCCGGCTGGGTCCGCTCGCAGGCCTCGAAGTCCTGCTGGTTGACCCGGTGGAAGAGCTCGACGGAGGCCGTCACGTCGCGGCCGGAGGCGACGACGTCGGCGGTGTAGAGCCAGTCGCACTCGACGATCGTGAGCTGCTCCGAGATGGGGTACATCCGGTGCCAGATCACGTGGTCGGGAACGAGGTTCACGAAGACCTGCGGCTTGATCGTGATCGCGTAGTACTTGCGGTCGCGATCCTCGTCGAGGCCGGGGAGCACCCCCACGCCCTCGGAGCCGTCGATGGTGAAGCCCCGGACGTCCTCGCCGAACTCCGCCCCGTGGTCGACGAAGTACTGCGCTGCCAGGCCGTCGGCGAACTCCGGCAGCACCTCGGTGAGCTCGGGGTGGATGGTCGCGCAGTGGTAGCACTCCATGAAGTTCTCGACGATGAGCTTCCAGTTGGCCTTGACCTCGTAGGTGATCCGCCGACCGACGCTCAGCGAGGCGATGTCGTAGGACGCGATCTTGTCGACGGTCCCGAGGCGGGCCACCACCTCCGCCTCGACGGTGCCCTCGAAGCTGGGTGGGTCGTCGGCCAGGGACACCCACACGTAGCCCATCCAGGAGCGCACGTGCACGCTGCGCAGGCCGTAGTCGACGCGATCGATGTCGGGCATCTTCGTGAGGTTGGGCGCGGCCACCAACCGGCCGTCGAAGTCGTAGGTCCAGGCGTGGTAAGGACACTGGAAGGAGCGCGCCTTCTCACCGGACTCCTCGAGACAGATCCGCGCACCCCGGTGCCGGCAGATGTTGTAGAAGGCGCGCAGCTCACCACGGCGCGAGCGGGTGAGCAGGATCGACTCGCGGCCGACCTGGACCGTCCGGAACGCACCCGGCTTGGGCAGGTCGCTCGCGTGCGCGGCGCAGAACCACATGTCCTCGAAGATCCGCTCGCACTCGCGGGCGAAGACCGCAGGGTCGACGTAGGCCGCCCCGGGCAGCGTCGGGATCAGGCTGGACTCCCCAGCCGGGGAGGTGGTGGCGTCGGACGTGGTGGTCACGGGGTCTCCTGGGTGGTCGTCATAGGGCAACGGGAAGGGCCGCGAGCGAGCGCCGCAGGCGACCGAAGAGCCGGGGCTGGTCCATGCCGAGCACGGCGGTGGGCTCGCCGCCGCGGCGGTAGACCACGAGCACGTCGCAGGTCTCCGGGCTGCCCGCCTCGACCGTGAGGGTCTCGTCACCGAAGCGACGACCGGCGAACTGGATGCGGACGCCGTACTGCTCGCTCCAGAAGTACGGCGCCGGCAGCGGCGGCGCCGGGCCTGCGCCGCCGAGCAGCGCCTCCACCGTCCGGCGGGGCCGCTCGTGGGAGTCGGTCCAGTGCTCGACCCGGTGCCGGGTGCCGCGCACGGCGTCGTGCCAGGCGGAGCAGTCGCCGACGCCGTAGACACCGGGAGCGCCGGTGGAGCCCTCGGCGTCGCAGCCGAGCCCACCCGTGGGGCCCGGGGCGAGGTCGAGCCCCGAGCCGGCCAACCAGTCGACAGCGGCGACCGAGCCGATCCCGAGCACCACGACGTCGGCCGGCAGGTGCCGCCCGTCGGCCAGCTCGACCCCGTCGACCCTCGTGCGGCCGGTGAGCCTCCTGACCGGGGTGCCGCACAGGAGCGGGACGCCGTGGGCATCGTGCAGGCGCGCGACCATCGCGCCGACCTCGGGTCCCAGCGGTCCCGACAGCGGGCTCGCGGACGCCTCCACGAGGGTGACCCCGAGCCCCACAGCGCGGGCGGTGGCCGCGATCTCCGCACCCACGAAGCCGGCACCCACCAGCACGAGACGCGCGCCGGGCAGCAGCTCCGTGCGCAGCGCGACCGCGTCGTCGAGCGTGCGCAGCGTGTGGACGCCGCGCAGCCCACCGCCCAGGGCGGGCGACAGGCCCCGCGCCCGGGAGCCCGTGGCGACCACGACGGCATCACCGGTGAGCATCTGACCGTCGGCCAGCGTCACGGTCCGGGTGCCGGGATCCAGCGCGACGGCGCGGACGCCGAGCCGCCAGTCGAGGCCGAGGTCGGTCTCGTGGTCCTCCAGCGAGAGGTCCTCGACGCTGGTGGTGCCGACGAGGAATCCCTTGGACAGCGGCGGCCGGTCGTAGGGGCGGTGCGGCTCATCTCCGACCATCACGACGTCCCCGTCGAAGCCGGCGCCGCGCAGCGCCCTGGCGGTCGCGTGACCGGCCAACGAGGCGCCCACCACGAGGATGCTGCGGGGGTCGGCCATCACCGCGCCTCGAACGTCACACCCGGTGGGAGGTGCGGCACCTCGTCGGACAGCTCGACCCAGATCCCGTCGTCGCGCACCGTCGCGGCGTGCACCCGCACCGGCCGCTTGGCCGGCGGCTGGTCGACCCGACCCGTGCGGAGGTCGAACCGTGAGGCGTGCAGCGGGCACTCGACCCAGCAGTCCTCGAGCCAGCCGTCGGCGAGCGAGGCGTCCTGGTGGGTGCAGGTGTCGTCGATGGCGTAGACGTCGTCGTCCTCGGTCCGGAACACCGCGATCGGGGGTGTCACCGTCGTGATCCGCACCCCCTCGCCCACCGGGACGTCGGCGAGGGCACACACGAGCTGCATGAGGACTCCAGGGTGCTGGCGGTGAGGGTCCGAGCCTGTGGCCAAGGGGCCGGACCTGTCAACACATGATGCACCACGACAGGGACTCGAGTTCGACAATTCACGTGGTGGAGAAAGCGTCGGTCAAACCCGCTCCCACCTGGGCAGACGTCTGTCTGAGCGATCAGGAAGAGTTCCATATTGTGGAACTGTGGTTCTATGATGTGACTGCCTGTCCCTCTCGGCCCAGGAGGTCACCATCGCCGGCACCCAGTCCGTCGACCGCACGACCGCGCTGGTGGCGCTCGTGGTGCGCGCGGAGCAGCCCCTGACCTACTCCGACCTGGTCGCTGCCACCGGGCTCCCCCGCTCCACCGTCTCGCGGCTGCTCGGTGCCCTCGAGGTGGGAGGCCTGCTCGAGCGGGACGGCGACGGGGCCTACCGGGGCGGTCGCCTGTTCGCCGACTACGCCGCACGCTTCGACCGCGTCGAGGCACTGGTCCGGGTCGCGCACACCCACCTGGAGGACCTCGCGTCCGAGACCGGGGAGACCGTCAACCTGGCGGTGGCCAGGGGCTCGCACGTGGTCCACGTGGACCAGGTCGATGCCCGGTTCGTCATCGGCTCTGTCAGCTGGGTGGACCTGGAGGTGCCCAACCACTGCTCGGCGCTCGGCAAGGTGATGCTTGCGTGGGGCGTCGTACGCCCTCCGACCGGCCGGCTGGAGCGGCGCACGCCCTTCACCGTGGCGACCCACGCCGCGCTGCAGGAGGACCTCGCGGAGACCCTCGAGCGCGGCTACGCCCTCACGCGCGGCGAGCTCGAGGAGGGCCTGGACGGCATCGCCGTGCCCGTCCGAGGCACCGACGGCAGCGTCGTCGCGGCACTCGGGGTCTCCGGACCGACCTTCCGGATCGGAGACCGGCGCCCGGCGATCGCCGAGAGCCTGCGGACGCACGCGGCAGCCGTCACCGCTGACCTGGCGCGGCGTGCCCGCCGGGCCTGAGCGAGAGGCACTGCGGCCACCTCCGTGTTCGGGACGGCCAGGGCACCCGCGAACCGCTCACCGATCGCCCGCCGCACCGCGTCGAGCGAGACGATCCAGGTCAGTGCAGCCAAGGCCCCGGGAGATCGGTGTGGGGCAACGGTCGGTGCAGCCGGTCGCGGGCCAGCTCGGTCGCGGGCAGGGTGACGACCCGGGTCGAGGGACGAGGGACGAGACGAGCGGCGGGAACGCCTGCGCGTGCAGGCCCATGTCGAAGCCCGCCACCGAGAGCATCTCGGCGGCCGTGACGACGCCCTGGCCGCCCCTGCCGTGGATCCTGACGTTGACGATGCCGCTCAGCGCCGGCAGGGGTGATGGCAGGGAATCGTCACGCGGCTCGGCCGCCGGCGGCCTCGTCGCACGACCCGCCCGGACGAGAGCTGCCGAGCCCTCCGCAGTCCTCGTCCGCGCGAGCCGCCGCAGCAACCGACGTGGTCCTCTCGACCGACGCTCCCCTGTGCGTGACCTGGTGCGCCTGCGGTGCTGCCGGTCCGGGCACGGAGGCAGCGGCGCACTCCTCGACGGTGGACCGATGTCGACATGGCATCCCTCCTACGCTGGACCCGGACGCCAGTCCACCGCTCGGGCCACCCCCGGCGGCAGGGCCGAAGGTCCCGTGCGACTCGGGCTTCACCGCGACGCCGCGACAGCCCACCTCGATCACGTGATCAGGCGTCCTGACCGCTCGATCACCAGGTCGGGCATCACGAGCGGGATGCTGCTGGCCGGCAGGATCTCGACCGGGCATCGACTGAGCTGGAGCACGCGCCGCGTTACTCCGCCGAGGTGCCCCGGCAGCAGGTCGCGGGCGCGACGGACGAGCAGCACGAGGTCGGCCTCGTCCCCGGCAGCGACCAGGGCGTCCGCGGGCGAGTCGTGGAGCACCCGGGTCTCGACGGGGACGTCGGGATAGGCCTCGCGCCACTCCGCCAGGATCCGACCCAGCATCTGCTCGCCCTCGGCGACCCACTGGTCTGCGTGCGTCCGCTGCTCGATGACGTCGGCGTAGGGGTCGGGCAGACCCCAGGCGTGCAGCAGGACCAGCGCAGCACCCCTGGCAGCGGCGACGTCGAAGGCCTCCGCCATCAGCTCGTCCGCGTGCGACGGCGACTTGATGCCCAGCACCACACGGCCCGTGGCTGGTCCGGGCTTCCACGCGGAGGGCACGACCACGACCGGGCACTGCGCGCGAGCCGCGATCTTGGCAGTGACCGCGCCCGTCAGCAGGCGTTCGGCGCCGACCCGTGTCTCGTGCCCCACGACCAGGAGCGTCGCCCCGGCCGCCGACCGCAGGACGGCGTCGGCACGCGACCCGGTCAGCAGGTCCGTGACCACCCGCAGCTCCGGGTGGAGCGCGAGGGCCAGGTCCTGGGCGTCGCGGAGGATGGCGTGCCCCTCGGACTCCATGTCACGAGGGAGGTAGGGCAGGTAGGACGCCAGGGGCAGGTAGTCGGGGCTGACGTGCACGATGCTCAGCTGCGAGTCGCTGCTCCACGCCTGCTGGGCGGCATACCTCAACGCACCGGCGCTGCGACCGGTCCCGTCCACGGCGACCACCACGGCCGTCTTCCTGGTGCTCATGGGTGTCCGTCCCCTCGTCGATGCATCCACCCTCCTCCGGCGGGGAGGCCCCCAGCAGGGCTCGATCTCCTCACCTCGACGGGACCTTGGTCCCGGTGGCGGCAGCGCAGCTCCTCAGCGCACCGTGCGCAGCTGACGGGGCAGGTCGAGGAGAGCGTCGAGGGGGCTCAGTCGCAGCTTGGCGTCCACCACGGAGCACCCGATCGAGGTGACGATCACGGGATTCAGGTCCAGCTCGGCGACCTCGGGCACGTCGACCGCCAGTCTCCCCACCTCGACGATGAGCTGCTCCAGAGCACCGGTGTCCAGCGCCGCAGACCCGCGAAACCCTTCTAGCAGCGGTGCGAGCCGCAGACCGTGCACGGCGCGGGCCGCATCGGCCGCGGAGACCGGCGGGACCAGGAAGACCCGGTCGTCCCAGACGTCGGTGGCCACTCCGCCCGCGGCCACCATCACCAGCGGACCCAGAGCCGGGTCGCGGACGACGCCGACCGCCAGCTCCAGTCCGGCGACCACCGGTTGGACGAGCAGGTCGACCTCGCGACCCATCTCCTCGGCCAGCTCGACCACAGCCGAGTCCACCGCAGCGGCATCCACGAGCCCGACCCTGACCAGGCGTCGCTCGGTCTTGTGCACGACCTCGGCAGCGGTCACCTTGACCACCACCGGGAAGCCGCAGCGGGTGGCCTCCTCGACCGCCGCTCCGGCGCCCCTCACGGTCGCGCCCAGCGGGGAGACCCCGTAGGGACCGAGCACCGCACTCAGACCCTGGTGGTCGAGCCAGCCACCGGCAACGCTCGTCGTGAGTCTCCGTGCCTCGTCCCGGACCCTGCGCACCTCGTCGGAGCCGGTGCTCGGCGGCCAGGCCCTCGGCACGGAGAGCCAAGCGGCATAGCCGGCCACGCGCGCCATCGAGGTCACCGCCGCGGCCACGGAGCGATAGGTCGTGAGGCCGGGATGGGAAGCCTGCCTGATGGCGCCGTGCGGCACGAGCACGACCGGCAGGTCGAGGTGCCCAGCGCGCACCTGGACCAGCGCCCGCACCACCGCGTCGCCGTCGGTGACGCCCGTCCCGACGAGCACCAGGACGACGCTGTCCACCTCGCCCGAGGACAGGACCGCCTCGAGGATGGCGGCCATCTGGTCAGGCCCGGCACCCGCACCGGCGTCCACGGGGTTCGTCGTCCCGGAGGTGCCGTGCAGCAGCCCGGCGAGCTCGGCGCGAAGCCCGGCGGAGAGCTCCGGCACCTCGAGCGCCAGGTCGCCCGCCAGGTCCGCCACGAGCACCCCCATGCCGCCGGCGTTGCTGATCACACCGACACGACGGCCCCGCGGCAGCGGCTGCTCGGAGAGCAGCAACGCGGTCTGCACCAGGTCCTCGGCATCGCTGCACCCGATCACGCCCGACTGCGCGAAGAGCGCATGTACGCCGACCGCCGGCGTTGCCGCGGCCGCGGTGTGCGACGCACCTCCCCGGCGCCCGCCGGCAGATCGTCCCCCGACCACCGCCAGCACGGGCTTCCGCTCGGCGAAGCGGCGCGCCATCCTGGCGAACTTGCGCGCGTTGCCGAAGGACTCCAGGTAGAGCACCGCCGCCGTCACCGACGGGTCGTCGTACCAGGCGGCGAGCAGGTCGTTGCCCGAGACGTCGGCCTTGTTGCCCAGCGAGACGAAGGCGCCGACCCCGAGGCCGACCTCGCGGGCCAGGTCCATCAGGACGATGCCCACGCCCCCCGACTGGCTGGCCACGGCCAGCCCACCGGGGAGTGGCAGGACGTCGTGGAAGGTCGCGTTCAACGAGACGTCGGGACTCGTGGAGACCAGGCCGAGGCAGTTGGGCCCGACGACCCGGATGCCCCGGGTGCGGGCGAGAAGCGACAGCGCCCGCTGGAGCACGGCACCCTGCTCCCCCAGCTCCTCGAAGCCGGACGAGATGACCACCGCGGCCGGCACGCGGGCGTCGGCGGCGTCTCTCAGCGCCCCCACTGCTGCCACGGCCGGCACGGCGATCACGACCAGGTCCACACCGCCGGGCACGTCGGTGGCGGAGGCGTACGCCGGCACCCCGTCCACGGCTCCTTCCGCCGGGTGGATCACGACGAGGCGGCCGCGATAGCCCCCGGCGCGGATGGAGCGGAGCACGGAGGCCCCCACACCGGTGCCGTCGCGACGCACGCCCGCGACGGCGACCGAGCGCGGGGCGAGGAGAGGCTGCAGGGACCGCGCCTCGGCCCGGCATTCACGGGCATCGGCCGACTCCTGCTGGGCGGGCGACACCGCGGTGGTCATCTCGACCAGGACCACGCCGCTGTCGAGGCGGCGTACGACCTCGAAGCCGGCGTCCGCGAAGACGGAGAGCATGCCGTGGTTCTCCGGCAGCACGTCCGCCTCGAAGCGGGTGATGCCCCGGTCCCGCGCCAACGCCGCGAGGTGCTCGAGGAGCAGTGTGCCGAGGCCGTGGCCACGGAAGCCGTCGGCCACCAGGAAGGCCACCTCGCTGACCCCGGGCCCCAACGGCTCCGCGGTCGCCAGTGCCACCAGGTGCCCGCCTGCCTCTGCCACGAGGGAGAGCGACGTGGGGTCGGCGAGCACGTGGTCGACGTAGTGGTGGGCCGCCTCCCGAGCCAGGCTGAAGAACCGGAGTCGCACGGACTCGTCGGACATGCCGGCGTGGAGCGCATGCAGTGCCGGTCCGTCGTCGGGCGAGAGCCGCCGCACGACACCGAGGGTCCCGTCGGACAGGAGCACGTCCGCCGGTGGCAGTGGATGGTCGTCGACGGGGAGCATCCTTCGATGCTGCTGCCCCCACGGCCCCGGGAGCAGGGTCGTTGGTCCCGAGGCACTCGTGCCGTGTTGCCTGTTCGCGGTGAGGCTAGATGGCTGCTCCGATCGCCACGAACGCCGTGGAGAGCACGAACAAGATGCCTACCAGCGGGAGGACGAACCGCAGGTACTGGTCGTAGCGCACCTTGGCCAGCGCCAGGCCACCCATCACGACCGCCGAGGTGGGAGAGATCAGGTTCACCAGCCCCGAGGCCGACGGGTATGCCGCGATGACCATCGCCCGTTCGACGCCCGCGAAGTCGGCCAGTGGCGCCAGGATCGGCATCGCCAGCGCTGCGTGACCCGACGTGGACGGGACCAGGCGAGCTGTCGTTCACCAGACTCTCCACCGAATGGAGGATCGTGCCGGTGAGGCACTTCTCCCCCCGTCCGCCGATGAGGCCGAACACGAGCGCCATCACCACGAACAATGCGTCGAGCTCAGGGAAGTACCACTCGAGCTGCCAGCCGTGGCTGGCCGCGCACGAGAACGACGATGGGCCCGACCAGCCTCATGGAGCGGTCTCCTCGTCCGCGGGGTCGGCAGCTGCCTGCTCGGCGCCCTCGCGGAAGAAGGCGACAACGGCGTCCACATCGCCCAGTGCCGCGAGCGGGCGCGCTACGCCGAACGGCTGGTTCCAGAATGATCCGCTGCGCCGGACCCACGGTCCTACGTAGGCGTAGGGCTCGGACAGCGTCGCGTCGCCCGGGGAGAGGCCGTAGTTGACCTCGTTGCGGGAGATCCCGACGTCGAAGTGCTCGGGCCACAGCACCGGGACCTCGTCGGGCGCGAAGGCCCGCAGCGCGGCGTCGCCCGCGGCGAACGCGTCCAGCAGTGTGGCCACGTGGTCGGGGTCGAGCTCGATCGGGTCGTCGGCGGACACGT
>NZ_JANNML010000068.1:0-31873 GCF_031397825.1 Nocardioides sp.
CCGCGCCGCCGCTATGTTGCGGTGCGCGGGCCGCGTCGGCGCAAGGTGGCTGGAGCGGGGTGCAACACCCCGCCGACTCGGCGCCCGCGGTGCAACATCGCGCCTACTCGGCGTACGCGGATCAGCCCGCCATGGCCTGGAGCGCCGGCAGCAGGCCGTCCGGGCCGGTCAGGACCCCGGGGACGGTGCCGGAGGCCGAGGCCTCGCCCGGCACGGTCGTGAACGGCTCGTCGGTCAGCCGCACCTCCCCGCAGCCGAAGCCGTCGACGACCACGCCGGTCAGGTCGCCACCGACGACGGTGACGAGCATCCAGCGCGGCCCGAGGTCGGCGGTGCACATCCGGTGGTCGGCGGCCGGCTCGAGGGCATCCAGGTCAGCGGCCAGGTCGCCCAGCGCGGTGTCGGGCACGGCGGTGGCCTCTCCGCGGCGCACCCACGCGTACGACGCCCCCTCCGCCCCCTCGCCGGCCACGTCGACCGCGTTGTAGACGCAGACCCAGGCCGACTCAGGTGTCTCGAGCGACGGGGCGGAGTCGGCGGGCTCGCGCGTGCCGAAGCCGTGCTCGTCGTCCGCCTCGGGCAGCTCGGCGGGACACACCTCGCCGTCGTGGGCGGCCAGCTCCTCGGGCCGGTCGGCGGACGGGTCGACGGCACGGTCGGCCGCGTCGTCGGAGCATCCGCTGAGCATTCCGAGCGCGAGCAGGCCGGTCGCGAGCAGGGGGGCGAGCGAGGAGCGGGAGCGAGCGGACATCGGGGCCTCCTGGGTCGGTCGGACACGTCGTACGACGCGCGGCGCGGCACACCGGTTGCCTCGCCGCCGTGACACGGGCTTGGTCCGGCGCGTCACTGTAGATGCCAGGACTCTTCTCAGGGAGCCCGGCAGACGGGGAGCTGATGCGACACCAACTCGGGGCAGGCGTGGCGTTGCTGCTCGTCGTCGCGCTGGTCTTCGTGCTCCTCAGCGCCTTCCAGGACGGCCCGTGCAGCGCCGACCGAGCACCCCAGGCGGGCGCGCCGGGTGGCAGCGCAGCAGCGCCGGCATCCTCCTCCCCGGCCCCCGCCCGATCGAGGGGGACGGTCACCCTCGCCTTCGCCGGTGACATCCACTTCGAGGGCGCGTTCACCGACATCCCGGACCAGCGGCGCTCGACGCTCGGACGCATGTCGCGCGACCTGCGCAGCGCCGACCTCGCGGTCGTCAACCTCGAGAGCGCCCTGGCATCTGCCGGCACACCGGCGCACAAGGAGCTGGAGGACGCCGGCAGCCGCTACTGGTTCCGCAGCGACGCCGCGGCCCTCGACGTCCTCGACCGGTCGGGCGTCGACGTGGCGTCGATCGCCAACAACCACGGCGCCGACTACGGGCTGCGGGGCATCCGCGAGTCGGTCCGCATCGCAGAGCAGAGCCCCGTCGCGGTCGTCGGGGTCGGCATCACGAGCCGCCAGGCCTTCGCGCCGCACCGTGTGACCGTGCGCGGCACCACCGTCGCCGTCCATGCCGCCGACGCGTCCGCGCGCGAGAGCGCCGAGCCGACGTGGGCGGTCGGCCCGGTGTCCGGCCCGGGCATCGCGTCGGCGCGCAGCCCGCTCGCCCCTCAGCTCCTCGATGCCGTGCGCGCCTCCGCGGCCAGGGGCGACGTGGTCGTCGTCTACGTGCACTGGGGCGAGGAGTACGGCGCCTGCCCGACCGCCGACCAGCGCCAGCTGGCCCGCAACCTGGCCGACACCGGGGCCGACGTCATCGTGGGCACCCACGCCCACGTGCTGCTCGGCGCGGGGATGCTGGACAGCACCTACGTGAGCTATGGCCTGGGCAACTTCTACTGGTACCACGGCAACCAGGCCGAGACCGGCGTCCTGCGCCTGACCGTGCGTGCGGGAGAGGGTGGCGGCGAGGTCGTGGGCGACGAGTGGCGCCCCGGCCTGATCCCGCCCCGGGGCGGCGGGCCGCAGCCGGTCACCGGCCGCGGCGGGGAGCAGGACGTGGAGGACTGGCGCGCGCTGCGCGGCTGCACCGGGCTCGCGCCGGGACCAGGGCCCGTCGGCGCCACCGCGGACACCGGCTCCGGTCGCGACCTGCCGGCCTTCGCGTCGCAGGTGCGTCCGGTCGGACCTGCGCTGCGCGCCCGGATGACGGGCAGCAGCCACGACCCCGCCACCTGCCCGGTCCCGTGGCGGGACCTGCGGCTGCTCCGTCTGTCCTACGTCGGGTTCGACGGCCGCGCGCACCCCGGCGCGATGGTCGTCCACGCCGACGTGGCCCGCGACGTGGTCGGCGTCTTCGCCGCCCTCTACCGCGCGAGCTTCCCGCTCCAGCGGATGCGGCTGGTCGACGCCTACGACGGTGACGACGACCGGTCGATGGCCGCCAACAACACCTCGGCCTACAACTGCCGCACGGTGGCCGGGCAGAGCGCCCTCTCCGACCATGCCTACGGTCGGGCCATCGACCTCAACCCGGTGCAGAACCCCTATGTCCTGAGCGACGGGGTGCTCCCGCCGGCGGGGCGGAGCTTCGTCGACGTCGACCGCAGTGCCGGTGCCCGCGCCGTCCCCGGGGTGATCCGGGTCGGCGACGCCGTCACCCGCGCCTTCGCCCGCGTCGGCTGGACGTGGGGCGGGACCTGGGCCGCGCCCGACTACCAGCACTTCGCGACGGACTGACGGGTCGGGGTAGTCCCTAACGTCCCCGTCCTCCCGTGGCGCAGATCGTCGCAAGAACGTGAGGGACTACCCCGCCTGCCCGGTCGAGCCGATCTGGACCGGCCTGGCATCGTGGCGGGCATGACCGAGACACCAGCAGTCCCGTCCCCCATCGTCGTGGTCACCGGCGCCAACGGCCTCGTCGGTGCCGCGACCGTCGCCGCGTTGGTCGACCGGGGCGCCACCGTGCGTGCCGTCGTACGACGGGCAGGCACCGCGCCGACGCTCCCCGGCGTCGAGGAGCGGGTCGGCGACTTCCCGGACCCGGCGTTCGCGGCCGACGTCGTGGCCGGTGCCACGGCGGTCGTGACGACCGTGCACCCGATGGGCAGCCCGCTTGCGCACCAGCGCGAGGTCGGGGTCGAGGGCACGCCGGTGATCGCCCGGGCCGCCGCCGCGGCCGGGGTCGACCGCTTCCTTCACGTCTCGACCGCCGCCGTCTACGACCGCTCGCCGGGTGTCGGCGACGTCGACGAGTCCTCGCCGCTGGTGGGGGACGACGGCGGTGACTACCCCGTGACCAAGCGTGACACCGACGCGGCGCTCGCCGAGGTCCACGGGATCACCCGCGTGCTGGTGCGGCCGCCGGCGATCCTCGGCCCGGGGGAGTCCTCGGTGTGGAACACGCTGCGACCGTCCGCCGTGCGTGACGACGAGCGCGCTCGTCACACGGTGCCGGAGCAGACCTTCTCATGGGTGCATGTCGACGACCTGGCCCGCTTCGTCGCCGACGTGGCGACCGGCAGGGTGGCGACCGGCGAGGAGCCCGGGTCCGGCCCCGTGGCCGGTGGCTGCACACCGGTCAACGTCGCGGCCGCCCCGGCGACCAACCGCGACTACCACGCCGCGGTGACCTCCGCGGTCGGCGTCGAGCCCGTGTGGGAGGAGGGTCAGGCCTGGACCGGGCAGATCGTCTCGGCCCGGGCGCACGCCTGGGGGTGGACGCCGCAGGTGACCCTCGACGCCGCGCTGGCCGAGCTCGCCGAGGGCCTGCGCGGCGAGCGGAATGCGTGACGCCCCGGACTGGTTGACACGTCACCAACATCCACGAGAGGCACTCCCATGCACGTAGGCGTCGACAGCTTCGTCTCGACCGTCACCGACCCGACCACCGGCCACGTGATCGGCGCCGCCGAGCGGATGGAGCACCTGCTCGAGGAGATCACCCTCGCCGACCAGGTCGGGCTCTACTCCTTCGGCATCGGTGAGCACCACCGCAGCGAGTACTACGACTCCGCGCCGCCGGTCATCCTCGCCGCCGCTGCTGCCCGCACCGAGCGGATCCGCCTGGGCAGCGCCGTGGCGGTGCTCAGCGCGGCCGACCCGGTGCGCGTCTTCCAGCAGTTCGCCACCCTCGACCTGATCTCGAAGGGTCGCATCGACCTCGTCGTCGGCCGCGGCTCCTTCACCGAGGCGTTCCCGCTCTTCGGGCTCGACCTGGCCGACTACGACTCGCTCTTCAGCGAGAAGCTCGACCTGCTGCTGCAGATCCGCGACCACACCGAGGTCACCTGGTCGGGCCGGCACCGCCCGCCGATGGTGCGTCAGAGCGTCTACCCGCGCCCGCTGCAGGACCCGCTGCCGATCTGGGTCGGCGTCGGTGGCACCCCCGAGTCCTTCGTCCGCGCCGGCCTCCTCGGGCTGCCGCTGATGATCGCGATCATCGGTGGAGAGCCGCGCCAGTTCGCCCCGCTCGTCGACCTCTACCGCCGCGCCGGCGCCGAGGCCGGGCACGCCCCCGAGAAGCTCCAGGTCGGGCTGCACGTCTTCGGCTTCGTCGGCGAGTCGACCAAGGCCGCCGCCGACACGATCTACCCGGGCTGGGAGGAGATGTTCACCAAGGTCTCCCGCGAGCGCGGCTTCCCGCCGCCGACCCGGGCGCGGTTCGACGCGACCGCGGGCGAGAACGGCGCGTTCTTCATGGGCGACCCGCAGACCGTGGCCGACAAGATCCGCCGCGTCTCGGAGCAGCTCGGCGGTGTCGACCGGCTCTCGCTCCAGATGACCAACCCGCGCCTCGCGCACGCCGACCTGCTGCGGGGCATCGAGCTGCTCGGCACCGAGGTCGCGCCCCTTGTGGCCTCCGTCTGACGGCTGAGCCGGATCGGTCGCGCGTGCACCCCCCAGGCGCAGGGGGTGGGCGCGGGCGCGGCAGGTGACATGAGCCTGCCGGTCGGGCCGGCCACGACGTGGGCAGGTCGCTAGGCCTGCTTGGTCCAGACAGGCGTCAGCGGGGTGACCTGCGGCGGACCGGACAGCAGCGGCTCGACGTCGCGCAGGTAGTCGGCGTAGGCGTCGGTCTCCAGGAAGCGTTGGGACGACTCGGTGCTGTCGTAGACCTGGAAGGCGCTGATCGAGTCGGGATCGGTGTCGTCGAAGCAGAAGAAGTAGGCGAGGTGGCCGGGGTTGGCGTCGACGGCGGGCGCCATGTGGGCCTCCCAGACTGTGCGGACGTCGTCCCTCATGCCTGGTCGGGTCTGGTGCCGGATGATCAAAGCGAGCTGGGTCATGACGCGATCCTGACACCGGCCACCGACACACCAGGCAACGGCGCTGCTCCCGGCAGCGCCGCGCTCAGCCACGCGGACTCGTTGCCCTCCGGGTGCAGCCTCACCACGTGGCAAGGCTCCTCGTGGGTCCTTCCAGGACTCGAGCGCTCATCGGTGTGACCGCGCTCCTCGCGGCTGGAAGGGGGCGGATGGTGGCCGCGAGCGGGTCGTGTGTCGGGCACCGCGTCCAGACGCCGCGAGCGGCACACGACTCGTTGCTCGGCCTCGACTCAGGTCCCCGGCTCGAGCCAGCGCACGGGTCGTGTGCCTGACACCGCGCTCCTCCGCTGCGTGCGGCACACGACCTGATGCTCGACCCCGACCCCGACCCCGACCCCGACCCCGACCCCGCCCCCGACCCCGGACGCCGGCTCAGAGCCGGGCGCGCGCCTGCTGCGCGGTGAGCAGGGTGCACACGACCGCGAGGCCGGCCAGCAGCGCCGCCACGTCGACGTACGCCGAGAACGACGCGAGCAGCAACGGCGTCGCGAAGCCGAGGTAGGCGAAGCCGTAGTAGGCCGCGGACACCGTCCCCAGGCGGCCGTCGGCGGCCACGTGCGGCAGGCGGGACAGCCCGCTGGCGAGCGCCAGGCCGCCCCCGGCCCCGAGCAGGCAGGCGGCCGGCACGGCGAGCAGCAGCAGTGCCGGTACGGCGGCCGCGGCCGCGGTCGCCGCATAGCCCACGGCCCCGCAGGCAGCGGCCACCGGCGCGGTCCGAGCTCCCAGGCGGCCCTGGAGCGGAGCGGCCAGCGCCCCCATGCCCAGGGTCATCCCGGCGAGCAGCCCGGTGAGCGCCACCGGGGCGACCGGGAAGCCGATCAGCACCGGGATGCCACCCACCGCGCTCGCGGGGAAGGCATAGACGCAGACCGCCAGCGGGGCGATCACCAGCAGCGCCGTGCGAGCCGTGCCGGCCCGCAGCGGCCCGCGGCCCGCGCCGACCATCCGCACCCGGGGCGTCAGCAGCGTCTCCTCGACGGTCCAGGCGACGGCCACCGTCAGCAGCAGGAACGCCGCGTGCAGCAGGTAGGGCAGCACCAGCGGCCACGGCCCCCACTCACCGATCAGCCCGGCCACGACCGGCCCGATCGCGAAGCCGCCGGTCATCGTCACCGCGGCGGTCCGGGCGCCCGACGTGCGACCCGCCCGGTGCGCGGTCTCGACGAGCCACGCGCTGCCGATGCTGAAGACCGCGCCGGCGCCCGCGCCCTGGAGGAAGCGCACCACGAAGAGCAGGGGCTCGCTGGCGGTGGCGGTGACGAAGAGCAGCGAGGCCAGCGCCGACAGGATCGCCGTGGGGAGCACGACGCGTCGCCGCCCCCAGCGGTCTGCGGCGGGTCCGGCCAGGCTGAGTGCCGGCACCAGTCCCAGCGCGTAGACCCCGAAGAGCGCGGTCAGCGACGTGGACGACATGTCCAGCTCGTCGCGGTAGATCAGCAGCAGTGGTGTCGGGATGTTGGTCCCGGCGGCGACGCCGAGGAGCAGGATCCCGAGACGACGATCCTGGGGCAGCGGCACCTGAGCAGACTAGGGCGCCAGGATCCTACGGCGCGGCGAGGGCAGGGGTGATCAGCGCGTCGAGCTCGGTGAGCAGGTCGGCGAGCAGCAGCTCGACGTCGGGGACCAGGTCGGCGTCGACGCAGAGCCCGATGGTGACCGTGCCCGCATAGCTGAACATCGCGACCCCCAGGGCGAGGTCGCCCGAGGTGGGTCCCCAGCCGATGGTCCCGGCCAGGCGGGTCCCCGCCAGTGTCACCGGGCTCCGGGGTCCGGGGACGTTGGTCATGACGCCGGTGCCCTTGGAGGCGAAGACGTCGATCGCGAGGTCCTCGACGAGCTGGGGCGCGCGACCGACCAGCTCGAGGATGCCGAACGCGACCAGCCCCTGGGCCGAGTCCTTCACGCGTCGGGTCCGGCGGGCCATCTCCTGCAACCTCTCGTGCCGGTCCGGGGTGCTCAGCGGGAGCGGGACGTAGACCAGGCCGAACTTGTTGCCGAGCTCGGCGGGCAGCGGCTGGTCCAGTGGCCTGAGGTTGAACGGGACGATCGCGCGGACGTCGTGGACCGGGCTGCGTCGTCGGACCAGGTGCGCCCGCAGGGCTCCCGCGACCGCAGCGAGGAGGACGTCGTTGACGGTGGTGCCGGAGAGGTGGGCGGCGTCGCGCAGGCTGTCGAGCGGGACGGGTGGTGACCAGGTCACGCTCTTGCGCACCCCGGCGACCCCCCGCAGCGCGGTCTGCCGGTCGGCGGGCATCACGGTGAGCTGCGCCAGGGCCTCCGCATCCGCCAGCGCGGTGCGCGCGAGGTCCAGGACGCGGCCCGGCCGCGCCGCCAGGGCCGCGAGCCGCTGCGGGTGCACGAGCGCCTCGAGCAGCTCGTGCGCGACCACGTCGGCGAGGGGGCTGCTGGAGGCGTCACCGGCGGCCTCGGCCGCCCTCACCGCCACCGGCTCGACCTCGGGGTCCTCGGTCAGCGACATCAGCATCCTGGCCAGCGCGATCCCGTCGGCGATGGCGTGGTGCATCCGGAAGACCGCGGCGCAGCCGGAGCCGTAGCCGTCCACCAGGTAGAGGTCCCACAGCGGGCGGTCGTGGTCCAGCGGCACGCTGACCAGGCCGCTGGTGAGCTCCTGGAGCTGCTCACGCCCGCGCGGGGCGGCGAGACGGACGTGGTGGAGGTGCTCCTCGAGGTCGAACCCCTCCACGTCCTCCCAGGAGTAGCGGCCGTGCTCGTGCACGACGCGCTGTCGGAAGCGCGGGAACCGGTCGATCATCCGGTGCTGGATCAGCGCTCGCAGCGCCGTCCAGTCCAGCACCTCGTCGAACCACATCACCGAGGTGACGACCATCAGGTTGGTCGGACGGTCCATCCGGAGCCAGGCGGCGTCGGCGGGGGCCATCGGGTAGCGCGTCATCGGGACTCCTGGCGGGGGCGACGCGAGCTGGCGACCGCGAGCAGGTCGTCGAAGCCGGACCGGAGTCCGGCGAGGAGGACGTCGGCGTCGTGGGTCGAGTCCCGGTCGGTGGTGATGCCGAGGAGGAGGTCCTCGCCGTACGACGTGACCGCGACGCCGATCCTCAGCCGGTCGGCGATCGGCACGTAGGGATAGGTCGCGAGCATCCGTCGTCCCGCGAGGTAGAGCGTCGTGCGCGGACCCGGGACGTTGGTGACGACGGTGGTGAGGTTGCGGTGCGGCACCCGGAACGCGAGGTGCAGGAAGGCCGCCACCGCGGGCGGGGGCAGCGCATCGGCGACCGCGAGCGCCCACTGACCCGCCTGGGCCTCGTGCGACTCCTTGAGGGCCAGCGTGCGGGCGGCGACCTCGTAGAAGCGGTCGCGCGGGTCCTCGAGCTCGACCGGCAGGGTGAGCAGCAGCGCCGAGACCTCGTTGTCGAGGGTGCTCGAGGACGGTCGGCGGACCGAGACGGGGACGAGGCAGCGGACGCTGTCGGGCTCCGCACCCAGCCCGCGGGTCAGCTCCAGGTCACGGAAGCCCTGCGTGACGGCTGCCAGCACGACGTCGTTGACCGTGCCGCCGAGGCGTTCGCGGACCAGCAGGACGTCGGCGAGGCTGATGCGGGTCCAGCGGAAGTCGCGGTCGCGGCCCAGTGAGCCCACGAGCGAGGTCGGTGTCGTCGGCACCACCGCGCGCGCGAAGCCGAGGACGCCCTGACCGATGGCCCCGGCCGCGCGGGCCGTCGTGACCGGGTGCCCCAGCGCGGCGCCGACGGCTCCCGGCAGGCCCCGCAGCTCCTGGGACCGGAGCACCGCCTGCTCGCGCACCGCGTCGGCGACCAGCCGTGCCGGGCCCGGCGGTCGGGCCGGCGCCCACTCCTGCGGGGGGTCGTGGGCGGGGTCGGGTCCCTCCGGTGCCTGGTCGAGGATCGTGGCCAGCAGGTCCGTGCCGGCGATCCCGTCGGCCATCGTGTGGTGCACCTTGGTGAGCAGCGCCCAACGGCCGTCCTCGAGCCCCTCGATGACGACGTCCTCCCACAGCGGGCGGTCGTGGGGGAGGGCCTCGGAGAGCACGACGCCCGCCACCTCGCGCAGCTCCGCCTCGCCCCCCGGGGCGGGCACGCGCAGGCGGCTGAGGTGGTGCTCGATGCGGAAGTCCGGATCGTCGGCCCACACCGGCCGACCGGCGGCCAGCGGCACGGCGCGCAGCCGCTGGCGCAGCCGGGGGACGGCCGGCAGCTTGCGCTCGATCGCGGTCACCACCTCGTCCTGGCTCGGCGCGGGTCCCTCGAAGATGCCGAGGCTCGCGATGTGCAGGGACGAGTGTGCGTCCTCCACGTGCAGGAATGCCGAGTCCAGTGCGCTGGTGCGGTCCATGCCTCATGACATCGCCGGGCACGGATCCGCGTCAGGAGGCCAAGGTCCCTCCGCTGCCGCCGATGGTCCCGGGGTTCGGTGCTCCCGGCGGGCGGGGACCTTACGGTGGTGCCATGCAGCTGGAGAACCTCGTCATCGACGCCGTCGAGCCCCAGCGGCTGGGCCGCTTCTGGGAGACGGTGATCGGCGGTGAGACCCTCACCGACGCACCGGGCATCTTCGAGACGCGGCTGAGCATCGAGGGCGGGCCCTGGCTCGACCTGTGCTTCCAACCGGTCCCCGAGCCGCCCTCCGAGGCGCCGCGTCTGCACCCCGACCTGCTCGGCGGCCCGCGCCAGGCCGAGGTCGTCGAGCGGCTGCTGGGGCTGGGCGCCCGCCACCTCGACATCGGTCAGCGCGACGCGCCCTGGGTCGTGCTCGCCGACCCCGAGGGCAACGCCCTGTGCGTGATGGAGGAGCGGGCGTCGTACGACGGCACGGGGCCGATCGCCGCGCTCCCGCTGGACTCCGCCGACCCGGACCGGGACGCGGACTTCTGGTCCTGGCTGACCGGCTGGACCGACGTGGCCGGTCTCGCCCCCCGCTCCCTGCGCCACCCGTCGCTGCTCGGCCCGCTCCTCGAGCTGTGCCCGGAGGAGACCCCCAAGGGCGCGTCCAAGAACCGCATGCACCTCGACCTGCGCCTCGAGCCGGGCGAGGACGCCGACGAGGTCGCGGCCGCGATCACGGCGCGGGGCGGGCGCCAGCTGCCGGCGCAGTGGGGCGAGCTGCCGTGGCGGACCTACCTCGACCCGTCCGGCAACGAGTTCTGCGTGCTGCCGGTGTCGTCGTCGTGACGGTTCGGCCCGACCGTCAGGCGCCGGGGTCGGCCAGCACGTCGCGCCAGGAGTGCGTCGGCGTCCAGCCGAGGAGCTCGCGCGCCTTGTCGATGGCGTAGAACGTCTCGTCGCGGCCCATCTCGCGCCGCACCTCGACCCCGTCGTAGAACCGCTCCCGCACCTCCTGGGTCGTCGCGGCCACGGACAGGTCGGCGTTGGCGACGTTGAACACCTCGTAGCCCAGCCCATCGGTCTCCAGGCAGCGCTCCACCATCGTGCCCAGGTCGCGCACGTCGATGTAGGCGAAGACGTTGCGTCGTCGCAGCGCCGGGTCGGCGAGGAAGGCCGGGAACTTCTCGGCGTACTCGTGCGGCTCGATCACGTTGTTGATCCGCAGGCCGTAGACGTCGGCTCCGGTGCGGGCCTGGAACGACCTCGCTGTCACCTCGCCTGCCACCTTCGACATCGCATAGGAGTCCTCGGGGACGGTCGGGTGCTCCTCGTCGACCGGCACGTAGAGCGGACGCCGCTCGCCCTGCGCGAAGCAGATCCCGTAGGTCGTCTCGGACGAGGCGAAGACGACCTTGCGTACGCCGAGCCGGGTCGCCGCCTCGAGGACGTGGTAGGTGCTGAGGACGTTGGTCGCGTAGGTCGCGCTGTCCGCCTTCAGGAGGATCGCAGGCACGGCGGCGAAGTGCACGACCGCGTCGTACGACGGCTGCTCGGGCAGGTCGAGCTCGGCCGCGGTGGCGAGCCCGGCGAGCGCCGAGTAGGTCTCGCCGGCGTCGGTCAGGTCGACGCGGAGGTCGGCGACGTCGGGGTGGCCCAGGGGAGCGAGGTCGGCGTTGGTGACGTGGTGGCCCTGCGAGGCGAGGTAGGGCGCCACGTGCTGACCGGCCTTGCCGCTGCCGCCGGTGAAGAAGATGCGCATGGTCGGACGGTACCCAGGTCGGGTGGCACCTACGTCGGACTGGACCCAGCCGTTCTTGGGGTGCTCCTTCCACGCTAGTGAGAGGGGGCCACGTGGCCCCCTCTCGCTAGTGGGCGAGGGGGTCTGTCGGTGAGAGGACCTGGCACCGTCGGCCGTGGCGGCGTCGCCTAGCGTCGACCCAGCCCCCGTGCCGTCCAGCCGCCCGCCCGCCAGGCCTCGAGGTCGAGCAGGTTGCGTCCGTCGAGGACCTGCTTGCGCCGTGCGACGTCACCGACGGCGGCCACGTCGACGGTGCGGAACTCCGGCCACTCCGTCAGGTGCAGCAGCAGGTCGGCGTCCTGCGCGGCCTCGATGGCCGAGCCCGCGTAGGCGAGCGTGGGGAACATCGCCCGCGCGGTCTCGGTGGCCTGCGGGTCGTAGACGGTGACGTGCGCGCCACGCAGGTGCAGCTTGCCCGCGATCGAGAGGGCGGGGGAGTCGCGCACGTCGTCGCTGTCGGGCTTGAAGGCCGCGCCCCACACGCCGATCCGGGCGCGGGTGACGCTGCCGCCGAGCATGGCGGTCGCGATCTGGGCGACGCGGGAGCGCTGGCGCTGGTTGATGTCGTCGACCTGGCGCAGGAACGTCATCGCGTCCTCGACCCCGAGCTCGCCGGCCCGGTGCACGAACGCTCGGATGTCCTTGGGCAGGCAGCCGCCGCCGAAGCCGATCCCGGCGTTGAGGAAGCGGCGCCCGATCCGGGCGTCGTGCCCGATCGCGTCGGCGAGGTCGACGACATCGGCCCCGGCCGCCTCGCAGACCTCGGAGACGGCGTTGATGAAGGAGATCTTCGTGGCGAGGAAGGCGTTGGCGGACACCTTCACCAGCTCGGCCGTGGCGTAGTCGGTCACGATCAGCGGCGTCCCGGTCTCGAGGATCGGGGCGTAGAAGTCGCGCATCGCCTGCTCCGCGCGCTCGGAGGCGACCCCGAGCACGATCCGGTCGGGCTCGAGGGTGTCCTTGACCGCGAAGCCCTCGCGGAGGAACTCCGGGTTCCACACCAGCTCCGCCTCCGCGCCGACCGGGGCGAGGTCGGCGAGGGCCGCAGCCATCCGCTTCGCCGTCCCGACCGGCACGGTCGACTTGCCGACGACGGTGGCGGGGCGCGTCAGGTGGGGCGCGAGGCCGGTGACGGCCGCCTCGACGAAGGACACGTCGGCGCCCATCGAGGAGGGCAGCTGCGGGGTGCCGACGCAGACGAAGTGCAGGTCGGCGAAGGCCGCGGCGTCGGCCATCGAGTCGGTGAAGCGCAGCCGCCCCGAGGCCACGTGCTTGGCCAGCAGGTCCTCGAGCCCGGGCTCGTAGAACGGGACCCTGCCCGCGGTCAGGAGGTCGCGCTTGCGCTGGTCGACCTCGACGCCGAGCACGTCGTGCCCGAGCTCGGCCATGCAGGCGGCGTGCGTCGCGCCGAGGTAGCCGCAACCGATGACGGTGATCTTCACGCGCTCACCCTAGGAGTTGCCGGTGGTGCCAGGCGTCAGGGCGGTGGCCAGGCGGTGAACGATCGCGGTCAGCCGCTCGGGCGACGTCGCGATGTTGAGCCGCACGTGCCCGGTGAGCCCCGGCTGGTAGTCGTGACCGGCGGCCAGCTGCACCCGTCCCCGCTCCAGGGCGACGGTGGCCGGGTCGTCGTGGCCGTAGGCGCGCAGGTCGATCCAGGAGAGGTACGTCGCCTCGAGGGGCCGCATCCGGGCCTCGGGCAGGTGCTCCGACAGCAGCCGCGCGAGCAGGTCGCGCTGCTCGCTCAGCCGCGCGCGCAGGGCGTCGAGCCACGCGTCGCCCTCGGTGTAGGCCGCGACGGCCGCGATCACGCCCAGGGGCGACCAGGAGTCGTTGCGCACCATCGGCACGTCGGTCAGCCGCCGGTGCGTGGCCGGGTCGGCACTGACGATCTGGGCGCAGCGCAGTCCCGCGGTGTTGAAGGCCTTGGACGCCGCGACGACCGCGACCGCGTGGTCGGCGGTCCCCTCGATCGACAGGTAGGGCACGTGCTCGGCGCCGGCCAGGACCAGCGGCGCGTGGATCTCGTCGGAGACGACCCGGGCCCCGTGACGCAGCACGACGTCACGGATCCCCTCGAGCTCGGCGCGCGTGAAGACACGACCCCACGGGTTGTGCGGCTGGGTGAGCAGCAGCGTGCGGGCGCCGTCGGCGAAGGCCCGCTCGAGCCGGTCGAGGTCGATCTCGGCGCGCGGTGCGTCGGGGTCGACGAGCAGGTCGACCCGCTCCCGGCCGGTGACCTGGGCGACGTCGAGCTGGGGGGAGTACGCCGGCCCGGGCATCACCATCGGCCCCGGCTCCGACAGCACGTCGAGCGCCACGCGCACGCCGGCCGTCACGTCCACCACCGGCACGACCTGCCCCGGGTCGACCCGGTGGCCGAACTGCCGCGCCGACCACCCGGCGTACGCCTCACCGAGCTCGCCGCCTCCGGTCTCGAACCGGGGATAGCCGGTGACGCCCGCCGCGACGGCCTCCTGCAGCGCGGCCATGACCGGCGGGGCCAGCGCGTAGTCCATCTCGGCCACCCAGGCCGGGATCACGTCGGGGTCGACGGTGCCCCACTTGAGCACCAGGCCGCGGCGGGCTTCGTCGTCGGTCAGGTCACGGATCATGTCGCCGACGCTAGCCGCCAGAGCCCGCCGAGGCTCGGTCAGAGCCCGGCGGCCACGCGCGTGCCCTGCTCGATCGCCCGCTTGGCGTCGAGCTCGGCCGCCACGTCGGCGCCGCCGACCAGGTGCACGGAGGCACCTGCGAGCACGAGGTCGTCGTAGAGCGAGCGCACCGACTCCTGCCCCGCGCAGAGCACGACGTGGTCGACGTCGATGACCTGCGAGACGCCGTCGACGGTGACGTGCAGCCCGGCGTCGTCGACCAGGTCGTACGTCGCCCCCCGCACCTGCGCGACGCCCGACTGCTTCAGCACCGCCCGGTGCGCCCAGCCCGACGTCTTGCCCAGGTCGACGCCGATCGGCGTGGTCTTGCGCTGGATCAGCGTGACCTCGCGCAGCGGCGTGCGCGGCTTCTTCTCGGTCAGCCCGCCGGCGTGCAGCGACGGGTCGCCGACGCCCCAGTGCGACATCCAGTCGTCGAGGTCCTCAGACGGGTCGTGGGTCAGCCACACGCTCACGTCGACGCCGATGCCGCCCGCGCCGACGACGGCCACCCGACGCCCGGGCACGACCGCCCCGGACAGCACGTCGGCGTAGGAGACGACCTTGGGGTGGTCGACCCCGGCGAAGTCCGGCACCCGCGGCACGACGCCGGTGGCGACCACCACCTCGTCGTACGACGCGAGGTCGGCCGCCGTCGCCTCCTCGCCGAGGCGGACGGTCACCCCGAGCACCTCGAGCCGGCGCGCGTAGTAGCGCAGCGTGTCGGCGAAGTCCTCCTTGCCGGGCACGGCCATCGCGAGACGGAACTGGCCGCCGAGCGACGACGACTTCTCGAGCAGCGTCACGTCGAAGCCGCGCTCGGCCGCGGACACGGCGGACGCCAGCCCGGCGGGGCCGGCGCCGACGACGGCGACCGTCGCCGCGCGCTTGGTCGGGCCCAGCACCAGCGTGGTCTCGCGGCAGGCGCGCGGGTTGACCAGGCAGCTGGCCTTGCGATTCTTGAACACGTGGTCGAGGCAGGCCTGGTTGCAGCCGATGCAGGTGTTGATCTCGTCGGCGCGACCCTCGGCGGCCTTGTTCACGAAGAACGCGTCGGCCAGCAGCGGCCGGGCCATCGAGACCAGGTCGGCCTCGCCCGCGGCGAGGATCGACTCGGCCAGCTCAGGGGTGTTGATGCGGTTGGACGCGCAGACCGGCACGGAGACCTCGGCCTTGAGGCGGGCGGTCGCCGAGCGCCAGGCGCCGCGCGGGACCTGGGTGATGATCGTGGGGACGCGCGCCTCGTGCCAGCCGATGCCGGTGTTGAGGACGGTCACGCCGGCCTCCTCGAGGCCGTGGGCGAGCTCGGTGATCTCGTCCCAGGTCTGCCCGCCCTCGACGAGGTCGAGCAGCGAGATGCGGTACATGATCGGGAAGTCGGCGCCGACCAGCTCGCGCGAGCGCCGCACGACCTCGAGCGGGAAGCGCATCCGGTTGGTGGCGCTGCCGCCCCAGGCGTCGGTGCGCTGGTTGGTGCGCTCGGCGAGGAACTGGTTGATCAGGTAGCCCTCGGACCCCATGATCTCGACCGCGTCGTAGCTGGCCTTCACCGCGAGCGCCACGGACCTCGCGAAGTCGGTCGCCGTGCGGTCCACGGCCTTCGTCGACAGGGCGCTCGGCTTGAAGGGGGTGATCGGGCTCTTGGTGGCGGAGGCCGAGACGCTGAACGGGTGGTAGCCGTAGCGCCCCGCGTGCAGCACCTGCAGGGCGATCGCGCCACCCTCGTCGTGCACCGCGCCGGTCACGTCGCGGTGCCGCATCGCCTGGAGGCGGGTGGTCATCTCGGAGGCGAAGGGCTTGAGCCAGCCGCGCTTGTTGGGTGCGTAGCCACCGGTCACGATCAGGCCGACCCCGCCGCGGGCCCGCTCGGCGAAGTAGGCCGCCAGGGCCGGCAGGTCGCGCCGGCTGTCCTCGAGCCCGGTGTGCATCGAGCCCATGACGACCCGGTTGCGCAGCTCGAGCGGGCCGAGCGTGATCGGGCTGAGCAGGTGGGGGTAGTCGGTCATGCGTGTGCCTCCAGGTATTCGGTCAGCCACTCGATCCAGAACTCCTCGACGCGGATGCCACCGCGCAGCACGAGGTACTGGTCGAGCTCGAGCCCCGCCAGGTCGGCGGGCCCGTCGGTGTAGTCGCGCTTCATCAGCTGGCGGTAGTGGTCCAGCCGGACGTGGTGGTCGGCGAGGTTGGCGCGGACGACGTCGAGCACCGCCGCGCGGTCGCCGAAGGAGGCGCCACGGAGCTTCACCGCCAGCTCGCTGCGCATGGTGTGGGTGTCGGTCGGCTCGGCGAGCCACGCGGCCAGCACGTCGGCGCCCGCCGGTGTCACGTCGTAGACCTTCTTGGCGGGCTTGCCGGTCTGGGCCACCTCGGCGACCGAGACCCAGCCCTCGGCCTCCATGCGGCCCAGCACCTTGTAGATCTGCTGGTGCGTGGCCGGCCAGAAGTAGCCGATCGACCGGGAGAAGCGCTTGGCCAGCTCGAGCCCGGAGCCGGGCTTCTCGCGCAGCGCGACGAGGAGGGCGTGGTCGAGGGCCATGGAGCCAGGGTGACAGACCTATGCAACTCGTTGCAAGCCTGACGTGGCGAGCGTCACCGGGTGGTCCACCAGATGCACGAACAGCACCACGCCTCCTGAGGCTGGCCCTACGATTCGCACATGCGTCTGCGCCGCACCACCATCGCGACCCTGCCCCTCCTGGCCCTCGCCGCCGTCGCCTGCGCGCCGGTCGATGACGAGGAGACGGCGACCGAGACCCCGTCGGGCAGCGGCTCGGCGTCGTCGGACGCCGGCGAGACCGAGGCCGCTGACCCGTGCGCGACCGAGTCGCTGCCGACGCTCGAGGCGGGCACGCTGACGATCGGCACGGACTCGCCGGCCTACGAGCCGTGGTTCACCGACAACGACCCGACCAACGGCAAGGGCTACGAGTCCGCGGTCGCCTATGCCGTGGCCGAGCAGCTCGGCTTCGCCGCCGACCAGGTGACCTGGGTGACCGTCCCCTTCAACACGTCCTACGCGCCGGGCCCGAAGAAGTTCGACTTCGACATCAACCAGATCTCGATCACGCCGGCCCGCGCCGAGGTCGTCGACTTCTCCGAGGGCTACTACTCCGCGGCGCAGGCCGTCATCGCGCTCAAGGGCTCACCGGTCTCCGAGGTCACGAGCATCGCCGACCTGGCCGACTACAACCTCGGCGCCCAGACCGGCACCACCTCGCTCACCGCGATCCGCGAGGTCATCAACCCGGCCAACGACCCGGCCGTCTTCGAGGACACCAACGCCGCCAAGCAGGCCCTGCTCAACGGCCAGGTCGACGGCATCCTCGCCGACCTCCCCACCGCGTTCTACATCTCCGCAGTGGAGATCCCCGACAGCGCGATCATCGGTCAGTTCCAGGTCGAGGACGGCGACGAGGAGGAGTTCGGGATGCTCTTCGAGAAGGGCAGCCCGCTGGTCGACTGCGTCGACGGCGCGCTGGAGGCGCTCGACGAGGACGGCACGCTCGACGCGCTCGAGCAGCAGTGGCTCTCCGACGTCGTGAGCGTCCCCGAGCTCCAGTGACCCTCCACGTGACCCTCTCGTGAGCAGCACCTGGTCCCCGAGCGAGCGGGAGCAGGAGCGACGCCGGATCCGCCGGCGCCAGCGCGCCCGCTCGGTGCTGATCGCCACGGTGGTCACCGCCGGGGTGTTCGTCGGCCTCGGCGTCGGGATCACGGGCTCGCCGGGCTGGCCCAGCGTGCAGGAGCTCTTCTTCAACGGCTTCCACGCCCGCGAGTCCTTCGACGCGGTGCTCGAGGGCTTCTGGATCAACGTCAAGCTCTTCCTGATCTGCCAGCCGGTGATCCTGGTGCTCGCGCTCGCCGTGGCGCTGGCGCGCACGGCGCGCTCTGCGTGGCTGGTGCCCGTGCGGCTGCTCGCCGCCCTCTACACCGACGTCTTCCGCGGGATCCCCACGATCCTGCTGGTGATCCTCCTCGCCTTCGGCGTCCCGGCGCTGCGGCTCGAGGGGCTGCCCACCGACCGTCTCTTCTGGGCCGGGGTCGCGCTGGTCCTCTCCTACGGCGCCTACGTCGCCGAGGTCTTCCGCTCCGGCATCGACTCCATCCACCCCTCCCAGATCGCGAGCGCCGAGGCGCTGGCCCTGAGCCGCGCCCAGACGATGCGCCACGTCGTGGTGCCGCAGGCCGTGCGCCGCGTCGTACCCCCTCTGCTCAACGACTTCGTCTCGCTCCAGAAGGACACGGCGCTCGTCGCGGCAGCCGGTGTCTTCGACGCGGTCTTCGCCGCCCGTGACTACGGCAACTTCAACTTCAACTACACCCCGCTCGTCGTCGTGGCCGGCTTCTTCGTCGTGATGACCGTGCCGCTGGCGCGCCTGACCGACTGGCTCCAGCGCCGTTACGCCGAGCGCGAGAGGGCAGGTGCCCGATGAGCGCGCTGCTGGAGGTCCAGGGCGTCCGCAAGACCTACGGCGACCGCGTGGTCCTCGACGACGTCTCGCTCGACGTCGACGCGCACGACGTCATCTGCCTGATCGGCTCGTCCGGGTCGGGCAAGTCGACGCTGCTGCGCTGCATCGACCTCCTGGAGGACATCGACGACGGGGTGATCCGCTTCGACGGCCGCGAGATCTCCGACCCGCGCGTGGACCCCCGCGAGGTGCGCCGCCGCATCGGCATGGTCTTCCAGGCCTACAACCTCTTCCCGCACCTGAGCGTGCTCGACAACTGCACGCTCTCCCCGCGCCGGGTCCACGGCCTGTCCAGGCGCGAGGCCGAGGACCGCGCCCGCGACCTGCTGTCGACCTTCGGTCTGGCCGACCACGTCGACAAGCACCCCGACCGGCTCTCCGGTGGCCAGCAGCAGCGCGTCGCCCTGGTCCGGGCGCTGTGCACGCGCCCCGACCTGCTGCTGCTCGACGAGATCACCGCGGCGCTCGATCCCGAGCTGGTCGGCGAGGTGCTGACCATCGTGCGCCAGCTCGCCGAGCGCGGGACCACGATGGTCCTCGCGACCCACGAGATGAGCTTCGCCCGCGAGGTCGCCACGTCGGTCTGCTTCCTCTCCGAGGGCCGGATCCTCGAGCAGGGGCCGCCCGCCGAGATCTTCAGCAACCCCCGCGAGGAGCGCACCCGCCAGTTCCTGCGCCGCGTGCTGCCGGGCTGACGCCTCATCCGCGTCACCTCGCGGACCAGCCGTTGACGTTGACAGTGGCTCTGTCATCATCGGCGCCATGACGTATGAGCTGGGCACGGGGACAGGGCCGCTGAGCGGTGTGAAGGTCGTCGAGATCGCCGGCATCGGCCCCGGGCCGCACGCGTGCATGATCCTCGCGGACCTCGGCGCCGACGTGATCCGCATCGAGCGGCCGGGCGGGCAGATGCTCGCGGGTGGCGCCACGATGCTGCTCAACCGCGGTCGGCCCAGCGTCGCGCTCAACCTCAAGGACCCCGAGGCGGTCGCGACGGTCCTGGAGCTCGTCAAGGACGCGGACGTCGTCGTGGAGGGCATGCGCCCCGGGGTCACCGAGCGCCTCGGGCTCGGCCCCGACGACTGCTTCGCGGTCAACGAGCGGGTCGTCTACGGCCGCATGACCGGCTGGGGCCAGACCGGTCCGCTCGCCACCGCCGCCGGTCACGACATGAACTACATCGCCATCACCGGTGCGCTCTTCGGTCTCGGGCAGGACAAGGCCCGCCCGCACTTCCCGACCAACCTCTTGGGCGACTTCGGCGGCGGGTCGACGTACCTCGTCATCGGCATCCTCGCCGCCCTCCTCGAGGCCAGGCTCTCCGGCAAGGGCCAGGTCATCGACGCGGCCATCGTCGACGGCACCGCCCACCTCAACGCGATGACCTCGGCCTTCGTCGCGAGCGGCGGCTACACGGAGGAGCGTGGCGCCAACCTGCTCGACGGTGGCGTCCCGTTCTACGACATCTACGAGACCTCGGATGCCAAGCACCTGTCGGTGGGCGCGCTCGAGCCGCAGTTCTTCGACGCGCTCGTGACCATCCTCGGCGTCAAGGACACCTGCCCCGGCCAGCACGAGCCCGACCGCTACGACGAGATGCGCGCCGTCCTCACCGAGACCTTCGCCTCCAAGACGCAGGCGGAGTGGGTGGAGATCTTCGAGGGCACCGACGCGTGTGTCGCCGGCATCATCCCGATCAGCGAGGCCGCCGAGCACCCGCACCTCAAGGCGCGCGGCACCTTCGTCGAGAAGGACGGGATGGTCCAGCCCGTCCCCGCGCCGCGCTTCTCGCGCACCGAGCCGACCCTCACCCTGCCGCCGTCGCGCGAGGCCGGCCAGCACACCCGCGACGCGCTCACCGCCTGGGGCATCGCCGACGTCGACGGGCTGATCGAGCGCGGGGTCGCCGTCCAGGTCTGACGGGGCCCGGCGTCGAGCGAGCGGCCGGGACGTCATACGGACCGTGTCTGCGACTCCACTGTGTCTGCGACTCCACCATCCGTATGACGTCCCGGGGCCCGCGTCAGTCGCCCGCGAGCTCCTTGCGCAGCGCGATGACCTCCGCGAGCGCCTGCTCCGCGGTGACGGTCGCGATCGTGAGCGCCCGCAGCAGCGTGGCGACGTCGACCTTCTGCCGCACGGCCGGGCTCCGGCCCGCCTCGTCCAGGTCGAGCCCGAGGTCGCCGATCACGCGGAGCTGCTCCTGGAGCTCGGCCAGGCTCTGGTGGCCGGTGCGCGAGGCGATCCGGGTGTCCCGGTCCGCCTTCTCCTGCGGGGTCCTGCTGGTCTTGAAGAGACCCATGCCGGTCTCCGTCCTGGGCTCGGTGGTGCCCCGAAGGTCGGGTGCGTGCAGCGTACGGCCGAGGACTGCGGTCCCCGGCACGATCTCTTGGCGGATTCTCAGGCCGACTGACGCGTGAACGTGCCTACCAGCGGGTATCGGTGCTCATGAGGCTGCTCCAGTCGGAGCACCTGACGCACTCACACCGGAGGTACACCATGGGACTGGGCGACAAGATCAGCAACAAGACCGAGGACCTCACCGGCAAGGCCAAGGAAGGCACCGGCAAGGCGACCGGCAACGAGCGTCTCGAGGCCGAGGGCAAGGGCGACCAGGCCTCTGCCTCGATCAAGGACGGCGTCGAGAAGGTCAAGGACGCAGCCTCGGACGTGAAGGACGCGTTCAAGAAGTAGGCACCTGAGCATCCGTTCACCCCTCGCCCGTAAAGTTTCGGTCGAGGGGTGATCTGTGTGCGGACCTGGCTCGAGCGATCGTTGTGGGACGTCGTCCCACGCGACCACCGAGAGACCCCGAAGGCCCTGAGGCGTCGCCAGCTGGTGACGATCGCCTTCGTGCTGCTCGGTGCCGTGGTGCTCGGGTTCTCGATCCGCATCGAGCCCGGCAGCAGCACGTTCTACGGCGCGACACTCGCCCTCGCCGCCGTGTGGACGATCGGCGCCTTCGCCTCCGGGCCGCTGCACCTGGGGCGCATCACCTACCGCGACGCCCACGTGCGGCCGATCGTGACCCCGATCGTGATCGGCCTCGGGATCGCCGGCATCTTCGTCGTGGGTGGCCTGGTCGTGCGCCAGATCGACTTCCTGGAGCGCCAGGTCAGCTCGGTGCTGGACTTCGCCGACCAGGGGTCGGTGCCGATCCTGGTGGTCATCACGGCGGTCAACGGGGTCGCGGAGGAGCTGTTCTTCCGCGGTGCGGCCTACGCCGCGATCACCCGGCACCCCGTGCTGTGGACGACGATCGCCTACTTCGTCGCGACGCTGGCCACCGGCAACGTCATGCTGTCCTTCGCGGCCCTGCTGCTCGGCGCCGTCGTCGGGCTCCAGCGCCGTGCGTCAGGCGGGATCCTCGCGCCGATCCTGACCCACTGCACCTGGTCGCTGACGATGCTCCTCGCGCTGCCCCTACTTTTTGGCGCGTGACCCCTTCGGGCCCGACTCCTTGATCGCCAGCCGCACGGCGTCGGCGTAGGTCCTCGGCTCGCCGGTCACGACATCCTTGATGGCGTCGTCGGTGACGATCACCTCGGTGCCCATCGAGTCGATGAGGTTGCGACCGGTGGTGACGTCGACGTTGGTGACGAACGAGATCCAGTAGGACGACAGCTTGGGCGTCAGCACGGGGACCTTGACGACCGCGACCTTGCGACCGTTCATGACCTCGGCGGCCTGCTGGAGCATCTCGATGTAGGTCAGCTGCTCGGGACCGCCGATCTCGAAGACCCGGCCGAGCGCGTCGGGGTGGTCCACGACGCCGGCGAGGTAGCGCACGACGTCGACGATGCCGACCGGCTGGGTGCGGGTCGCCGCCCACTTGGGCACGACCATCGCCGGGAGGTTCTTGACCAGCTGGCGCGTCATCTCCCAGGAGATGCCGCCGGCGCCGACGACGATCGCGGCGCGCAGCACGGTGACGGGCACGCCGGCCTCGCCGAGGAGCGTCTCGACCTCGCGGCGCGAGCGCAGGTGCGCCGACAGGTCGTCGCCGTCCGCGCCGAGGCCGCCGAGGTAGACGATCTGGCGGACGCCGGCGTCGGCAGCAGCCTTGCCGAAGGCGGTCGCGGCCTGCGCGTCCTTGCGCTCGAAGTCGTCGTCGTCGAGGGAGTGCACGAGGTAGATCGCGACGTCTACGCCATCCAGGGCCGGGCCCAGGGTGGAGGCGTCGTCGACGTCGGCACCCACGGCGGTGCCGGGGCCGTCGTACGACGCAGGGCGACGCGTCATCGCGCGCACCTCGTGGCCGGCGTCGATCAGGGCGGGCACGAGACGGCGGCCGACGAAGCCGGTGGCGCCGGTGACCAGGACAGTGGGCATGTTCACACCCTAGGCATGGCTGCTAATTCACGGCGGGGGGCGCGCGTGCCCTAGGCTCGCAACAGCAGCTCGTCCAGTCTTACCTCGAGCTCCCGCGCAGATCGGAACTTCGCGTCTCGCTGCGCCCCTCCTTCGTGAGGCACATGCTTCTTCCCCGCCGCCGGCGGGACGGCTTGGTGAGACACACCAACGTAAGTGACTTCTTCTGTGAACTCCGCATCTTTCGCCGACCTCGGCGTCCCCTCCTCCCTCGTCGCGATCCTGACCGAGCAGGGCATCACCGTGCCCACGCCGATCCAGGCCGCGACGCTCCCCGACTCCCTGGCCGGGCGCGACGTGCTCGGCCGCGGCCGCACCGGCTCCGGCAAGACCTACGCGTTCCTGCTGCCGCTGGTGGCGCGCCTCTCGGCGCAGCAGGGCAACCGCGTCTCGGGCATGCCCCGCGCGATCATCCTCGCCCCGACCCGCGAGCTCGTCGGCCAGATCCACCCGGCCCTGCAGCCGCTGGCCTCCGCCGCCGGCCTCAACGCCATGACGATCTTCGGTGGCGTCGGCCAGAACCCGCAGGTCGCCAACCTCAAGCGCGGCGTCGACATCGTCGTGGCCTGCCCCGGTCGGCTCGAGGACCTCATGCAGCAGGGTCACTGCGACCTCGGCCGCGTCGAGATCACGATCCTCGACGAGGCCGACCACATGGCCGACCTCGGCTTCCTGCCCGCCGTGCGCCGGATCATGGACAAGACCCCGCAGTCGGGCCAGCGCATGCTCTTCTCGGCCACGCTCGACAAGGCCATCGACGTGCTGGTCAAGCGCTTCCTGCACTCGCCCAAGGTGCACGAGGCCGACTCGGCGCAGTCGCCGGTCTCCAAGATGGACCACCACGTCCTGCACGTGGCCCGCGAGAACCGGATCTCGGTCCTGGTCGACCTGACCAGCGCCCCCGGCCGCACCGTGGTCTTCACCCGCACCAAGCACGGCGCCAAGGCGCTGGCCCGTCAGCTCAACAAGTCGGGCGTCCCGTCGGTCGACCTGCACGGCAACCTGAGCCAGAACGCCCGCACCCGCAACATGGAGATGTTCCACTCCGGCAAGGCCACGACCCTGGTCGCGACCGACATCGCCGCGCGTGGCATCCACGTCGACGACGTGGCCCTCGTGGTCCACGCCGACCCGCCCATGGAGCACAAGGCCTACCTCCACCGCTCGGGCCGCACGGCGCGCGCCGGTGCCGCGGGCACGGTCATCACCCTGATGACCGACGACCAGGTGCGCGATGTGCGCCAGCTGACGCGGGCGGCCGGGATCAACCCGACCACCACGCGCATCGACAACGCCTCCCACCCGATGCTCACCACGCTCGCCCCTGGCGAGCGCACCGTCGTCGTCGGCGGCATCGAGCTCGACCGGCCCGCCGGCACCTCGCGCCCCTCGGGCGAGGGTCCCAGCGGTCGTCAGCGCAGCACCAAGCGCAGCGGCTCGGCCCCCGCCTCCTCCGGTGGTGGCCGCAACCGCGGTCGCTCCGGTCGCTCGGGTGGCTCGTCCACGCCGTCGTCCTACTCGACCTCCACCCCCGGCTCCGGCGGCTCCACCGGCGGCAAGGGCTCCTCGCCCAAGTCCGGCGGTCAGGGTGGCCAGGCCGGTCAGGGCGGCAAGCGCTCCGGCGGCGGTCGTCCCGCCGGCGGCGGTCGCTCACGTGGCGGCTCGTCCTCGGGCGGCAGCCACACCGCCGCGTCGTTCAGCTCCGGTCGTCGCTGACCCCAGCGCCTGACCGACACCGCAGCGCCCGTCACCTCACGGTGGCGGGCGCTGCGTCGTCGTACGACGGCGGCGGGGTGGTTGGGCGGTCGGGCGGTGACGTGTGGGGGGTGTTGTGCCGCGGGGGTCGCCCAGGGCCCACCGCTCACCCGGGATCAGCCGCGCCGCTGCGCCTTGCGCTTGATGTTCTCCCGCTTGGTCTCGTCCATGCCGGCCTCGTAGGCCGAGACGAGGCTGGCGATCGAGAGCGGCTTGAGGCGCTCCACGACCTCCTGGATCGTCTCGGGGGAGGCTCCGGACTCCTGGTATACCGGCCACACCATCCGGCGGAACACGTCGTAGAGCTCGTGGGCGATCTCCTGGCCGTGGCGGCGGTAGATCGCGGCCGAGGCCATCGCCGCCTCGAGCGGGAAGCCGAGGTCGAGCAGGCCGAGGCCGACCGAGAGCTGGGAGAGCGCGACCTCGTAGTGGCCGCGCTTGCTCGGGAAGACGATGCCGAGCGCCGTGAGGATCTCGAGGTCGTCGCTGCTGAGCGTGCGGTCGACTCGTCCCTCGAGCTCGGCGCGCGAGAGCTCGACCGGCAGGTCGGCCTGCCAGGGCGCGAGCATCGAGCGGCGCAGCGCGATGTCCTCGGGGCTGGCGTCGTCGGGCAGCCCGGCGACGTACTTCTCGATGGCCGACAGCGTGAAGCCGTGGCTCTGGAGCTCCTGGACCAGCTCGAGCCGGGCGACGTGGTCGGGGGTGTAGTAGCCCGAGCGGCCCCGGCGCAACGGCGGCGGGACCAGGCCCTTGGTGGTGTAGAAGCGCACGTTGCGCACGCTCATGCCGACCCGGTTGGTCAGCTCGTCGAGCGTGAGCAGACCACGCAGCTCCCCGACCTGGTCGGCGACGGACTCCGAGGTCATCGAGCCTCCTCCCGGATGCGTGTGGGGTCGGTGTGTCGGGTGCGTGAGCCAGACCACATGCGGCCTGCCCTTGACGACACTGACAGTAATAGTGTCACAATCAAACGTCGTCCGACTCCTTCGGGCGCAGGCACGTGCAGACAACACCGAGGACGGTCATGGCAGAAGCATTCGTGTACGACCACATCCGCACGCCGCGCGGCAGGGGCAAGGCCAACGGCTCCCTCCACGAGGTCAAGCCCGTCGACCTCGTGGTCGGCCTGCTGGACGCGGTCAAGGACCGCAACCCCGGCCTGGACCCGCACCGCGTCGACGACGTCGTGCTCGGTGTCGTGTCGCCGATCGGCGACCAGGGAGGCGACATCGCCAAGACCGCGGCGCTCGCAGCCGGCTACCCCGACACCGTCGCCGGTGTGCAGCTCAACCGCTTCTGCGCCTCGGGCCTCGAGGCCGTCAACCAGGCGGCGTCCCGCGTGCGCGGTGGCTTCGAGGACCTGATCCTCGCCGGCGGCGTGGAGTCGATGAGCCGCGTGCCCATGGGCTCCGACGGCGGCGCGTGGGCCTCCGACCCGGCCACCGCCTTCAAGGCAGGCTTCGTGCCCCAGGGCATCGGCGCCGACCTGATCGCGACGATCGAGGGCTGGGACCGCCACGACGTCGACACCTACGCCGCCGAGTCGCACCACCGTGCCTCCAAGGCCTGGGCCAACGGCTACTTCGGTGACGCCGTCGTGCCCGTCAAGGACATCAGCGGACTGACCGTGCTCGACCACGACGAGACGATCCGCCCCGACACGAGCCCCGAGGGCCTCGCCGGCCTGAAGCCGTCGTTCGCCCAGATCGGTCGCGACGCGGGCTTCGACGACGTGGCGCTCGAGAAGTACCACTGGATCGAGAAGATCAACCACGTCCACCACGCCGGCAACTCGTCCGGCATCGTCGACGGCGCCGCGATCATGGCGATCGGCTCCGAGCAGGTCGGCAAGGACCTCGGCCTCACCCCCCGCGCCCGCATCATCGCCACGGCCGTCTCCGGCGCCGACCCGGTCATCATGCTGACCGGACCGGCGCCCGCCGCCCGCAAGGCGCTGGCCAAGGCCGGCCTGACGGTCGACGACATCGACCTCTTCGAGATCAACGAGGCGTTCGCCGCGGTCGCCATGCGCTTCATGCGCGACATGGGCATCAGCCACGAGATCACCAACGTCAACGGCGGTGCGATCGCGATGGGCCACCCGCTGGGTGCCACCGGCGCGATGATCCTCGGCACGCTGATCGACGAGCTCCAGCGTCGCGACCTGCGCCGCGGCCTCGCCACGCTCTGCGTCGGCGGCGGCATGGGCATCGCGACCATCGTCGAGCTGGTCTGAGGACCACCGACCCCCTCGACGTACTCCTCTCTCTCGAACACCGAAGGAACCCACCACGTGAGCACCACCGCTACCGAGACCTCCGTGCACTACGAGCGTGACGCCGACGGCATCGTCACGCTGACCCTCGACGACCCGTCGTCGAGCGCCAACACGATGAACGAGCTCTACATCTCCTCGATGGCCGCGGCCGTCGACCGCCTCTACGACGAGGTGGCCCAGGATGAGAAGAGCGTGACCGGCGTCGTCATCGCCAGCGCGAAGAAGACCTTCTTCGCCGGCGGCAACCTCAAGGGCATGGTCACCGCGACCAAGGACGACGCCGCGTCGGTCTTCGCGATGGCCGAGGGCGTCAAGGCCGGCCTGCGCCGGATCGAGAAGTTCCCCCGCCCCGTCGTCGCCGCGATCAACGGCGCCGCGCTCGGTGGTGGCCTCGAGATCTGCCTGGCCGCCAACCACCGGATCATCGTGGACGACAACAAGGTCGAGATCGGCCTGCCTGAGTCGAGCCTGGGCCTGCTCCCCGGCGGCGGCGGCGTGACCCGCGTCGTGCGCATGCTCGGCATCCAGTCGGGCCTGATGGACGTGCTGCTGCAGGGCACCCGCTTCAAGCCCGCTGCTGCCAAGGAGAAGGGCCTGGTCGACGAGCTGGTCCCGACCCGCGAGGACCTGGTGCCCGCCGCGAAGGCGTGGATCAAGGCCAACCCCGACGCCTCGGCCAACCCGTGGGACCTGCCCGGCTACAAGATGCCCGGCGGCAGCCCGAAGTCGCCCGCGCTGGCCGGCTTCCGGCCCGCCTTCCCGGCACTGCTGCGCAAGCAGACGAAGGGTGCGGTCTACCCCGCCGCCCGCGCGATCCTCAGCGCCGCGGTCGAGGGTGCGCAGGTCGACTTCGACACCGCCTCGCGGATCGAGTCGCGCTACCTGACGAACCTGATCGTCAACCAGGGCTCGAAGAACATGATCCAGGCGTTCTTCTTCGACCTCCAGGCGATCAACTCCGGCTCGCTGCGCCCGCAGGGCATCGAGCCCTGGAAGGCCACGAAGGTCGGCGTCCTGGGCGCCGGCATGATGGGTGCCGGCATCGCCTACTCCTGTGCCCGCGCGGGCATGGAGGTCGTGCTCAAGGACGTCTCCGACGAGAACGCCGCCAAGGGCAAGGCCTACAGCGAGAAGCTGCTCGACAAGGCGATCTCGCGGGGCAAGTCCACCGAGGAGAAGAAGGCTGAGCTGCTCGGCCGCATCACCGCGACCGGCAACCCCGCCGACCTCGCCGGCTGCGACCTCGTCATCGAGGCCGTCTTCGAGGACCCCTCGCTGAAGGCCAAGGTGTTCGCCGAGATCGCACCGTTCGTCAACCCCGACGCGCTGCTCTGCTCCAACACCTCGACGCTGCCGATCACCGAGCTGGCCCAGGGCGTCGACCGCCCGAAGGACTTCATCGGCCTGCACTTCTTCAGCCCCGTCGACAAGATGCCGCTGGTCGAGATCATCCGCGGCGCGGAGACCTCCGACGTGGCGCTGGCCAAGGCCTACGACGTGGTCCAGCAGATCCGCAAGACGCCGATCGTCGTCAACGACAGCCGTGGCTTCTACACCTCGCGGGTCATCGGCTTCATGGTCAACGAGGGCCTCGCGATGGTCGCCGAGGGCGTGCGCCCCTGGACGATCGAGCGGGCCACCTCGCAGGCCGGCTACCCCGCGCCCGTGCTGCAGCTGACCGACGAGCTCAACATGGAGCTGATGGACAAGATCGCCACGGCGACGCGGGAGGCCGCCGAGCGCGACGGCACCCCGCACACCGAGCACCCCGGCACCAAGGTCGTCGGTCAGATGCTCGCGGCCGGTCGTCCCGGTCGCCTGCGCGGCGCCGGCTTCTACGACTACGACGAGAGCGGCTCGCGCCAGTCCCTGTGGGCCGGCCTCGCCGAGCTCTTCCCGGTCGCCGAGGAGCAGCCCTCCATCGAGGACGTCAAGGACCGGATGCTCTTCGCCGAGGCGCTCGAGACCGCCAAGTGCTTCGAGGAGGACGTCATCACGTCCGCCGCCGCGGCCAACATCGGCTCGATCATGGGAATCGGCTTCCCGCCGATGACCGGTGGCGCTGCGCAGTTCATGACCGGCTACGTCGGCAAGGACGGCACGATCGGCCTCCAGGCGTTCTGCGCCCGGGCCGACGAGCTCGCGGCGACCTACGGCGAGCGCTTCGCGCCCACCCCGTGGCTGCGTGACCTCGCTGCGTCGGGCGGCTCGTTCCCCGCCTGATCGCTGCTGCTCCACCACCGCCCCGTCCGGGTCTCCCGGGCGGGGCGGTGCTCGTCGCGGCGCCTCGGGTGCGGACCCGGAACTGCCCGATCGGCTGATTTTGGGGATCCTGCGCCCGGAACTGCTGTGCGCGGCTCGCTGGTCCGCGAGGATGGGGCGGTGACCGACTCCCCGGCCGTCGTCGACGTGCGCTCGCTGCACGTGCGGTTCGGCGAGGTCGAGGCCGTGTCCGGTGTCGACCTCCGGGCCCACGCGGGCCAGGCCACCGCGCTGCTCGGCCGCAACGGCGCCGGCAAGTCCACGACGATGCGCGTGCTCGCGGGCGTCGTCCCGCCGACCGCGGGCCGGGTGCTGGTCGCGGGGCACGACGTACGCACCGAGACGTTGCGCGTGAAGCAGGCCGTCGGCTACTGCCCCGACGTCGGCGGGCTGGTGCCGCGCGCGACGCCGTGGGAGCACCTGCAGCTCGCGGCCCGGCTGCGCCGCATGGACCACTGGGAGGAGCGGGCGCGCGACCTGCTGGAGCGCTTCGAGCTCGGCGACGTCGCCCACCGCGTCACCGCAGGCTTCTCGCACGGCATGGGCCGGCGGCTCTCGGTGCTGCTCGCGGCCCTGCACGAGCCCGAGGTGCTGCTGCTCGACGAGCCCTTCGACGGTGTCGACCCGATCGGGGTCGAGGCGACCTTCGACGTGATCAGCGACGCCCGCGCGCGCGGCGCCTGCGTGCTGGTCTCGACGCACCTGCGTGAGCTGGCGGTGCAGTCCTGCACGACCGTGAGCGTGCTGCGCGGCGGCTCGGCCGTCGCGACCGTGAGTGCCGGCGAGATGGCGGGCGAGGAGGGGGCGCGTGCCTACCGCGGGCTCCTCGACTGACGCTGCGTCCCCTGTCGGGGTCGGCGCCGGCTTCGTCGCGGAGACCCGGCGGGCGGTGGCCGACGTCGGTCACCTGGTGCGCTTCCGCACGGCGTCGCTGCGACGCCGGCGCGCGGGGGTCGTCGCGCTCGCTGCCTTCGTCGTGGTGACGCTGGGGGCAGCCGTGGCGCCGGCCTTCGTGCCCGGCGCGGGCGCCGGCTCCGGACGGGCCCTGGACCTGCTGCTCCTGCTGCCGACGATGCTGACCGGCTTCCTCGCGCTCACGATCGTGTCGGCCACGGCGAGCGGCGGCGGCCGGGAGCTGCTCGCGCGCGACCCTGCCGCCGTACATCCCATCAGCCCGACCACCGACCACCTCGGCGCGCTGCTCCTGGCGCCGCTCAACATCGCGTGGCTGCTCCAGGCCTGGGCGCTGCTGGCCGTCACCGCCTTCGCGCTGGGACCGAAGCTCTACCTCGCGCAGGCGCAGGTGGTCGTCGTGCTCTGGCTCGGCGCCGCGACCGCGATCGCGCAGGTGCTGGCGTGGATCCTCGAGGGCGTACGTCGCGTCCCGCACGGCATCGTCGGCATCCGCGCGCTGACGGTCGGGGTGCTCGGGGCGACCCTCGGCCTGCAGATCTCGGGCCGGCTGCTCCAGGTCTTCGACGAGCTGCCGACGCGTTGGGTGGTGGTCGGGATGGTGTCGGACTCGGTCGGACGCTGGGCGCTGACCGTGGGGGTGGTGCTCGCGATGCTCGTCGGTGCCGTCGTGCTCGGGGCGGTGCCCGCCCACATCGCCGCGCACCGGATCCCGCAGGACGAGCTCGACGTCGAGAGCGGCCACCACCCCGTCCGAAGGCTCGCGCGATCCGCGTGGGGGCAGCTGGTGCGGACCGACCGCGCGTCGGTGTGGCGCGCCGTGCCCATGCGACGCGGCGTCGCCGTCCTCGCCCTCGCGCCCGGTCTCGTTGCCCTCGCCGGCAACCTGCCGTGGGCGCAGCTGACCGTGCTGCCGGGGCTGGTGGCGTCGGGCGGCGCGCTGCTGTGGGGCGTCAACGCGTGGTGCCTCGACGGCCGCGGCGGCCTGTGGCGCGAGAGCCTGCCGGTGCCGCCCGAGACGGTCTTCGACGCGCGGGCGTGGGTGCTGGGTGAGTTCCTCCTGGCGGCGTCGCTCGTGACGGTCCTGCTGGGTGCCGTCCGCGCCGGGGTGCCGTCGGTCGCCGAGCTGACCGCGCTGGTCTGCACCCTGGTCGTCGTGACCCTGCAGGTCGTGGCGGCATCACTGCGCTGGTCGGACCAGCGCCCCTTCGCGGTCGACCTCCGCTCGGCCCGGGCAACGCCGGCACCGCCGGTGGTGATGGTCGGCTACTCCGCCCGGCTCGCCCTCTCGACGACCGTCACCGGCCTGGTCTTCTCCGGGCTCGCCAACGTCGACGCGTGGCAGGTCTCCGTGCTCGTGGCCGTGCCGTTCCTCGCGTGGTCCACCGCCCGGCTGCTCCGCACCCGGCGGGCGTGGGGCGAACCGGTCGGTCGGGCTCGGGTCATCACGGCTGTGGCGGTCTGAGCCTCGCCGAGTCGGCGCGATGTTGCACGGCGTACGTCGAGTCGGCGTGATGTTGCGGGGCTGGTGCCGGTGCTCGGGTCGTGTGCCGGAGGCTGCGCCATGGCGCGGTCCGCGACCCACGACCCGGCTCCCAGTCGGCCGGGGTGCGCGGGCTGGTCGGGTCGTGTGTCGCTCGCCGCGCTGGAGCGCTGGCTGGGGCACACGACTGCCTCGCGGCGATCCCCGGTCGTCGCGCCACGGCTGCAACATTGCGCCGACTCGGCGTACGCGGAGCAACATTGCGCCGACTCGGCGTACGCGGAGCAACATCGCGCCCAGTCGACGGTCAGTCG
>NZ_JANNML010000081.1:0-2400 GCF_031397825.1 Nocardioides sp.
GCATCACCTGCGAGTGCAACCTCGCCCCCCTCTGCCGACATCACCACCAGCTCAAGACCCACGCCGGCTGGACCTACCAACAACGCGCCCCCGGCACCTTCCTCTGGCGCGAACCCCACGGCCAGACCCACCTCACCACCCCCCACGGCACCAGAGACCTCACCGACCCCTGAGGCACGATGGCTCCATGACCACCCCGGAGCCTGCCACTCCGACCCTGTCGCCGACTGGTCGACTCCGGGTCCTGCACGGGTGGGCCGAGCGCCTGTCCGTGCCGGTCGAGACCCTGACCTCCTCGGGCACTCAAGCGTTCGCCCGGGAGGGGGCGACCGCGGTGGTCGTCGTGGAGCTGGAGCGCTCCCGCGTGGTCGTCGGTCCGCCAGCCGCCCTGGAGCGGATCCGGGGTCTGGACGGTGCCGAGCTGCTCGACCTGCAGCTCCTGGTCGCGAGCTTGGCGTCGTTCCGGCCGAGGCCGATCGGGTCGGCGTCCCTGTCCTACCGCGACACCCGGCTCGACAGGCGGCTCCCTGTCGCGACGACACGCGCGGATGACGCCCTGGTGGAAGCGATGCGCCTGGCCGTCGCGGCCGACGAGTGGGACGAGAGTGGCCTCGCCACCATGCCCCAGCGATGGGCGGCGACGACGCCCCAGGGCCGACTGGCCGCCTTGGCGGGCCTGGAGCGGTGGGGCGCCGACATCGCGCAGCTGGGTGTCGTGGCCACGCCCGATGCACGTGGCCACGGCTATGCGGCGGCGGCTGCAGGGGAGGTGGTGACGCAGGCGCTCGACGACGGTCTGGTCGCCCAGTGGCGGTGCCGGGAGGGCAATGCCGCGTCGGAGCGGTTGGCGGCGTCGCTGTCGCTCACCCGGCTGGGCCGTCAGCTCGCCGTCGACCTCAGCTGAGCCGGCTCAGGCCCGCTCGTAGGTGAGGAGGACGCACCCGGAGCTCGAGCGGTCCACCCGCGTGGGGGTGAGGCGCACCAGCCCCTGGTCGCCGAAGAGGCGCCGACCCGTTCCCGCGAGGGTCGGGACGACCACGAGCTCGAGCCGGTCGACCAGGTCGGCCGCCAGCAGGGACTGGGCGATTCGGATGCTCCCGTGCACCCCGATGTCGCCACCGGGACGTTGCTGAAGGTCCTTGACGTGGTCGATCAGCGGAGCACCGACGACGACGGTCCCCGACCACGGCTGGTCGGGCGGGGTCGAGGTGAAGACATGCTTCGTCGTCCGGTTGATGAAGTCGGCGAACGGCTGGACGTCCGCGGTCGGCCAGAAGCCGGCCCAGTAGTCGTAGGTGCCACGACCGAGCAGGACGTCGTCCTGCGTGGAGATGACGCGGACGAGGTTGGCGAAGACCTCCTCGTCAGCTTCGAACATCCAGTCGCCGGGCTCCTCGGCGACTCCGTCGAGGGAGATCAGGGTGTAGAGGACGACGTCTCGCACGGCACGGGCTCCTGGGGTCGGGGTGGTCTTGCCCAGCTCAGACCCGGCAGGTCACCCGGAGTCATCGGTCGACAGCCCCGTGCGACGAAGGATCTCGTCGACGACCGCCGTGAGTGGGCGGGTGGCGTCGATCACCACCCCCGTGGCCGGGAGGTCCTCCTGGGTCTGGTGGAGTCGGACGATCAGGTCGCGCTCGGACGGTTGCGAGCCCCACTCGCCCTGAGGGCGCTGATCCAGCCGCCGGTGCAAGGTGTCGAGATCCACGTCGAGGACGAAGACCTCGTCGAACAGGTCGGTGAACGTCGCGACGTTGCGCGAGCCTCCGCAGAAGAAGGTGGCGGGCTCACGCTGGTCGGCCGCCAGCTCTCGCACCCGAGCCACGTCCCAGAGGTGGTGCTCGTGCACGGCGGTGGCGAGCGGCCGGCCGGTCAGGGGGTCGCCCTGGTAGGCCAGCTCCCGGTCGCCGTTGATCGCCTGGAAACCACGCCGGTGCAGCTCGTGGCACACGGACGTCTTGCCCGTCCCCGAGACCCCCTCGACGAGGTAGTTGCGCTTGCCCACCGCGTCAGTATCGCCCCTCAGGTGCGCCAGAACAGGTGGTGCACCACGCCGTGGGAGCCGGGCACGACGTCGCGGTGATAGCGGTCGAGCAGGTCGTCGGGGGAGTCCCACAGCCTCGAGCCGGCACCCAGCGGGTCAGGGCCGACCGCGACGTGCAGCGTGTCGATGAGCCCGGCGTCGAGGAACTGCCGGATCGTGTTGGCGCCGCCGCCGAGCCGCACGTCCTTGCCGTCGGCCGCCTGCAGCGCCTGCTCCAGCACCGCCGCGGGGGAGTCGTCGACGAAGTGGAAGGTCGTGTCCGAGAGCGAGTACGACGGCCGTTCGTGGTGGGTCATGACGAAGACCGGGGTGTGGAACGGCGGCTCGTCGCCCCACCAGCCCTTCCACTCCTCGTC
>NZ_JANNML010000159.1:0-8260 GCF_031397825.1 Nocardioides sp.
GGCCCGGTTGGTGTCCGCCAGCTCGTACTCGTTGGTCATCGTCAGGGCGCGCGTGGGGCACGCCTCGATGCACAGTCCGCAGAGGATGCAGCGCAGGTAGTTGATCTGGTAGACGCGGCCGTAGCGCTCGCCGGGGCTGAAGCGCTCACCGTCGGGGGCGTCGGAGTTGGCGTCGCCCTCGACGTAGATCGCGTCGGCGGGGCAGGCCCACGCGCACAGCTCGCAGCCGATGCACTTCTCCAGCCCGTCGGGCCAGCGGTTGAGCTGGTGCCGGCCGTGGAAGCGCGGGGCGGTCGGGAGCTTCTCGAAGGGGTACTGCTCCGTGACGACCTTCTTGAACATGGTGCGGAAGGTGACCCCGAAACCCGCGATGGGGTCCCAGAACTGTTCCTTCATGCCTTTGGGCTCAGCCATCAGCGTGTGCCTCCTTGCCCGCGCCGGCTCCGGCGGGGCTCGAGATCGGGGTGTCGAAGGTGAGGGGGGCGGCCGCGCCGCGCACGGGTCCACCGGCGGGCATGACCGGGACCGGGAAGCCACCGGGCGTTGCCGCGGGCTGCGTGTAGGGCAGGTCCTCGTCGGTCTCGTCGGCTGCTCCGAAGAGGAAGAGCAGCAGGAAGCCGGCCGCGAGCACCCCGATGCCGATCAACAGGTAGCGGCGGTCGACGCCGTCGTTGAGCGAGACGACGCGGATGGTCGCCACCGCGACGATCCACACCAGGGCGATCGGGATGAGTCGCTTCCAGCCGAAGGCCATGAACTGGTCGTAGCGCAACCGCGGCAGCGACCCCCGCAGCCAGATGAAGCCGAAGATGAAGAAGAGCATCTTGCCGAAGAACCAGATCAGCGGGACGTAGCCCTCGTTGGCGCCGGCCCAGACCCGGTCGATCCAGAAGGGTGCCCGCCAGCCGCCGAGGAACAGCGTCGTGGCGAGCGCGGAGACGGTCGCCATGTTGATGTACTCGGCGAGGAAGAACAGCGCGAACTTCAGCGAGGAGTACTCGGTGTGGAAGCCACCGACGAGCTCGCCCTCGGCCTCGGGGAGGTCGAAGGGCGCGCGGTTGGTCTCCCCCACCATCGCGATGAGGTAGATGACGAACGACGGCACCAGGATCAGGCCGAACCACAGGTCCTTCTGGGCGTCGACGATCGCCGAGGTCGACATCGAGCCGGCGTAGAGGAAGACCGCGACCAGCGCGAGACCCATCGCGACCTCGTAGGAGATCATCTGGGCGCTCGAGCGCAGGCCGCCCAGCAGCGAGTACGTCGAGCCACTCGACCAGCCACCGAGGACGATGCCGTAGATGCCGATCGAGGCGATCGCCATCACGAACAGCACGGCCACGGGCATGTCGGTGAGCTGCAGCGGGGTCGTCCGGTCGGAGAAGGGGACCCCGACCTCGGGTCCGAACGGGATCACGCTGAACGTCACGAAGGCCGGCACGGCCGCCAGGATCGGGGCGAGGAGGAAGACCACCTTGTCGGCGGCCTTGGGGATGATGTCCTCCTTGAGCGCCAGCTTGACGCCGTCGGCCAGGGACTGCAGCAGGCCGAAGGGGCCGTGCACGTTGGGACCGATGCGGTGCTGCATGCGGGCGACCACACGTCGCTCCCACCAGATGTTGAACAGGGTGAGGAGCACCAGGACCAGGAAGATCAGCAACGTCTTGATGACGATCAGCCACCACGGGTCCTGACCGAAGGCGCTGAGGTCGTCGGCCGCCAGGGGGCTGAGCTGGCTGAGGATGGTGCTGGTCACGGGGTGCCTCCCTTGACGGTGACGCGGGATCCGGGCGAGGCCACGTCGGCCAGGACGCCGTTGCCGAACGAGTTGGCCGGCAGCCACACGGCCCCGTCGACGAGGTCGTCGGCCACCACGGCCGGCAGCGTCACCGACCCCCGGTCACCGGTGACGGTGACCGTCGGACCGAGGGCGTCGAAGACCGTCCGCCCGACGCGGGCGACCGTCGGACGTGCCGTGGCGGCAAGGTGCTTGTCGCCGTCCTGGAGCGAGCCGTTGTCGAGCATCTGCTTCCAGGACGCCAGCGCGAGGCCCGGGCCCAGGTCCTCGGTCGCGGCGACGCTGGGTGCGGCGGCGCGTGGACCGTCCCAGGGACCGAGGTCGGCCATCTGGGCGCGCGCCTCGGCGACGTTGCGGAAGCCCAGCGGGGCGTCCAGCTCCTCGGCGATGCCCGCCAGGACGCGCAGGTCGGGCAGCGCCTTGGGGTTGGTGAACACCGCGTCGAAGGCGCGGGGACGGCCTTCCCACGTGACGAACATGCCGGCCTTGTCGGTGACGGTGGAGACCGGGAAGACGACGTCGGCGGCCCGGGTCACCTCGGTCTCGCGCAGCTCGAGGGCCACGACGAAGCCGGCCGCCTCGACCGCAGCCCGGGTGGCAGCGGGGTCGGCGGTGTCGTCGGGGTCGACGCCACCGATGACCAGACCGCCGAGCTCGCCGGCGACGAGCGCCGCGACGATGGCGGACGCGTCGCGCCCCTCGCTGTCCGGCAGGGAGTCGACGCCCCACGAGGTGGCCACGTCGACGCGTGCGGAGGCATCGGCGACCGGACGGCCGCCGGGCAGCAGGTTGGGCAGGCAGCCGGTCTCGACCGCTCCGCGGTCACCGGCGCGGCGGGGCACCCAGGCCAGCCGGGCGCCCGACTTGCTCGCGAGGGCAGCAGCAGCCGAGAGAGCACCGGGCACGGTCGCGAGGCGCTCACCCACGAGGATCACGCTGGCCGCGTCGACACCGTGGTCGGCGTGGCCGAGCAGGGCGTCGAGGGCGGCGGGCTCGTCACCGGGGACGGTCGGGATCAGCGTCCCGCCCATCTTGTGCAGGCCCCGCGTGCTGAACGGCGCGATCGCCAACACGCGGGTGCGACCGGCCTCGGCGGCCTTGCGCAGACGCAGGAAGATCGCGCCGGCCTCGTCCTCGGGCTCGAGGCCGACCAGCACGACCGTGGGCGCGGTCTCGAGGTCGGCGTACGTGACGCCGCCGCCCTCCGGCGCCGTGAGCACCACCTGGGAGGCGAGGAACTGCGCCTCCTCCGCGGAGTGCGGGCGTGCCCGGAAATCGACGTCGTTGGTGCCGAGCGCGACACGGGCGAACTTGCTGTAGGCGTAGGCGTCCTCGGCGGTGTGCCGTCCACCCAGGAGTACGCCGGCAGGGCCGGCCGCGCGCAGGCCGCGGGCCGCGACGGCGAATGCCTCGGGCCAGGACGCGGGGCGCAGGGACCCGTCCTCGTCACGGACCTGCGGGTAGGTCAGCCGGTCGTCCTGCGTGGCGTAGGTGAACGCGAAGCGGTCCTTGTCGGTGATCCACTCCTCGTTGACCTCGGGGTCGTTGCCCGCGAGACGACGCATGACCTTGCCGCGGCGATGGTCGACGCGGATGGCCGAGCCACAGGAGTCGTGCTCCGCGACGGACGGGGTGGAGACCAGGTCGAAGGGGCGCGAGCGGAAGCGGTACTCGGCGGAGGTGAGCGCACCGACCGGGCAGATCTGGATCGTGTTGCCCGAGAAGTAGCTCTGCAGTGGCTCCTTCTCGTAGATGCCGACCTGCTGGAGGGCGCCGCGCTCGATGAGGGCGATGAAGGGGTCGCCGGCGATCTGCTCGGAGAACCGCGTGCACCGGGCGCACAGGACGCAGCGCTCGCGGTCGAGCAGGACCTGGGCGGAGATGTTGATCGGCTTGGGGTAGGTGCGCTTGATGCCGCCGGCCGCCGAGAAGCGGGACTCGCCGCGGCCGTTGGACATCGCCTGGTTCTGCAACGGGCACTCGCCGCCCTTGTCGCAGACGGGGCAGTCGAGCGGGTGGTTGATGAGCAGGAACTCCATGACGCCCTGCTGCGCCTTGTCGGCGACCTCGCTGGTCACCTGGGTGTTGACGACCATGCCCTCGGCGACGGGGAGCGTGCAGGAGGCCTGCGGCTTGGGGAAGCCACGACCGTTGCCCGCGTCGGGGACGTCGACCAGGCACTGGCGGCAGGCACCCACGGGTGCGAGCAGCGGGTGGTCGCAGAAGCGTGGGATCTGGACGCCGACCTGCTCGGCGGCCCGGATCACCAGGGTGTCCCGGGGGACGCTGACCTGGATGCCGTCGATGGTCACCGAGATCAGGTCGACCTCGACGCTCGCCGGAGTGGTGTCGTTGGTCTGCGTCATGCGGAGGCTCCCTCGGCGGCGAAGAGCGTCGAGGCGGCCGGGTCGAAGGGGCAGCCCCCGTGGGTGAGGTGCGCGAGGTACTCGTCGCGGAAGTACTGGATGGAGCTGGAGATCGGGCTGGTGGCACCGTCGCCCAGCGCGCAGAACGAGCGACCCAGGATGTTGTCGCACTGGTCGAGCAGCAGGTCGAGGTCGCTCTCGCTGCCCTGGCCCTTCTCGAGCGCGGCGAGCGTCTGCACCAGCCACCACGTGCCCTCGCGGCACGGGGTGCACTTGCCGCAGGACTCGTGCTTGTAGAACTCGGTCCACCGCAGGACCGCACGCAGGACGCAGGTGGTCTCGTCGAAGAGCTGCAGCGCGCGGGTGCCGAGCATCGAGCCGGCCGCGCCGACGCCCTCGAAGTCGAGGGGGACGTCGAGGTGGTCGGCGGTCAGCAGTGGCGTGCTGGACCCACCCGGTGTCCAGAACTTCAGCTCGTGGCCGTCACGCATGCCACCGGCCAGGTCGATGAGCTGACGCAGGGTGATGCCGAGCGGGGCTTCGTACTGACCGGGGGTCTTGACGTGGCCCGAGAGCGAGAAGATGCCGTAGCCCTTGGACTTCTCGGTGCCCATGGAGGCGAACCACTCGGCACCGTGGTCGATGATGCTGGGCACGGACGCGATCGACTCGACGTTGTTGATGACCGTCGGGCTGGCGTAGAGACCGGCGACCGCGGGGAACGGCGGGCGCAGGCGCGGTTGGCCGCGCCGCCCCTCGAGCCCCTCGAGCAGGGCGGTCTCCTCGCCGCAGATGTAGGCGCCGGCGCCGGCGTGGACGACGACGTCGAGGTCGTAGCCGGTGCCGTGGATGTCCTTGCCGAGGTGGCCGGCGGCGTAGGCCTCGGCCACGGCTGCCTGCACCCGGCGGATGACGTGCAGGACCTCGCCGCGGATGTAGATGAAGGCGGTGTGGGCCCGGATGGCGTAGGAGCTGATGATCACGCCCTCGAGCAGCGTGTGGGGCGTCGCCATCATCAGCGGCATGTCCTTGCAGGTGCCCGGCTCGGACTCGTCGGCGTTGACGACGAGGTACTTGGGCTTGGGGTTGTCCTGCGGGATGAAGCTCCACTTCATGCCCGTCGGGAAGCCTGCGCCGCCGCGACCGCGCAGGCCGGAGTCCTTGACGGCGGTGATGACGTCGGCGGGCGCCATGGCGAGCGCCTTCTTCAGCGCGCCGTAGCCGCCCTGGGCCTCGTAGGCCGCCAGCGTCCAGCTGCGCTCGGCGCCCCAGTTGTCGGTGAGGACGGGAGTCAACACGCTAGTCATCGGCCTTCTCCTGCTCGGTCTCGGTCTCGGCGCGTGAGGTGTCTGCCTGCTCGACCGCCTCGACCTTGGTCTGGGCGACGGCGGGCGCGGAGCCCGAGGCGTCGGAGGACGGGGCGGTCCAGCCGCGCTGGCGCGCGATCTCGCGACCGACCAGGCTCGCGGGACCGGCCGAGGGGCCCTCGTCCGCGAGGCCGTCGGGGAAGCCGGCGAGCACGCGCTCGGCCTCACGCCAGGTGCAGATCCTCGGACCGCGGGTGGAGCCGACCTCGGTGCCGGCACGCAGGTCGTCGACGAGCTGCGTGGCGGACTGGACGGTCATGTTGTCCATGAACTCCCAGTTGACCATCATCACCGGGGCGTAGTCGCAGGCAGCGTTGCACTCGACGTGCTCCAGCGTGATGCTCGCCTGGTCCTCCGGACGTCGCTCCGTGGTCTCGTCGTTGCCGACGTCCAGGTGCTGCTTGAGCCGGTCGAAGATCAGGTCGCCGCCCATGACTGCGCAGAGCGTGTTGGTGCACACGCCGACGTGGTAGTCACCGACCGGCTTGCGCTTGTACATCGTGTAGAAGGTCGCGACCCCGCTCACCTCGGCGGCGGTGATGTCGAGGATCTCGGCACAGGCCTCGATGCCCTCGGGCGTCACGCGCCCGTCGGCCGACTGCACGAGGTGGAGCATCGGCAGCAGCCCCGAGCGCTTCTCGGGGTAGCGGGCCGCGATCTCGGCCAGCTCGGCGTAGGTGGTCTCGTCGATCATCGGTCGACGCCTCCCATCACGGGGTCGATGGAGGCGATGGCCACGATGACGTCGGCGATCATGCCGCCCTCGCTCATCACGCTCGTCGCCTGGAGGTTGGTGAAGGACGGGTCACGGAAGTGCGTCCGGAACGGGCGGGTGCCGCCGTCGGAGACCACGTGGGCCCCGAGCTCGCCGCGCGGTGACTCGATCGGCACGTAGGCCTGGCCCGGCGGGACCCGGAAGCCCTCGGTCACCAGCTTGAAGTGGTGGATCAGCCCCTCCATGGACTCCCCCATGATGTGGCGGATGTGGTCGAGGCTGTTGCCCATGCCGTCGCTGCCGATCGCGAGCTGGCTGGGCCAGGCGATCTTCTTGTCGGCGACCATGACCGGCGCGCCCTCGAGGCCGGCGAGACGCTCCGCGGCCTGCTCGACGATCTTGAGCGACTCCCACATCTCGGCGAGCCGGATCCGGAAGCGCCCGTAGGCGTCGCAGGTGTCCCACGTCTGGACGTCGAAGTCGTAGTCCTCGTAGCCGCAGTAGGGCTGGGTCTTGCGCAGGTCCCAGGGGTAGCCGGTGCTGCGGAGCACGGGGCCGGTGATGCCGAGGGCCATGACGCCCTCGAGGTCGAGGTGGCCCACGCCGTCGAGCCGGGCCCGGAAGATCGGGTTGGCGTTGCAGAGCGCGGCGTACTCCGGCAGGCGCTTCTTCATCAGCGCGACGAATGCGCGGATCTCGTCGAGGGCGCCGGGGGGCAGGTCCTGCGCGACGCCACCGGGACGGATGAAGGCGTGGTTCATGCGCAGGCCGGTGATGAGCTCGAAGAGGTCGAGGACGAGCTCGCGCTCGCGGAAGCCGATCGTCATGACGGTGAGGGCACCGATCTCCATGCCGCCGGTCGCGATGCAGACCAGGTGGGAGGAGATGCGGTTGAGCTCCATCAGGAGCACCCGCATGACGCTGGCCTTCTCGGGGATGTCGTCCTCGATGTCCAGCAGCCGCTCGACGCCCAGGCAGTAGGTCGCCTCGTTGAAGAAGGGGCTGAGGTAGTCCATCCGGGTGACGAACGTGGTGCCCTGCACCCAGGAGCGGTACTCCATGTTCTTCTCGATGCCGGTGTGGAGGTAGCCGATGCCGCAGCGGGCCTCGGTGACCGTCTCGCCCTCGAGCTCGAGGATCAGGCGCAGCACCCCGTGCGTGGAGGGGTGCTGGGGGCCCATGTTGACGACGACGCGCTCGTCGGCGTCCTCGGCGAGCCCCTCGACGATCGAGTCCCAGTCCTGGCCGGTGACCGTGAAGACCTTGCCCTCGGTCGTCTCGCTGGTGCCGGCGTACATGTCGTGAGTCATCAGTTGTAGCTCCTGCGCTCATCGGGCGGCGGGATGCTGCCGCCCTTGTACTCCACGGGGATGCCGCCCAAGGGGTAGTCCTTGCGCTGCGGGTGGCCCGGCCAGTCGTCGGGCATGAGGATGCGCGTGAGTGCGGGATGGCCGTCGAAGATGATCCCGAACATGTCGTAGGTCTCGCGCTCGTGCCAGTCGTTGGTGGGGTAGATCGCCACCAACGACGGGATGTGCGCGTCGGCGTCGGGGACGCTGACCTCGAGGCGGATCCGACGGTTGTGGGTCATCGAGAGCAGGTGGTAGACCGCGTGCATCTCGTTGCCCGCGTCGTCGGGGTAGTGCACGCCGCTCACGCCGGTGCACAGCTCGAAGCGCAGCTGGGGTGCGTCGCGCAGGTGCCGGGCGACCGCGACGAGCTCCTCGCGGCGGACGTGGAAGGTGATCTCGCCGCGGTGGATGACGACGTTGCCGATCCGGCCCTCGAGCGCGTCGGCCACCTCGTCGTACCAGCCACCGAAGGGACGCTGGGCCGCAGCGGGATAGACGATCGGGGCGACCAGGCCGCCGTAGCCGCTGGTGTCGCCGGTGCCCGTCGCGCCGAACATGCCGGTGCGGGCACCGACCGCGGTGACCTCACCGGTCTGGGCGGGGACGTTCTCCGGGGACTGCTCGACGGCAGGCTGGTCGGGCGCCTTGTCAGGGGTCTTGTC
>NZ_JANNML010000202.1:0-2200 GCF_031397825.1 Nocardioides sp.
CTCGAGGGTGACCGCCCAGTGGTCGAGGATGCGGTCGCGCCGAGCCACGTCGTCGGAGACGAGGTTGGCGAGCCCGAGACCACGCATCAGGTCGAGGGTGGCCTGCACGAGCTCGCGGTTGCCCGGCAGCGACTCGTCCACGCCGAGCGCGTCGACGGTGGAGCGGGGGGTCGCGCGACCCACCCGTGTCTCCAGCTCGGCCACCGCCTCGCGCAGGGCGGGATCGGTGCGCGCGGCCATCCAGAGCTCTGCGGCAGCGACGAAGAGCGGGCCGGTGAACAGCTCGGCCAGCACCTCGAGCACCGCACGGGTGCGGCCGCCACCGGTCGGGAGGTCCGCCGTCCGGTCCAGGACCTCCTCGTGACGTACGGCGGTCAGGTGCTCGACCGCGGCCAGCACCAGGGCGTCCTTGGTCGGGAAGTGGTGGAGCTGGGCCCCCCGGCTGACGCCGGCACGCTGCGAGACGAGCGTGGTCGACGTACCGCTCCAGCCGTGCTCGACCAGGCACTCGACGGTGGCCTCGAGGAGCCGCTGGCGCATCAGACGGGTGCGCTGCGTCTGGGGCACACGCACCGTGGTCGACATGGCGCCACTGTGCCCGCCCCCAAACAAACAGTCAAGACTGATTGTTTGATCCCCAGGTTTTACTCGCGCACGGACGACCGACTTCCTACACTGGGGGTGAACCCCACACGCTCGGGAGGCGCGCAGGGGCCGCCAAACGCGAGGGGGCCGTCATCAGTGTGACCGTCCATGCCGTCGACCGTCGGGTCCACCACGTCCTCCAGCGCCTGCCCCGCATCCTGCGCAGCGACCGCTCCCCGACCGCTGTTCTCCGCGAGATCGCCGCGACGGCCCGCGAGCTGTGCGAGACCGACTACGCGTTCGCCGCCCTGCTCGACGAGGAGCGCGGGTTCTCCACGCTCGGATCCAGCGGCCTGCCCCCCGAGCTCGATGAGCTGCTGACCACCCACCCCGCCCTGCTGCGGGCTCGCTCGTCGGTGCTGGAGCAGGAGGGCAGCGTGCGCCTGTCGCTCGAGCCGGTCGACGTGCCCTCGGCACGTGGCAGCTCCTCGGCACGGCGTACGACGGTCACCTTCGGCGAGCTGCTCGCGGTGCGCCTGCGTGCCGGGGTCCGCACCGTCGGGATCCTGGTCCTGGCCAACCGCCCCGGCGCCGGCCACATCGGGTCCGACGCCGACGAGCTGCTGGCCGAGCTCGGCCGTGCCCTCGGCTCGGCCATGGACAACGCCCTGCTGCTGCGCGAGGTGCTGCACGCCCGGCGCTGGATGCGCGCCGCCACCACGCTCACCCAGCAGCTGCTCGGCGACGAGATCGACGACCCGCTGCGCGAGGTGTCCGAGCGGGCCATGGACCTGGCCAACGCCGACTACACGGTCGTGGCGCTGATCCAGGGCACGCACATGCACGTCCAGCACGTCGGCGGCCTCGGGGAGGTGGAGTCGCTGCGCAATCGCGTGGTCTCACTGCCCGTCACCACCGAGATGCGCACGTTGGAGCGGGGCGACGCCCTGGTGTACGGCGACCTGTCGCAGGTCCGCTCCGAGGTGTTCGAGGGCATGGACACCTCGGACTTCGGGCCGGCCCTGATCATCCCGCTCATCGGCGCCGAGAGCCTCACCGGTGTGCTGCTGCTCGGACGCTTCCAGGACAACCCGCCCTTCACCCACAGCGAGCTCGACCTCGCCTCGGCGTTCGCCGCCCAGGCCTCGGTCGCCCTCGAGCTCGAGTCGGCCCGTCAGGTCCAGGAGAAGCTGCTGCTGGTCGAGGAGCGCGACCGCATCGCGCGCGACCTCCACGACCACGTCGTGCAGCGCCTGTTCGCCACCGGACTCTCGCTGCACGGGGTCGCCAACCAGCTGGAGGGTGACACCCAGCAGCGCGTCTCGGACGCGATGTTCGCCATCGACGAGACCATCCGACAGATCCGCAACACGATCCTCACCCTGAAGTCCTCCGGTGACGAGTCGGTGACGCTGACCGACATGATCACCGACATCGGCGACGAGGCCGAGCGCCTGCTCGGCTTCCGACCGATCCTCGCGCTCGACCCCGGTCTGCGCTCGGTGCGCGGCCCGCTGGCCGACGACATGGCGGCCTGCGTGCGAGAGGCGCTGAGCAACGTCGTACGCCACGCCAACGCCAGCCAGGTCATCATCAAGGCCACGGTGCACCTGGG